>JAGWTI010000096.1 GCA_028876065.1 Nitrospirota bacterium
CCCCAGGTAGACCCCGTTGGTGATCTGGTCGACGCTCTCGTAGGCTTTCTCCGGTGAAGGCACATAGTAAAAGGTCAACATGAGGCCCGTCGTCACCAAAATCCCGAACAACGTCAACGGAATGGCCCCCAACGTATAGGGCCACCAATCCAGGTGTTGCGGCAGATCCTTCTGGATGTAGGCGATCCAGTCCTTCCGATCTTGCCCATCGGCTGGTGGTGCCTGTGTCGGTGAAGCGGCCGATTCCATGACTGACTCCCGTAAAGCGTTGTCAGCGATCAGTTTTCAGTCATCAGTTTTCGGATTGACCAAGAACTGATAACTGACGACTGATAACTGTCAACTACCCGCTCTGGATGTTCACGTACAACTGTCCGCCGCGCTTCACCACCTCGAATCGGTCCAACGGCCTTGGTGGAGGGCCGGCGATATTGCGCCCGGTCTTGTCGAACCGGCCCTGATGGCAAGGACAGACGAACTCCCCCTGTTCCTTGTTCCAGGACACCAGACAACCCAGGTCCGTGCACCGTCTGGAAAAGGCCAGCACGCCCTCATCGGAACGCAACACCATGATTTTGTGGCCGCCAAGGTCCATCGACACCGCCTCCCCGACGGGCACCCTCGACTCGGCCCCGATCAGCACCGCTTCATACCGTTTGGGTTTCGGACTGGGCACCAGAAACTGCAGGAACCGGAGGGCCAAGGTTCCCATGCCAAACAACAGGCCGAAGCCCATCACCGCCTGACTGAGAAAGCGACGCCGCCCCGCATCATCGTGAATGATCGCCATGCGCCTCCGGAATTGACGATTCCCTCATTGATTCATTGGCCCATTGAAAAGCCACTCGTCAATGATCCAATCGTCAATGCGACAATTCTTTACGAATAGCCCTTCTCTCCATGCTGGGTCAGGTCTAAGCCCATGACTTCTTCTCCCTCGCCCACACGGGGAGACAGCACTATGCCAAGCCCCTTCACCAACAAATAGGTCATCCCTCCGGCAAAAACCCACACGGCGATCACCGCGACGGCTTGCGCAAAGAACTGATAGGGATAACCGTAGAACAGCCCGTCGCTGCCGGACGGGTTGACCGCCGTGGAGGCAAAGAGACCCGTCGCGATCATCCCCCAGGTCCCGCCCACTGCGTGCATCCCGAATACATCCAACGAGTCATCGTAGCCCAGGATCGGTTTCACGAAATTCACCACCATGTAGCAGAGCCCGCCGGCCCCGATGCCGATGACGATGGCCGAAAGAGGGCCGACATACCCGGCTGCCGGCGTGATCGCCACCAGGCCGGCGACGCCGCCGCTGACGGTCCCCAAGACCGTCGGCTTCTCCCGTTGCACCCATTCCACCGCAGTCCATGCCAAGGCTGCCGAGGCTGCGGACGCTTGAATCGCCACAAACGCGCCGGTCACCGTGCCCATGGTGGCCGCACCTTGGCCCGAGGCAAAGCCGCACCAGCCGACCCACATCAGGCCGGCGCCGCAGACCGAGAGCGGCAAATTGTTCGGCCGCATTTCCGTCCGTCCGTATCCTCTGCGCGGCCCGATCAGGATCGAGGCCACCAGAGCCGTGACACCGGCACTGATATGCACCACCGCCCCGCCTGCAAAATCCAGGCTGCCGATCGAGGCCAACCATCCGCTCCCCCATAGTGAATGGGCGAGCGGACCATAGACCAACAGGACCCAGAACAACCCAAAGACAAGAAAATAGGCGCACCGAGTCCGTTCGACGACCCCTCCCGCCACCAAGGCCAACGCCAACGCCCCAGACAGGGCAAGCCCCACATGCCTGAGAGACGCCGCCTCAGATCCCACGGCAGCCATGTTCCCGATCCCCAACCAGCGATCCACCGCCACGATGCCGCCGATCCAACAGAGCGACACCAAGACCAGGGCCAGGATCGGCAAGGCGAAGGTATTGAGGACATTCTTTCTCCGCACCATCCCCGCATAGAACAGGGCGACGCCCGGAACCGTGAGCAGCGCCAATGTCGTGGCGATCAGGAGCCAGGCTTGATGTTGGGACCCTGCCTCGAACATGACTCAGGTCGTTCCCCCATCCCTTCGATTGAGCGACACGGAATACCGGCCCCCACCCTCGCGCCTGAGAAAGACCAACCCGGAGCGACTCAACCGGTCGATCGCCAGGAAGACTTGGGCCCAGCTGACGGTCGGCTGCAAGGACGCCAGTTGCTCCATGGTCTGGACCCCTTGCACCTTCAAGGCGGCGAGCAGTCGTTGTTCCACGCCGTACGTAGGGTTTGGCTCCATTCGAGACAGTGACAGACTATCCATGGCACTCTCCATCTGACACCTCCTGTATACATTGGCCAGAGAAGATCCACCTTGCCAACAAGGTTCACGGTGGAATGAGCAAGTTCAGTGCCATGCAGAACAGACGAAAACAGCCGGAATTTTCACGCGAACCGACGCGCGACGCGTCGAGCACCGACAATTTTGTCGGATATCTGACAAAGTCGCCTTGCCTATGTGCGTGGGAGGAAAGAGGCATGATACGAGGGGGCATCGCCGCCTGTCCGGGCGGCCATGCCCCCTCGTGCCTCATTGCCGGGAAATTTCAGAACGTCTTGTACTCGAGCCACTTCCCGTTCAGCGTGATTTTGCAGCGGGCTTCGCCGTGGCTACCGATGACCCGATCCATATCGATCGTGAAATCGATGGCGCTCATGATCCCGTCGCCGAACATCTCGTTGGCTTGCTCTCGCATGGAGTCGCCGTAAACCCCGATAATCTCCAGCAACCGATACTTGAAGGGATCGGTCGTGTTGGGGAAATCGGTCCGGACCGGAAATTTCGACAGGGATTCCGTGGTCTCCTTGTCCAAGCCCAGCACCCTCCCGATCTTGGCCGCTTCCTTCGGCGGAAGCCGGTGGGTCCCGTTCAACACCGCCGCCACGAACGTGGGGTTCCGATCCACCAGCTTGGCCACCTGGGCGATCGTCATTTTCTTGGCCAACCGCTTGGCCTTGATCACGTCCTTTGCCTGCTTCACTTCCATCGTCCCCTCCTGGTTGATTGACCTGACTGCCGCGACATTCTCTCCCAACTTCTGATCCGACGTCAAAAACGCACGACCAACGGCGTATCGCCACGGGCATCTTCCGAACCGGCATTCTCAACGGTCGTCGCGTGCGAGGCGTGGCGGACCAAAAAATGAATGACGTGATTCCGGATCTTGTAATAATGGGGGTGCTCGATGACCGTATCGCGGGAACGCGGGCGAGGAATCGTCACGTCCACGATTTCCGCAATACGCGCCGACGGGCCGTTCGTCATGAGCATGATCCGATCCGAAAGGAGAATGGCCTCGTCCACATCGTGGGTCACCATAAAGACCGTATTGCGGGTCGTATTCCACATCTGGACCAATTCTTCCTGGATCACGCCTCGTGTCAAGGCATCGATTTGCGCGAAGGGCTCGTCCAGCAGCAATACTTTAGGCTCGATGGAGAAGGCTCTCGCCAGGCCCACCCGCTGCTTCATCCCGCCGGACAGGGCCATCGGCCGTTTGTCTTCCGCGCCGCTCAGTCCGACCAATGCGATATATTTGCGAACGTGGTCGGCAATCGCCTTCCGATCCCAGTCCGGATAGGCCGCCCGGACGGCCAACCGGATGTTCTCAAACACCGTCATCCACGGCATCAGCGAGAAATTTTGGAAGACCACCATCCGGTCCAGGCCCGGGCCTGTGACCTCCTTGCCGTTCAGGATGACGCCTCCCTCCGTCATCGTCTCCAGCCCCGCAATGATATTCAGCAACGTGCTCTTGCCGCAGCCGGAGTGGCCGATCACCGTCACGAATTCCCCTTTCTCGATTTTGATCGTCGCATCCCTGAAGATGCAGACCCGCCCGTTGCCCGACGGGCTCGCAAAATACTTGGTGACGTGATCGATTTCCAGAAACGCCATGCGCTACTCCTGATAGGTGACGAGACTTGCCAACTTATTGAACCCCGAATCCAGCACGACCCCCACGACGCCCACCACAAGGATGGCGAAGATCACCCCGGCAATATCCAGATTGTTCCATTCGATCCAACTCAAATAGCCGACCCCCAATTCACCCAGCAGCATTTCCGCCGGCACGACCGCCACGAGCGCGCTGCCGAACGAGATGCGCAGACCGTTCACAATCGTCGGCGCCGCGCCCGGCAAAATGACCTTGTACAACCGTTTGACCCAGGACAGTTGCAGGATGGCGGCGACGTGCAGATAGTCCTTACGGAGCGAATTGACCCCGAACGCCGTTGTCGCCAGGGTCGGCCAGAGCGCCGCCATGAATACCACCAGAACCGCCGTCCACTTCGGATCCTTGACCGTGTAGAGCAGCAGCGGCATCCAGGCCAGCGGAGAAATCGGCTTCAGAATCTGAATGAACGGATTGACCGCCTGAAAGAGCACCTTGTTGAGTCCCAACAGAACCCCGAGCGTGATGGCCACCACCGAGGCCACCAGAAAGCCGGCTCCGAAACGGGTCACCGTGTAGAGCACCAGGTACGCGATTCCGTGATCGTTCGTCCCCTTCTTCACGAACGCCTCGGACAACTCGGCCCTGGCCTTCTCCAGCACCGCGAGAGGTCCGGGCACCCCTTTCACCTTTTCCTTCTCGGGATTCCAGGCGTACGCCCCCTCGGCGGTCCGCACAATGTCGCCGTTGAACTCCATCGTTTGCAGCTGGTCGCCGGTCAATCCCCCGGCGTCAAACGCAGGCCGTAGCGTAAAGAGATGCCACGCCGCCAGAAACACCGTCAGCAACGACACCGTGATCAGCAACGCGTCCTTCTTCGTTCCTTGAGGTCCCTGTAACCCCGCCATATCGCCTCGTTTCTTCTACGCTCCGTCATCCGCGGAATGGAATGAGCGCCCCGGCACCGGCTATTTTTACGCCATGCTATGAATCTTGAAACTCTTCAGATAAGACTCGGCTTGGTTCGGGTCGAACGCTTTGCCCATGATGGTATGAGTCATGGAGGTCGCCTTATGCGTGGGATAGCCCAATTCTTTGGCAATGCGATCGCAACCCGCCGCTAAGTAGACCTGTTCGGCCACCTGTTGATAGTTCACCTCCCCCTTGAGATGTCCCCATCGCTTCATCTGGGTGAGGATCCAGACGGCCATCGAATGCCAGGGGTAGGGATCGAAATCGATCCGTTCCGGAACCTTCTTGATGTTGCCGAGTCCGTCGGCGTAGGTTCCGGTCAGCACCTGCTCCAAGACGATCACCGGCTGGTTCAAGTAATTGGTCGGGGCGATCGCCGCGGCGATCTCTTTCCGATGGGACGGATCGGACGCGTAGTGAGTCGCATCCACGATCGCTTTCCACATGGCATGAAAGGTGTTGGGGTATTGCGTGGCAAAGTCCTTCGTAACGGTAAAGGCGCAGCAGGGATGGCGGTCCCAGATCTCCCGCGAGAGCATGAAGAGAAAGCCGACGTTTTCGTATACGGCGCGCTGATTGAACGGGTCCGGCCCCAGGTATCCATCCACGTTGCCGGCTTTCAAGTTCGCGACCATTTCGGGAGGCGGCACGATGCGAATCTGCACGTCCTTGTCCGGATGGACGCCCCCTTCCGCCAGGAAGTAGCGAAGCAAGTAATTGTGCATGGAAAAGTCGAAGGGTACGCAGAAACGAAATCCTTTCATGTCGGCGGCCGTTTTCACGCCCTTGTGTTTAATGTGCAGGGTAATGGCCTGTCCGTTGATGTTCTCCACAGCCGGCATATACATCGCCGTGGGCATGGCTCCGGCGCCCAACGTCATGGCGAGCGGCATGGGCGTGAGCATGTGCGCCGCATCCACTTCCTTGTTCACGGCCCAGTCCCGGATCATGGCCCATCCGGCGGCGCGTTTGACCGATGCGTTCAAGCCATGCTTTTTGTAAAATCCCAGGGGTTCCGCCATGATGATCGGCGTCCCGCACGTGATCGGGATGAACCCGATGCTGACGTCCTTCTTCTCCGGCTTGCCCGCCGGATCCGCCGCGAAGGCCTTGAGCTTCCCCAAGGGAAACGCCTCTGCAATGAGCGCGGTGAGGGCCGTGGCGCCCAGCCCGATGAGAAACTTCCGGCGGGAAGGGCTTGCCGCCCGCAGCACCGCCCCTACGACCGCCCGCTCGACCGTGCGATCGAAGCATGCTTCAGATGGGTCGGTTGGGCCTTGTGTACGCTCGTGCTCCCCCACGGTTCGCTTGCCTGTTGCCGCCATGGCGCCCTCCTTAATGCTCGGTTTCACTCATTCCGTACTTTTTGATCTTGTAGGCCACCTGCCTGGGACTCAGCCCAAGCGCCCTGGCGGCCTTGGCCTGCACCCATCCGGACCGTTCCAGCGCCGCCTTGAGCTGTTCACGCTCCAGATCGCGCAGGCTCTGCCCGAGCGTTTCCCCTTTCACGGATTTGGGCATCGAGCCAGCCCCATGCGTCACTCGCTCCATGTCGGCCACGTAGCCGCGCAGCGAGGAGGGAACGGAGTCGAGCGTGACGAGATCGGAGCCCGGTTCCGCCATCACCACCAGCCGCTCCACGCAATTCTGCAACTCGCGGACGTTTCCTGGCCACTCGTACCGAGTCATCAGCGCCAACAGATCCCGCCCCAACCGCACATGGCGGTTGTTTTCCCGATTGAACCGCCTGAGAAAATGTTCGATCAGCAATGGAATGTCGCCCGCCCGCGCACGCAGCGGCGGAAGCGTCACCGGCACCACGTTCAACCGGTAATAGAGGTCTTCCCGGAACGTCCCCGCCCGCACCATGGCCTCCAAGTCCCGGTGTGTCGCTGAAATCAAACGGACGTCCACCGACAACAGCCGATTCCCCCCGACTCGCTCGAAACATTTATCCTGCAGCACCCGCAGCAGCTTCACCTGAACGGACGGCGGGATATCGCCCACCTCATCCAGAAACAGGGTGCCGCCATCGGCCAGTTCAAACCGCCCCTTGCGCTGTTCCACGGCACCGGTAAAGGCGCCTCGCTCATGCCCGAACAGTTCGCTCTCCAGCAGGCTTTCGGTCACCGCCGCGCAATGCAGACGGACGAACGGCCCTCTCGATCTGCTCCCTTGCAGGTGGATCGCCTTGGCCACCAACTCTTTGCCGGTTCCGCTTTCCCCGCGCAGCAAGACCGTCGCCTGGCTGCCGCTGACGCGGCGAATGGCCTCATACACCTCGCTCATGGCCTCGCTTTGGCCGACCAGGCTGGCTTGGAGATTCCGCCCCGTCACCGTGCGCCCACGAGACGGCTCCGCTTCCAGCTCCAACTCCGCCAACCGGCTGCGTACCATCTGTAAGCGGTCGGCGAGCAACTGAATCGCCCGCTCCAACCGCTGCGTCAGGGGCCCGGTGCCGGCCAGGGCTGCCGTTACGGCCGCCACGACCTCCCGCTCCTCTGTCAGCCGGCTCTCGTCCAGATCCGTTGCAGTTTCCATAGGCCTCACACCGATCAACGTACCGACCGGCACCGAACAAAAAGAAAGGCGCCAGCACACTGCCGAGAAGGGCGGTATCCCCTCTTCCCGGCAACGCTGGCGCCTTTGCCAAAAGAACGGCCCAACAACATTGTCGGGCTGCTCCCATCGGTTACGTTGGCGGCAACCCCGGCCCCATCGCCGGGGCTGCCCGCCATGCTTTTAGGCTCTACACGTCGTAGTAGAGAAAGAACTCATAGGGATGCGGCCGCAACCGCATGGTATCGACCTCTTTCGTCCGCTTGTAGCTGATCCAGGCCTCGATCAAATCCTCGCTGAACACCCCGCCCTTCAGCAGGAACTGATGGTCCTTCTCCAGGTGGGTGAGCGCGTCGTCCAGACTGCCCGGCATGGTCCGAATCTTGGCGGCCTCCTTGGCTTCGAGATCGTAGAGGTCCTTCTCGGCCGGTTCGCCCGGGTTGATCTTGTTTTCGATCCCGTCCAGGCCCGCCATGAGCATCGCCGCGAAGGCGAGGTACGGATTGGCGCCGGGATCCGGAAAGCGCACCTCGATCCGCTTCGCCTTGGGGCTCGGCGAATACATGGGAATGCGGATGCCCGCCGACCGGTTGCGGCTGGAGTAGGCCAGCAACACCGGCGCTTCGAACCCCGGCGTGAGGCGCTTATAGGAATTGGTCGTCGGGTTCGTCAAGGCGGCCAATGCCGGCGCGTGCTTCAGAATGCCGCCGATATAATGCAGGCAGAGCTGCGACACGCCCGCATACTCTTTCCCGGCGAACAGGGGCTTGCCGTCTTTCCAAATGCTCTGATGGGTGTGCATGCCGGACCCGTTGTCCCCGAAGAGGGGCTTCGGCATGAAGGTCGCCGTCTTGCCGTGGCGGCGCGCCACGTTCTTGACGATGTACTTGTACATCATCATCTTGTCGGCCGTCCGCACCAGCGAGTCGAACCGGATATCGATTTCGGCTTGGCCCGCCGTCGCCACCTCGTGATGGTGCTTCTCGATCGCGATGCCGGCCCGTTCCATTTCCAGGATCATCTCGCTGCGGATGTCTTGCTGGGTGTCCGTCGGCGGAACCGGGAAGTACCCTTCCTTATGACGGATCTTGCCGCCCAGATTCACGCCCTCCTGCCCCATGTTCCAGACGCCCTCGTCCGAATCGATGACGTAGTAGCCGCTGTGGCTCGTCTGGTCGTACCGCGCATGATCGAAAATGAAGAACTCCGCCTCAGGCCCCCAGTAGGACGTGTCGCCGATCTTGGTGCTCTGCAGGTGTTTCTCGGCTTTCTGCGCGACGAACCGGGGATCGCGATCGTACGCGTCGCGCGTGATCGGATCGACCACGTTGCCGACCAGGCTCAACGTCGGCACGGCGCAAAAGGGGTCCAGGCAGGCCGTTTCGGGATCCGGCACCACCAGCATGTCGCTGTTGTTGATGGCTTTCCAGCCGCGAATCGACGAGCCGTCGAGGCCGGACCCATCTTTGAACAGGCCTTCGGTCAACTCGTTGACGGGAATGCTGAAATGCTGCCAGGTCCCGATCAGGTCCACAAATTTCAGATCGACGATCTGCACCTTATGCTTCTTGGCAAACTCCAATACCTCGCGGGGATTCATTCCGAGCCTCCTTGTCTTTCCGATACAAACTGTCCGTTATTGCCTTGCGCCGCGCTCCCTCAAGCGCAGCCTTACAGCGCAGTCTCGCCCACCTCGCCCGTCCGGATGCGCACGACGCTATCAAGCTGCCGCACGAATATTTTTCCATCTCCGATGCTGCCGGTTTTTGCGTGACGCATAATCACCTCAATCACGCGCTGGACTTGACTGTCAGCCACAGCCACCTTGATCTCCACCTTTGGCACAAATTCACTCTTGTAGGCAGTTCCCCGGTAGGTTTCAAAGTGGCCTTTTTGCCGGCCGAACCCTTTAACCTCGGTCACCGTCATACCCTGAATCCCGATTTCTTCCAAGGCCTCTTTCACCTCTTCCAACTTAAATGGTTTGATGACCGCTTCAATTAACTTCATGGGCATCCCTCCCTCTGTCGACGGAGTCGTCTACCACCCAGACCTGTCCATCCTTCTGCACGTCCACCATGCGGCGGTGTGCCCGATTCCGGCAGGCTCTTATCATGAGTAGGCCGTCTCATTGTGCTGACTCAAGTCAAGCCCGGTCACTTCGTCCTCTTTCGTGACCCTGAGCCCGACGGTCACATCAACCAACTTGAGGAGAACATAGGTTCCCCCAAATGCAACCAACCAAGAAATGGCGACGGAGAGAGCCTGAATACCTAACTGCCCGGGGTTTCCGAAAAATAGCCCATCCGCCCCGCCAGGATTAATAGCCTTGGATGCAAACAGTCCGGTGGCCAGCGCGCCCCAGGTTCCTCCGATACCATGGATGCCAAACGCATCTAAGGCATCATCATACCCCATTCGATCCTTGAGCAAGACGGCGATGTAACAGATAACCCCGGCCCCAATTCCGATCAAAATAGAGGGCAGCGGCCCCACGTAACCCGCTGCGGGCGTGATAGCCACCAGTCCTGCAACGGCTCCGCTGGCCGCTCCCAACATGGTAGGCTTTCCCCGATAGACCCATTCCGACACCAACCATGCGAGCGCCGCCGCCGCCGCTGCCGTATTGGTGGCCACAAACGCACTTGTGGCCAAAGCCCCGCCCGATAGGGCGCTACCCGCGTTGAACCCAAACCACCCAAACCAGAGAAGACTGGCCCCCATCACAGTCATCGGCAAGTTATGCGGCGGCATAGGCTCACGACCATGGCCATGACGTTTCCCAAGGACCACCGCGCAGGCCAATCCGGCGACCCCCGAACTGATGTGGACCACTGTGCCCCCGGCAAAATCCAGCGCCCCGAGGTTCCGCAACCACCCCCCAATCCCCCAGACCCAATGCGCCAACGGATCATAGATAACCGTGGTCCACAGGAGAATAAAGACCACGAAGGCACTGAACTTGATCCGCTCCGCGAATGCCCCGGTAATCAACGCCGGGGTGATCACCGCGAACATTAATTGAAAGACCATGAAGGCCTGGTGGGGAACGGTCGCAGCGTAATCCGGATAGGGGTCTCCTCCCACGCCGCTGAGCCCCATCCAGTCCAGCCCTCCAATGACGTGCCATTTGTCAGGCCCAAAGGCCAGGCTGTACCCCCAGAGAACCCATTGCAAACTGACCAGGCACAGGATGATAAAACATTGCATCATCGTGCTGAGAACGTTCTTCCTTCGCAGCATCCCACTATAGAACAGGGCCAACCCCGGCGCGGTCATCGCCAAAACCAAGGCCGAAGACGTCAGAAGCCAGGTGGTGTCCCCCGTGTCAATCTTGGGTGGGGATGGGGAAGGGGCGACGGGAGAAGACTGTACCGGAGCCGATAGGGAGCCAGCGGGAGGCATTTCTTCGGCCAATACTCCGTCCGCCGACGTGACGGAAATGGCAATACAGAGAAGAATCCAGCGAAGTCCGATTCTGCAACGTCCCGGTGCTGTCATCCTGTCCTCCTTATCGTCAATCGTTAGAACAGATAAATCGCCTCGATGGAGAGAGTTTCTTGGTGGTTGGTTCCTATACCACCGTACTGGAAGACATTCTTATTTGACTGGTCATGCCGGATCTCGATGCGGGTAATCAGCGAGGGCACCGGTTTGTATTGCAGGGTCGGCGTCACCTCCCAGAGCGTCTGGGCGATCGGCGTGGCCGGCGTCGTGTTCGTGGCGCCGAAGCAGGTGTTCACCCCGCCCGCGCTGTCGAAAGTCCCGCTGCACGTGCGAGCACCGCCGGCATCCTCGAAGATTTCTCCCCGGAACCTGAAGCTCCATTGGTCCGTGAAATCATGGATGAGATACCCGGCAAATCCGTCCCAGCGCGCGTTCGACTTCAGGGCCGAGTTGCTCGCACGCGCCGGATTGTTCGTCTCATTGACGTAATACGGCTCCAGAACGATGGTGTCCTGATCAGTGGCCTTGATGGTGAGGATCGTTCCGGCAGCCAGCCGGTTGGACGCGGGGTTATTTCCTAGGGGAGGACCAGGTGTAAACGTTCCGCCGAACGTCCGGTTAGGCTGCTCTGGTCCATAGGACCCATAGAAACTCAGGCCGAACCGCTCGTGGGGCGTCAGAGCCACCAGCCACTCGATCGATTTGCCTCTATTGTTGTCGTCAACATTGTCCCATCCATTGATGACTCCGACCGAGGCCAACACCACAGGATTGAATTGATACGTCAGGCGCAAACCGGTTGTGGTAAAGGCCTGGCCTAACCCGAACATAAACGACCGGGAGAAGTTCGGGTTTTCCCAACTCTGAATCACCTCATATCCGATCAGCGTGTTGATCTTCCCGAACTTCACGTCAAGCCCGTTCCCGATTGGGGCGATGTACTGAACGTACAGCTCTTGGTAGTCAAATTCGCTGTTACTGACGCCAGGAAGAGGATTTGTTCGGGCCTTGGTCACCCGTGCATCGAGGCCGAAATTCAACCGCGCACGAAATCCGGCCCGATCAAGGGCATCTCCCCCGGCTTCGGCCGGCTTTTCCAGTAAGACCTGCGCCAAGTGAGGCATGAATCCGTTCGCGTCCGTATCGAAGATATGCAGCTGGTTGAGATTGCTGTTCGGATTGTTGAAATTCTGGGTGTAGGCGATGTCCACGCCTCCGGAGAGCTTCAGGCCCAACGTCTTCCACAGACCAGGAGCCTCAACCTTTTTTTCTAACCGCTCTAGCCGCTCTAAGACGCCTGGCGGGGCCGCCGGTTCTTCGCCTGACACCAAATCAATGTGAACCGCACTGAGCATGACGCATAGAACCAGCACCAGCCAGAGACACCCCTGTCGCAATCGTACCCTCCACCCTTTCCACATAACCGTCCCTCGCATCACATACACCGCCCGTCTCGCATGTCCGTCTCAAATGCCTTACCAGCAGGAATGTCCTTGTGGACGCCTCCGGCCCACAACGACACTGCTCTAATCAAAATGTTCCTTCCAGGCCGTCTACTAGCCCGCGAGACCTCGATTCTTGCCCGATGATGATGTTTGACCGTTTAATGAGTCTCGATATGCGCGAACGAAGTCCCCGCTAACTCTTTGGAGAAGACACCGAGGGGCGTGACTCTAGAAATATTTTGATACTCCTACGCCAGCGCTGTCCGTCTTCTTTACATGTTGTCAGGGATGGGCATCCTCCTTCTCATATCAGGTTGCCAGCGCAGCATGATCACTCTTGACCACCAACACTCGTAGCAGACTGGTGATGATCGCGCGGGGTGCCGATGCAACCATCGCCAGTAT
>JAGWTI010000012.1 GCA_028876065.1 Nitrospirota bacterium
GTGCTGTTTTTCTGAGCGACTTTCATGACCCGCGAGAGGGGATGTTCCGCCTTGGCCTTGGCCTCTTCATTGTGGATGAGTCCCAGGATCTCGTCCCGATGCACGGTGAGAAACAACCCCCGCAGGGTCAGAATCCCGGCCGGGTTCTGGTCGCTGATACGCTCGCAGGCCGGACAGATCGCCTCATGGGCTTTGGCCGGCCTGACCCCCCAGATCCAGCGTCCCTTGTGGAATACCGCTCCACATCGCGGGCAGGCGGTCGGTTCCCGGAACTTGCCGCGGGCTTGGTAGACATCATGCCGGGCCTCTTGAATCGTTCGATCCCTGCGCGCCACTCGAACCGCCGGATTACCGTTGGACTTACCCGCTCGTGCGACCATACACACACTCCTCCTGAAAGGCTTCGGTTGGACTCTGTTACGCGCGCGACGCCCGCCGCTCTTCGCGGAGCGCCGCAGCCGCCCTCTCGAGATATCGGACCACCGCCTCGTCCTCGACCTGCCGGAACTCTTCATAGTGATTGCCGACGGCGAAGAACAGCCGGGGCGTCATCAGACACACCAACTCGTCCACCTCCCGTTGCACTCGCAGCAACGTCTCCTTCGGCCCGACCGGGATGACGGCGACCAGCCGATCCGGTTTGAGCTTGCGAGCCGCTTCCACCGAGGCAAAGAAGGTGGACCCCGTCGCAATCCCGTCATCCACCAACAAAATCGTGCGGCCGGTCATCGCCGGCAACGAACGGCCGCCGCGGTAGAGCGTCTGCCGACGGACAATCTCCGCTTCCTGCGTCAGAATGGACTGGTCGAGGTCCTCGCGGACCAAGCCGAGATCCCGCAGCCCTTCCCGATTCAGGTAGAGCGCGCCGCCTTCGGCGACGGCCCCGACGGCATATTCCGGATTGCCGGGCGCGCCCAGCTTGCGCACGATCAAGACATCGAGCGGCAGGTGCAAGGCCAGGCTCAACGTATAGCCGACCGCCACCCCGCCACGGGGAAGCGCCAGGATCAGCGCGTTCGGGTCGTCCCGATAGGCGCCCAGCCGCTCCGCCAGCAATCGCCCTGCCTCTTCCCGATCCTTCAAGACGACCATGCGTCCCTTTCCGTTCGAACACAGGGGGCTCGGCCCCTCTGTCCACCGCGAGCGGCCCTGGGCAGAGACAGGCGGTCAGCCGACTTTGACTTCCACGCTCTTCGGCTTGGCCTTCTCGGACTTGGGCAGATGGATCTTCAGAATTCCGTCCTTGAAGTCGGCGACGACCTTGGCCGCATCGGCATCCTCCGGCAACGTGAAGCTTCGCTCAAAGCTGCCGTAGGCCCGCTCGATCCGGTGAAACTTCTTGCCCTTCTCTTCTTTCTCGTATTTCCGCTCGCCGGCGATCGTCAGCACGTCATCCTGGACGGTCACCTTGACTTCCTCTTTTTTGATCTCGGGCAATTCCGCCTTGATCAGATATTCCTTCTCATCTTCCGAGATATCCACCAGCGGGGCCCACTCGGCCACCGTCATGGCTTCCTGCTTGTCCCCGTCCTTACGAACCGGCGCGCGGCCGAACATCGTGGACAACCGCCGCTGCATGTCTTCCAATTCCTTGAACGGATCCCACACACGCGTCTCTCTGAACGGATCCCAACGTGTTAATGCCCCCATGACGAACCTCCTTGTTGCAGTGCGAACATATTATGACCTTGGAAACGCGCCCCTTCCCACCATCATTATCATTGGCCCCCACGAGAAGGGCCGAACGTCTTCCCGTTCGAGCCCCTCGTGCCTGTGTCCAACCCCGTGCAAGTCCACCACCTTCCCGCAAACGAGGCAACGCCACCCCACTAAGTGTTGGACTTCATCTCCCGGCCGCAATCCCGGCAGCCGTACCATGACCATCAGCCGGCCGCAACGCCGACAACGGCCGGGATTGACTCGTTTAGGCGTGAACACTGTGTCCTCCCTTCTTCCCCGGTTGGAGGACATACAACCCCATCCCTTTCGGCATCAGGCAGAGGCGACCTTCCCGGCTGAGACGATCCACCTCGAGGAAGACCTGATTCCAGCTCAGGTCCGGGCAGGCCATGACCACTTCTTCCATGAGACAGCCGGGCAGCTGCGAAACAGTTTCGAGAATCCGATCGGCCACCATCATTTGTCGGTTCATGGCGCCCCCCTGTTTCCTTCCGTGATCGCCTAGACTGCCACATCCGACTGTGCATGCCCGATGCCAGGGCGACAGAGCAGGTCGGCTCTGTAACCTGTTGAAACTTCATCCGGTTCTTGCATGCTTTTCGAGACGCACCGACCGGCGCGGCATTTCAGGACAGTCGAACAAAGTGATACTGGGGAGTCATGCTACAGACAGCGATCCTCGGAAGAGGCCGGGAGAGGAATCTGGTCCGGAGCACCCCGGCAGCCCCTCATCCGGAGAGTTGACCATGGGCAAGAGATGCTTACATAGACATCAGGAGGTGAGGAGAAGCGGAGAAGGGTTCGCAGTCGAAGGAAGGTGACTCGCCCTCATGCAGCCAGCGTGCAAAGGGCGCCGCTCCTGTGCCGGAGCGGGATCGTGGTCCGAAGGACGCGCCACTTGGTCGATGCCACGAGAGGCAGGGCCGCAAGAGGCGGTATGATGCAGGGAGGCGCGGGGCGACCAGCCAGGTAGGGACGTGCTGGGTTGCCGGACAGGGTCCCGGCTAGTCGACAGGCCCGGTGGTCCACGTGAGGGCGGGCCGTTTTTTATTAGACGATGGAGTCTATCGTCCGGTCTTCCACTCCCTCAGGCTATCTCATCCGATCATAAAAAAAGATGAGCGCTTTCCACCGGCAGTCGAGCGGTGGGTGGTCCCTCGCCAATCCGTTTCCTCTCGCTTCGCCTCCTCGAATAACCCATCGACCAGCAGCCAGGCTCATCCCTGTCCGACAGGGCAGCCTCCGAGCGACGGGAACGACCTCGGAGGTTCGCCCGATTCCTGTTAGGCGCGACGGCTTGCCGCCGACCGGGCGAGCAGATACTCGACACAAGCGTTCAACGACGCGAGCTTCGGATAGTCCGCCTCCGGAATCTCCACCTGCAGCGCTTCGTGCAAGGCGATCACAAAGTTCAGGAAATCCATGGAGTCGATGTCCAGTTGATCCCGGAAACTCACGTCGGGCTTGAGCGAGGCCAGGTCCGCCTCCGGCGCGATCTCCCCCAGAACACGGAGGGTCGTGCGTCTCACGTCTTCGGCGGTCAGGGGGACACTCATAGGCGGCTCGGCTCCTGTAAGAGGCGATCGACCGCGGCCAGAAAGAGGCCGCCGCGATGGCCGTCGGTCACCCGGTGGTCGGCGGAGAGCGTCGCGGTCACCACCGGTCTGGCCACGACTTGTCCTTGCGCCACCCAGGGCCGCTCGACGACTTTGCCGAACCCCACCAGCGCCACTTGCGGGGGATAGATGACGCCGAAGACGGTCTCGACGCCCTGCTCGCCAAGGCTGGTCACCGTGATTGTCGGATCGGACAACTCGGAACTGCGCAACGTCCCGGCGCGTGCCCGTTTCACCAGATCACGGAAGCGCCGCATCAGTTCATCCAGGCTTTGACGATCCGTATCGTGAAGAGCCGGCGCCACCAACCCGCCGCCCCGGAGGGAAATCGCCGCGCCCACGTGGATGGCCTGACTCCGTGCCGCCTGTCCTTCTTTCCAGACCGCGTTGAGTTCCGGCACTTCCCGCAAGGCCAGGGCTACGGCCTTGATCAGCAACACCCCGTAGAGGAGCCGGTCCGTCACCGCCCGTTTCTGATTCTCGTCGGCCAGCCAGGCCATGGCCCGGCTCATGTCGATCATGCCCCCCAGGTAGTAGTGGGGGATCTCGCGCTTGGATCGGGCCATGGCCGCGGCAATGGCTTGTCGCATCCGGGCCATTCGGTCCGAGCCTGCTTCCGACTCAGCCGGCGGGGTTGGCTCAGCCGCGGCCCGCTCGATATCCTCCCGCGTGATCGCGCCCCCCGGCCCCGTGCCCCTCACCGATGCCGTGTCCACGCCAAGCTGGGTTGCCAGTTGCTTGGCGGAGGGAGAAATCTTGAGGCGCCCCGGTTCGACCGCCGGAGGCAGAGGGGGCGGAGCCGCGCGAACCGGAGACGGAGGAGGCACCGGGGCTTCGCCTGTCGTGGGAGGCGGGAGCGGGGCAGCAGCCGACACCGAAACCGGCTGGCCTTCCTCCCGGATGATGGCCATCACGGTGCCGACGGGAACTTTCTCGCCCGGCTGAACCAAGAGCTTTTCGAGCACGCCGCTGGTGAACACCTCGACGTCGATGGCCGCTTTGTCGGTCTCCACTTCGGCGATGACCTCGCCGCGAGTCACGTGATCACCGGGCTTTTTCTTCCAGGCCACCAGCGTCCCGGCGCTCATGTCGGCCCCCAGGGTGGGCATCACAAACTCAGCCATACAGCGTCACCATGCCGGCAAGATTCTCACTTCGCAAGGAGCATTTTCAACGAGATCAGGAGCATCGCCACTCCGAAGATTCGTTCCAACATGACGTTGGAGGTGCCGATGGCCAATTTCGCGCCCACCAGGCCTCCGAGGAAAAACCCCACGCAGATCAGCAGGGCGACCTCGAAGTTCACGTGTCCGCTTTGATAATAGGTCCAGGCGGCCGGCAGCCCAATGGGCGGAACCATGAGGGCCAACGTCGTCCCTTGGGCCTCATGCTGCGAGAAACCAAAGAGGAAGACAAGCAGCGGAACGATGACCACCCCTCCCCCGATGCCGATCAGCCCGCTCAGGATGCCGGCCGCGACTCCCACGATCACGAAGAGCAACTCATTGGGCATAGAAAACCTCCACGAGATTCACGCGGCGACTCGGTATGGACATCCGGCATTCAGCCACGGGACTTCACCAACTGCCGGACCGCCTGCACGATCGCCGCGACATTGGGCAATGCGGCATCTTCCAGATGTTTCGGGTAGGGGATGGGGACTTCGGCGCTACAGACGCGCGCCACCGGCCCGTCCAGATCGTAGAACCCGCCTTCCATGATTTGCGCGCTGACTTCGGCCGCGAAACTGCCGGTCCGCCAGCCCTCGTCCACGACCACGGCCCGGTGGGTCTTGGCGACCGAGGCCAGGATCGTCGAGGTGTCCAGCGGGCGCAGCGACCGCAGATCGAGCACCTCGGCGTCGATGTTTTGGCCGGCCAACCGATCGGCGGCTTCCAGCGCTTTCCAGAGCGACCCGCCGAAGGTCACGATCGACACGTCGCGGCCGGACCGGCGCACCGCGGCCCGGGTCAGGTCCACCATCGCCGACTCGTCCAGCTCGCCCTCGGTGGGGTAGAGATAGGCATGTTCGAAGATGAACACGGGGTCCGGCTCCTTGAGCGCGGCCAGCAGCATGCCTTTTGCGTCGGTCACGGTCGCCGGCGTCACGACCTTGATCCCGGGAATGTGCGCGTACCAGCCTTCCAGACTGTGGGAATGTTGCGCCGCCACCTGGCGGCCCCCGCCGGTGGCCATGCGCACCACGAGCGGCACGCTGAACTGGCCGCCGGACATATGCCGGATCGTGGCCGCGTTGTTGACGATCTGGTCCAACGCCAGCAGGCTGAAATTGACGGTCATGACTTCCACGATGGGCCGCATCCCGCCCAGGGCCGCGCCGATACCCGCCCCGACGAAGGCGGACTCCGACAGGGGCGTGTCGCGGATACGCTCGGGGCCGAACTCCTCGAGCAGGCCCCGGCTGCAGGCGTAGGCGCCTCCGTAGCGGCCCACGTCCTCGCCCATCAAAAACACCCGCGGGTCGCCGAGGAGCGCCTCGCGCAACCCAGCCCGCACCGCTTCACGATAGGTGGCCTTCGTCATCGCATCACACTCTGATCTTGACGGCCCATGCCAACCGTCCTGCCGGTCCTGCGCGCCTCGCTTGGGCCTAGGTCACTGGCCCCCTGGCATGTTCCTTGTGCGCCTTCAGATGTTCCTCGCAGGCTTGCTGGCAGGACGCAATCGAGGCCTTGATGCGGGTGACTTTCTCCGCCAGCTCTTCTTCCGCCTGTTGCGCATAATCCTTCAACGTGGCCCTGGTTTCTCGGCCCGATTTAGGCGCCAGGAGCAGCCCCGCCGCCGCGCCGATGAGCACGCCGCCTAAGAACGCTACAATTAGCCCCTCAACATTGCCCTCTTCTCGCTCCATGATGCGTCCTCCTTCAGTTTTGAGTTATCAGTTTCGAAACCAACTCAAAACTGTTCACTCGTATAGACGTCTTTCGTCAGGTCTTCGACCGGTTCCCAGGGGCCCGCCTCCGCCTCGGCCACCGCCGCGGCGATCTCCGCGGCAATGGCCGCCTCCATGGCGGCCAGGTCTTCGGAGGTCAGACACTTCCATTCCCGCAGTTGCCCTTCAAAGATCACGATCGGATCACGCTGCTTCCATTGCTCGACCTCCTCCTTTGTGCGATAGAGCTCCGCGTCATACATCGAATGGGCGCGGAACCGGTAGGTGCGATATTCCAGCAAGTACGGACCGTTTCCTCCGCGCACCGATTCGGCGGCCCGCTTGGTCGCCTTCTCGACGGCCAGCACATCCATGCCATCCACGGCCTCGGCCGCGACTCCCTCGGCTTGCGCCTTGAGCGTGACATCGGGCTGGGCCTGGTGCCGCGCCAGGGCGGTTCCCATGGCATAGCGGTTGTTCTCGCAGAGAAAGAGCACCGGTAACTTCCACAAAGCCGCCAGGTTGAGCGATTCGTGGAACTCGCCTTCCGCCACGGCCCCGTCTCCGAAGAAGCAGGCGGTCAGGCGTGTCTTGCCTTGCAGTTTGTCGGCCAAGGCCAGCCCGACCGCCACCGGCAACCCTCCTCCCACGATGGCCATGCCGCCGTAAAAGCGGCGCGAGGCATCGAAAAAGTGCATGGACCCCCCTCGGCCTCTGGCGCAGCCGTTGGCTTTGCCGTAGAGTTCCGCCATGAGGGTGCCGGCCGGCGTGCCGCGCAGGAGCGCCTGTCCATGTTCCCGATAGGTCGCCACGAGGGCATCCTCCTGCGTGAACGCCTGCATCGCGCCCACCGCGACCGCCTCCTCGCCGATGTAGAGATGAAGGAAGCCGCGGATCTTGCCGAGGCTGTAGAGCTCCGCCGCTTTTTCTTCGAAGCGGCGGATGCGCAACATCTGCCGGAGCAGGTCCAGGGCCTTTGTGCGGTCAATCTCCAGACTCATGGGCACTCCATCGGAGATAAGAGCTCATGGCCATCAGCTTTCAGCCGTCACTCTCTCCGGAAGCTGAATGCTGACCGCTGAGCGCTATCCTTCCAACGTCGACGTGTCACCTTCCGGCAACCCCAGCTCACGGGCCTTGAGCAGCCGCCGCATAATCTTCCCGCTGCGCGTCTTGGGAAGCGAGGGGAGAAACTCGATTTCCTTCGGCGCCACCACGGCGCCCAGCCTGGCCCGCGCGAACCCCATCAACTCCCG
The DNA here is from genome assembly GCA_028876065.1 of Nitrospirota bacterium. Lineage (GTDB taxonomy): Bacteria > Nitrospirota > Nitrospiria > Nitrospirales > Nitrospiraceae > SYGV01. The sequence continues at coordinate 7,446 of JAGWTI010000012.1, forward strand.
CTGCAGCTCACGGGTCGGTTCATACCCGTCCTTCAGCGAGACGAAGGCCTTGACCACCTCCATCGCCACCGGGTCCGGCTTGCCGATCACGCCGGCTTCAGCGACCGCCTTGTGCTCGAGCAGGATGCTCTCGACCTCGAAGGGTCCGATCAAATGGCCGGAGGTCTTGATCACATCGTCCGCGCGCCCGACGAACCAGAAATAGCCGTCCTTGTCCCGTTTGGCCAAATCGCCGGTCAGGTAGAACCCCCCCGCGAAGCACTTCTGGTATCGCTCCGCTTCGTTCCAGTAGGCCCGGAACATCGACGGCCAACCGGGCCGCAACGCCAGCTCGCCTTGGACCTCCGGCTCCCGGACGACTTCGATCCCCCCTTCGGACGTCTTCCGCACGATCGCCGCCTCGATCCCCGGAAGCGGACGGCCCATGGAGCCGGGTCGGATGTCCATCGCCGCATAGTTGGCGACCATGATCCCGCCCGTCTCGGTCTGCCACCAGTTGTCGTGAAACGGCCTCCCGAAGGCCTGCTGGCCCCAGACGACCGCTTCCGGGTTGAGCGGCTCGCCCACGCTGGCCAGGAACCGCAACGCGCGCAGGTCATGTTTGCGCACCGGCTCCAGCCCCGCTTTCATCATCATGCGGATGGCGGTCGGAGCCGTGTACCAGACCGAGACCCGCTGTTCCTCAAGAATGCGATACCAACGGTCCGCGTCGAACTCGGCTTCGTCCACGATGCTCGTGATGCCGTTGGTCAGGGGGGCAATGATCCCGTAGGAGGTGCCGGTCACCCAGCCAGGGTCGGCCGTGCACCAGAAGATGTCTTCCTTGTGGAAATCGAGGGCCAGCTTCCCGGTGATGTGGTGAGCCACCACCGCCTGATGCACATGGACCGCGCCCTTGGGGGTGCCGGTCGTCCCGCTCGTGAAGTGCAGCAGCGCCATGTCTTCCGGATCGGTGGGCTGGATGGCGAATCGGTCGCTGGCTTCCGCCATCAGCCAGTAATAGTCCTTCGTCCCCGGGACGTTCGTCGGCTTGTGGGCGTCGCCGACCAGCAGGACCTCCTGGAGGTGGGGGAGCGAGGCCCGCAGCGCCTCCACCTTCCGATGGTAGAGAGATTCCGTGGTCACAAGGACTTTCGCCTGGCCGATCCCCAGCCGCGCGCGGATGGGCTCCGGGCCGAACGCCGAGAAGAGCGGACAGAAGACGCTGCGGTTTTTGAGCGTGCCGAGGGCGGTAATGTAGAGCTCGGGGATGCGGCCCGCCAGGACGTAGACCCGGTCTCCTTTGGCCACCCCGAGGTGCTGCAGCACATTGGCAAACCGGTTGGTGAGCTCCTGCAAGCGGCCGTAGGTATAATCCTGCACCTCGCCGTTCCTGCCGATCCACCGCAAGGCCAGGTGGTCCCGCAGCCGGCCCGTTGCATGGCGGTCGACCGCCTCGTACGCGATATTGAGCCCCTCTCCGCCCGGCAGCCCGTCGAGTTCCTGTCGCGCCCGCTCCCAGGAAAAGCTCGAACGGATGTCGCCGTAGTCGTGGAGGTGGGGCACCACCTCCCAATCCCGTCGCGATTTGACGATCGGCTCCCAGGACACAGGTTCATCCCTCACTCACCGCCTGTTTGTGCAAGGGATAGACCAAAGGAGGACCGGGCCATTTTCAGCCGGCGCAGGGGCAAATCCCCAACAAATCAGACCGATGGGCGCAATCGCCCTACAGGCCGTCCATCCACCTGTAGCATTATTCATCAAGCCCGGCTCCCGTTCCGTGGAGAATCGCGTCAGGGAAGGTCCCCGCGACCCTCTTCGCGGAGAAACAGGAAGTCAGGTGCGCGAAATCATGCCGCTTCCACGAACAGCGGGATGCAAGGGAACGCGCACAGTTCTTGCTTTTCTTCGATGTGATCGCCACGCGACGAGGAAGAGCGCACATGGATCAGACCAAGGTGCTCATCATGGGGGCGGCCGGGAGGGATTTTCACAACTTTAACGTCGTCTTCCGCCAGAACCCGCACTACCGGGTGGTGGCCTTCACGGCGGCGCAAATTCCGAACATCGCCGGGCGGCTCTATCCGCCGACCTTGGCCGGACCCCTGTACCCGGAAGGGATTCCCATCCATGCCGAGGAGCAATTGGAATCCTTGATCGATGCACAGCAGGTGGAGCAGGTGGTCTTCGCCTACAGCGACGTCCCGCACGAGGCCGTGATGCACAAGGCTTCACGGGCCATGGCCAGGGGAGCGGACTTTCGGCTCCTCGGCCCGCGTGCGACGATGCTGGCCTCCGCCAAACCGGTGGTGTCGGTCTGCGCGGTCCGCACCGGCTGCGGCAAGAGTCCGGCGGCGCGCAAGATCGCCGCGATCCTGCGGAGCGAAGGGCTGCGTGTGGCGGTCGTGCGCCACCCGATGCCTTACGGCGACTTGGCCAAACAGGCCGTTCAGCGCTTCGCCGACCTCGCCGACCTCGCCCGAGCCGAATGCACGATCGAGGAAATGGAAGAGTATGAGCCGCACATCGTGAGCGGCGACCTCGTCTATGCCGGCGTGGATTACGAACGGATTCTTCGCCGGGCGGAAGCCGAGGCCGACGTGATCCTCTGGGATGGAGGGAACAACGATTGGTCTTTCTTTGCCTCAGACCTGGAGCTAGTTCTGGCTGACCCGCACCGGGCCGGGCATGAGCGGAGCTACTATCCGGGGGAGGTCAACTTGCGGCGGGCGCAGGTCATCGTCCTGACCAAGTTGGACAGCGCCGACCCCGAGCAGACCCGTTCCCTGCGCGAGAGCCTCAAGGCGTACAATCCCGCTGCCGTGGTGATCGAGTCTTCCATGCCGATCTCGCTCACCGATCCGGAAGCGGTCCAAGGCAAGCGCGTGCTGGTCGTGGAAGACGGGCCGACGCTCACCCACGGCGGCATGAGCTTCGGAGCCGGGGTGCTCGCGGCCAGAAAATGGGGCGCGCGCGCGCTGGTGGATCCCCGCCCCTGGGCCGTCGGTTCCATCCGCCGGACCTTCGCCGAGTACCCGCACATCGGCCCCTTGCTCCCGGCCATGGGCTATGGGCCCCAACAGATGTGCGAGCTCGAGGAGACGATCCGGGGAGTCGAGTGCGATGCGGTGTTGATCGCCACCCCCGTGGATCTCCGGCGCGTGATTCAGATCGTCCAGCCGACCTGCCGGGCCACGTACGAGCTGGAAGAGACGGGCCGGCCGACCCTCCGCGAGGTCGTGCGCGAATTCCTCGAGAAGGTCAAGGCCCATGCCTGAGAGGGTGCTGGTCGCGCTCGGCGGCAACGCCCTGGTCAAAGCCGGGCAACGGGGTACGCTCGACGAGCAAACGGCCACCCTGCGATCGGCGTTGACCGGAGTCGTCGAACTGATCCGGCGCGGACATCGGGTGGTCCTCACCCACGGGAACGGTCCGCAAGTCGGACAGATCCTGCTCCGCGCGGAGGCGGCGCGCGGGCAGACCTACGACCTGCCGCTGGACGTTTGCGTCGCGCAGTCTCAAGGGGAAACCGGCTACCTGATCCAGCAATGTCTGCAGAACCTCTTACGGCAACGGGGGATCGGCGATCATCCGGCGGCGACCGTCATCACCAGGACCCTCGTCGATCCGGACGATCCGCGGATGGGGCATCCGACCAAGCCCGTCGGCCCTTTCTATACGCAGGAGCAAGCCGAGCGATGGCGGGCGACGGGATGGCGGATCGCCGAAGACGCGCATCGAGGCTATCGCCGGCTGGTGCCCTCGCCCCTCCCGATCGGGATCGTCGAAGCCTCGATCGTCCGCCGGCTCGTTGAGGCCGGCGTCATCGTCATCGCCGGCGGCGGCGGGGGCATTCCGGTCCGTCGGGAACGTGACGGCACGCTGGCCGGCGTCGAGGCCGTCGTGGACAAGGACTTGGCCTCGAGCCGCCTGGCCGTCGAGCTTGGGATAGATACGATTCTCGACCTGACCGCGGTGGAACAAGTCATGCTGGATTTCGGGACGACAAAGGAACGGCCCCTCGGCACCCTGACGGTGCAGGAAGCCAGGACCTATCTGGCCGAAGGCCATTTCGCGCCCGGCAGCATGGGGCCGAAGATCGAAGCGGCCATGTGGTTTCTGGAACGGGGCGGGCGCGAAATCATCATCACCAGCCCGGAGAAGGCCCTGGCGGCATTCGATGGATCAGCCGGGACGCACCTATACCCGGCCCCGGGGGGAAAGACCAGGAAACAGAGGCCCCCCTTCAAGAACCTGCCGAAACGTCAGGCCAAGAAATTCGCCGGACTCAAGCAGGCGAATGAACGGGAGCGGATCGTCGGCAAGAAGACCAAATCACGGTCCCCGGGCCGATGAGCGATTGCCATGCCGGTCCATAACGCCGATATCGCCGCCAAGCTGGACGAGATCGCCGACTTACTGGAAATCGAGGACGCCAATCCCTTCCGCATCCGCGCCTACCGCAACGCGGCGCGCACCTTGCGCGACTTGAGTCGTGAGGTCACCAGCCTGCTGGCCCAAGGCGAGGACCTGACCGAGCTGCCCGGCATCGGCAAGGACCTGGCGGGCAAGATCGAGGACATCGTCAAGACCGGCACCACCCCCATGCTCGACGAGCATCGGAGAGCCGTGCCGCCCACGCTTGTCGAGCTGCTCAAGATCCCGGGGCTCGGCCCCAAGCGGGTCAAGACGCTCAGCCGGACGCTCGGCATTCGGACGCTCAAGGACTTGCATCACGCCGCCCGCACCGGCCGCATCAGCGCCCTGACAGGATTCGGCGAGAAGCTGGAACGGCAGATTCTGCACGAGCTGGAGGCGCGCGCCGGCGCCGAGGGCCGGTTCAAGCTTGCCACTGCGGCCCAGTATGCCGAGGCGCTGGTGGCCTACCTCAAGGCCTCGCCGGGAGTCGGCCGGGTCGTGGCGGCCGGCAGCTATCGCCGGGCCAGAGAGACGATCGGCGATCTGGACATCCTGGCGACCGCCCGCGCCGACAGCCCGGTGATGGACCGGTTCGTCTCCTACGACGAAGTGGAAGCCGTGCTGGCCCATGGCGGCACCAAGGCCACCGTCCGTCTCGCCTGCAAACTGCAAGTGGACTTGCGGGTGGTCGGCGAAGAGAGCTACGGAGCCGCGCTCCAATATTTCACGGGGAGCAAAGCGCACAATATCGTGCTGCGCCAGCTGGCGCAGCAACGGGGGCTCAAGGTCAACGAATACGGGGTCTTCAAGGAAGAGCGGCGCGTGGCGGGACAGACGGAGGAATCCGTCTATGCCGCGGTGGGGTTGCCCTGGATTCCGCCGGAGCTGCGGGAAAATCGCGGCGAGTTCGACGCGGCGCGGGAGGGTCGGCTCCCGCAGCTTGTGCAGCTCGGCGATCTACGAGGCGACCTGCATGCCCACACCAACGCGACGGACGGCCGAAACAACCTCACGGAGATGGCCCGGACGGCCCGAGCGCGCGGCTTCGAATACCTGGCGATTTGCGACCATTCTCAACGGCTCGCCATGACGCACGGCCTGGACGCCAAACGGTTGCTGGCCCAACTGGACGAGATCGATCGGCTGAACGAGACCAAACCGGGCATCACCCTGCTCAAGGGGATCGAGGTGGACATTCTGGAGGACGGCCGACTGGACCTGCCGGACGGCGTGCTCGGCCGGCTGGACCTGGTCGTGGCCGCCGTGCACAGTCACTTCAACCTGTCGCGCGAGCGGCAGACCGAGCGGATCCTGCGGGCTATGGACCGGCCGCATTTCACGATCCTGGCCCATCCGAGCGGGCGCCTGATTCAAGAACGGGAACCCTATGACGTGGACCTGCCGCGCCTGATCCGCCAGGCGCGCGAGCGGCAATGTTTTCTGGAAGTCAACGCGCATCCGGAGCGGCTGGACCTGGCTGATGCCTATTGCCGGATGGCGAAAGAAGAGGGAGTGCTGGTCAGCATCAACTCCGACGCCCACAGCGTGCTCGACTTCGAGAACCTTCGGTTCGGCGTCGGACAGGCCAGGCGCGGTTGGCTGGAACCGACCGACGTGCTGAACAGCAGACCGCTGAGCGCCTTGCGCCCGCTGCTTCAGCGAACGATGTAACGACCTAATCGGAGTCGGCGCGGACCTCCTGCACCTGCGCGACATCGCTCGGATCGCCACGGGAACGGCCAGCATCGGGGGGGCCGGCACGTTCGACGGGATCGTGCTGTCCGGTATCGTCGCCGCCTATCTCGCCTGAACCGCCGGCGGCCGGCTAGGGTACGCGCAGCCGTGCCTCTTCCGGATCGGCTCTCCTTTTTTCTGTGTAGTCTTTCGCTACAGTTGCTCCGCCAGGCTGTAGAGGTTTTCCTGAATCGTCCTATAGAAGGGGACGCCCAATCCTGCAACAGCCTTGTTTTCCAAGGAATCTCCCCCGCTGCCGGGTCGAGTCCGATGGCATTGCCCTTGCTGTACCTCAACGAGAACCTTGCGTCAGACCGGAGCAGCCAGCATGACCGAACCACCCGGCAGTGATGAGACCGTCAGGTGGGAGGCTTACCCGTCCTGGGGTCAGTTTGCCTGGCTCTATTTCATGAGTCTGTTGACCGCGTTGCGCGGCTTGTTGTTGCTCAAGTTCGACATCCCGGGGTGGGGCCTGTGGCTGGGAGGAGCCGTCGCGCTGCTGGTATGCGCCGCCTGTTTGCGCCGGTGGGCCCGATATAGCATCACCAGCAGCCGCGTGACGGTGACCAACGGCTACACCGGCCGCGTGATCGAGACCGTGGCCATACCACAGATCGAGGAGCTGACGATCCGACAAGGGCCGATGGCTCAGTGGATGGGCATCGGCACGCTCGTGATCCGAACCGGCGGCGGACAGATCCGGCTGCGCGGGATCAACGATCCGGAGGTGGTGAGAAACCGACTCGAAGCCATGAGGCCGGCCGGCGCCGCCCCGGCCGACTAGCGCACCTCATCCTCATCGAATGGAGCCTATGAAGCTGACCGCGTGGATCGATCCCTGGCGTGACGCCACCGTGGCCATCGGCCACATTCACTCGTTTCCGGTCACGGGGCGGGCGGGGAAACTTTCCCGTCGCGACTTTTTTGTGGTGGTCGGCACCGGCGTCATGTTCTGGCTGAAGGACGACCCGACCGGGACTCCCTGGCTGGTGACGGCCAAACACGTCTTCCTGGACCAGGCGGAGGGCTGGGACCCCGCCCACCTGCAAATTCGCTTCTCCTGGCTGGACGATCAACCGGTGCACGAACACTTCGGGGTCCGGATCACCCTCAAGCAACGGGGCCGGCGACGATGGCTGGCTCATCCGGACCCGGCCGTTGACTTGGCCTGTCTCCCGCTGGCCATCCCGCCGGACCAAGTCGGAAGGGCCAGGGTGCCGACGGTGACGACCGACGACTTTGCCGCGGCCAAGGACATCTACGAGGGAGCCCCCGTGGTCGTGCTGGGCTACCCCGGCGCGGTCGGCCCGCATTTTTGGACGAGAGCCATCGTCCGCCAGGGCATCATCTCCTGGGTGTCCCCGACTAAACCGCAATCCACCCCCTTCTTGATCGACAGCAACGTGTTTCCGGGCAACAGCGGCGGGCCGGTGTTCAAGCTGCCGGCGGGAACGGACCGTCACGGGCACTTCACGGCGGGCGGAAAAGTGGCCCTGTTGGGCATCGTGACCCAGGCCAGGATTCAAAAGCTTCCGCTCACGGTGGGCGGGAAAGAGCTCGATGTGCAACTCAAGGGCAGGAAGAAACCGGAAACCCCCTTCGTGCCGAGCTTCATCGGCCTCGGCGTCATCGAGCCGGCCCTGCGGATCAAACAACTCCTGGCGGCCGCCGCGTCGCTGAAGCGATGACGAAGCCGGGACCGGCCGGCGGCCGAGCGCACAAGACAGGCCCCTATCCCAGACCCTCGTCAAGGAGGACGATCATGGCACTCCCCAAGCATCTCGACGAAGCTGTGGCCCGGCTCAAAGGGGCCTCGTTGCAGATCGAGCGCGTGCGCGCCAAGCCGGCCACGCTCGACAACCAGCACGCCTGGCTCGCGGCGCTCACGGATTTCTCCATGGCCTTGTCCGATATCCAGGAATACAACAACGAGTCGATTCACGAAAAGCTGCATGAGATCGCCGCGCGGGCGGGCCTGAGACAATTCCCGGGGACCGAGCCCAAACGGACGTCCTAGCCATATTGACAAGGCCTGAGCCTCCGTATGCCGTGACGGCCGCGCTTCCGGCCTTGCTTGACGCCCCCCCGCCTTGGTGCTATGGGTGACGGCGCCATGCGGATGATGCTGTGCCACCTCACCGGCAGCCTGCGCGGCCTGACCCAGTCGTTCGACGCCGAGACGATCCGTGTCGGTGTCGGGGAGTCCTGTCACGTTTCGTTCGACCCGGCGAAAGACCCGACCGTCTGCCCCCTCCACGCGGAGATTGCGGTCGAAGACCATGCCCCCCTGATTCGGGACCGCAGCGGGAAGAACGCCCTCCTCATCAACGGCCAGCGAAGCTTCGAGTCCGAACTGAAAGACGGAGACCTCCTGCAGTTCGGCGAGGGCGGCCCGCTGGTGCGGTTTCGCGTCGCGGCCGACGAGGGGCAGGCGAGCAAGCCCTGGCGGGCCATCGTCACCGACTCCCGCGACATCGTCGTGCGCACGCCCCATCCCCGCTACCTCTCCCCGTTCTATCTGGCGCGCCACCTGCTCGCCGATATCGGACGCTACGGGTCCCCGGCGATGAAGGTCGCCGCCGCCGCGTCCGTCTTGGCGACGGTCCTGCTCATCACCTTGCTGGGCATCGTCGCCTACCGCCAGCACCTGGCGGCCGACACCGCCCAGCGGCGGATCGCCGACCTCGTCAGCCAGCTGGAAGCCGGACACCTCACCCGCACGGAGATGAGCCGGCGCATCGAGCAGGAACGGCAGAGCCTGGCGGATCTCCGCCGGCAACAGGAGGAGTTGGCCGCCAGGCTGACCGCCGCGCTCCAAGAGCAGCAGGCGGCCCATCGGTCCCAGCAGGAGCTCCAGGCGATCCGCCGCCAATTGAGCGCGCTCGAAAGCCGGCAGCGGTTCGCCGAAGACCTCGTCGCGCGGTTTGGGGGAAGCGTCGGGTTGCTGCAAGGCGGCTACGGGTTCGTGGAGCACGGGACCGGCCGGCCGCTCCGCTATCAGGGCTTCGATCCACTCGGCCATCCCTTTGCGGATCGAGAGGGCAATCCCTTGGTGACGGTCGAAGGCGAGAGCCCTCCCATCGTCATCTTCTATGCCGGCAGCGGATTCCTGGTGGACAAGGCGGGAACGATCCTGACGAACCGTCATCTCGTTCGGATGTGGGACCATTACGAGCCGGCGCGAGAGATCATGGCGGCCGGGTTCGAACCGCGCTTGTCCATGCTCCGCATCTTCTTTCCCGACACGGGAGACGCCTTTCCTCTCGAGGTGCTCGGCGTCTCCGACGGCAGCGACGTGGCCGTCCTCCGGACCGGCCGGGCGCCGACCGGGTTGGCCCCGCTTCGCTTGGCTCCGGCGGACGACGCTCCGCGCGTGGGAGAACCGCTCGTCGCGCTCAGCTACCCGGGCACCTTCGACAGCCTGATGGGACGACTGGCCAAACCGGTGAGCGACGGGATCCTGGAGGAGGCGGGGGGCGACCCGGTCAAACTGGCCGATGCGCTCGCCAGGCGGAAACTGATCCGCCCCCTGGCCACGCAAGGGCACGTGTCCGACCTGTCGCCGGACACCCTCACCTTCGAAGCCGGCGCCGGCGGGGGAAGCAGCGGGGGACCGGTCCTGGACCAAGCCGGCCGCGTGATCGCGATCAACCATGCGGCGATACGCAAGGTCGGCGGGCTCAACGTGGGGCTGCGGACCAAGCCGGCCTGGGAACTGCTGAGAACGCTGCACGTCGCGGTCGAATCCGAGGCGGACGACAAGACCCGCGTTCGTCGCTGAGCGCGAAGAGGACTGGATGCGCGTACTATTGGCCGTTGACGCCTCGCCGGACTCTCGGAACGCCGCCGGCATGATCAAGCACCTGGCCGTACCGCCCGATCTCCACGTGCTCAACGTGGTGGACGTGGAGGCGCTGAAGCATGCCTACGATTCGCCCGAGATGCCGGCCGGCTACTATGAGACCTATCGGCAGGAAGTCTCGGAGGTGGCCGAGCGGGTGCTCCACGAGATGAAGGCCGAGCTGGCTCCCCACGCCAGCCACATCCGCCTGATCGCCGACACGGGCGACGCGGCGGAGAGCATCATCCAGACGGCGGAGGAGGCCCGGGCCGGCCTCATCATCCTGGGGCAGCGCGGGATGACGGCCACGCCGACCTTTCTCCTCGGAGGCGTCTCCCAAAAAGTGGCGACCTACGCCCCCTGTTCGGTCTTGATCGTGAAGGAGCCGCAACCGACGCTGGACCGCATCCTCCTGGCCTTGGACGGCTCGGACGAATCGACGAAGGCCGTTCAGTTTCTGGCTCGCGCGCCCTTCAAAGGTCCGATGCGGGTCACGGCGGTCCTGGTCTGGCCGGGCCATCATGCGGGGCTGCTCGGACCGGCCAAGGGCCTGCGCGACATGAGGTCCGCCGCGAAGACGGCGCGCGCACAGGGGGAAGCCCTCCTCCGCAGCACGGTGGCGCCGTTGTCGGGGAAGCCCTACGAGGTGGAAACGGAATGGCTGCAAGGAGACCCGGCCTTTTCGCTCATCGAGGCGGCGGCGCGGCATCAGGCACAGATGATCGTCCTCGGCGCACGGGGGATGAAAGCCGTCAAACGGTTCCTGCTCGGGAGTGTGTCCCAGAAAGTCCTCGTGCACGCCCCTTGCTCGGTCCTGATCGTCCGGTGACGGTGAAGTGAAAGATAAACCGGGGAGCAAGAACAAGAAACAGACTGAGCGGAGGGTGGATCGCGAGAGCTCCTGCCATGGTGGGGATCTCGGAGGGGTTTTAGGCTTCCCGAACGGCCGGGCCTGCACACCACCCCTACACCTAACCCCCTGCTCCTCCAGTGTTCCTCTCTCCAACACCTCCGCTCAGTTATTAGGTAACCTCCCTTCCAAGGCGATCAAGAGAGGAGGGGAGCCTTGAGTCATTCGGCGACAGTAACGGAGCCGGCCTCTGTTGCGGATGGCTACAGCCAAGATGGGGAACCATCTCTCTTCGCTCTTGTTGCCATCAGGTCCTGCCAGGGACCATGTGTATCCGGTGGAAAGGAAGGGGTGTTTCGTGAACCACCAACCCTGGGCCATTTCGGCACCACTCTTGCCCTTCAAGAAGAGCACCAATCACCGTTCTATTCCGCGTGGAGGCAGTAGGGTGCGACAAATCCGCTGGATCGGCGTCCTTGGGCTCCCGTTTCTGCTGTTCGCGGCCGGCTGCGCCACGATTTACACCGCCGCCCGTGACGGCGACCTTCCGACGGTGCAGACCTTGGTGACCCAAGGCGCGGACGTCAATGCCGTGAATGAGAACGGCAGCACGGCCCTCCATGTCGCGGCGGATCGGGGGCGCACGGAAGTCGTCCGGTTTCTGCTGAACCACGGAGCCTCGGTCAACATCAAGGCCAAGTCCGGCTCGACGCCGCTCTTGCTGGCGGCGCAATCCGGCTCCCTGGAGACGGTCCGGATCCTGCTGGACCATGGCGCCGAGGTCAACGTAGAAACCGGTGAAGGCAAGGGCCACATCAATTGGACGCCTCTGACAGTGGCCGTGGAAGCCAATTCTCTTGAATTGGTACAGCTCCTGTTGAGCAAAGGGGCCGACCCGAATCTCCCGGACGACCCGACCATCGCTCCACTCGGGCATGCGGCAAGGAAAAACAATCGTGAGATGGCCAGCCTCCTCTTGGAACACAAAGCCCGTGCCGGCAAAGAGTATGCCTTGCGCATGATGGCGCTGCACGGCGACGTGGAAACCGTCCGCTTGCTCTTGGACCGGGGCGCCGATGTGAACGACCCAAGGGTCACGAACTGGACGGCCTTGAAAGAAGCAGCTTGGGGAAATGATGCAGGAAAACAACTCCGCGTCATCCAGCTCCTGCTCGAACGAGGAGCCGACCCGACCGCGGTAGACGATCAAGGCTGGACGGCTGCGCAATGGGCGGAATATCGGGGCAAGCCCGCGCTGGCCAAGGTACTCAGAGAGGCGGAAGCGAGGGCGGCCAAGGCCGGTCCCGCAGCACCAACCACGGCGACTCCGCCCGTTCCGGCCAGCGACGTGGACCGCCTGCCGACCGCCAAAGCGACACGAAAAAAGTACGCCTATGCCGTCGTCATCGGCATCGAGCAGTATCGCGAGAAACTGCCCAGGGCGGATTTCGCCGCGCGGGACGCCACGCTGATGGGCGAATATCTGACGAAGGTCCTCGGATACCCGGAAGAGAACGTGGTGGTCCAAGTCAACGAACGCGCGACGGGCAAGGACCTGGAAAAGTATTTCGAAAACTGGCTGCCGAATAATGTCGAGAAGGATGGCTCGGTGTTCGTCTACTACTCAGGCCACGGAGCCCCGAATCCCAAGACGAGCGACGCCTACCTGGTGCCCTACGACGGCGATCCCACGTTCATCGAGTCGACGGGCTATCCCTTGAAGCGGCTCTATGCCGCCCTGGAGAAACTACCCGCGAAGGACATCACGGTGGTCTTGGACTCCTGTTTCTCCGGAGCCGGCGGACGGTCGGTCCTCGCCAAGGGCGCGAGGCCCATGGTCCTGTCCGTCGAGAATACCGTTCTGGCCGGCGGCAAGACCGTTGTCCTTGCCGCGAGCTCCGGCGCCCAGATTTCAAGCACCTTCGAAGAGCAGGGCCACGGGCTGCTGACCTATTTCTTCCTGAAGGGCCTGCAAGGCGAGGCAGACCTGAACCATGATGGCACGATCGACCTGACCGAGTTGTTCGAATATGTGAAGCCCAACGTGCAGAAGATCGCCCGGAAGCAGTACAACAACGAACAGCAGCCGCAGTTGCTGGCGAGCCCGGAGCTGCTCAGAAAGGGCGGAGGGCGGCTGATCGAGGGGCCGACGCCGCCCCGATAGGTTCGAGCGACAGACCTTCGCGCGCGCTGCTATTTCTGTGGCCTGCGGAATTCTTCAGTTGGTACAAGACTCCCGCTTCCGGCAATCCCACAACCCCACATCGGGCTGGTATAATCAGTCACACCATGCGGCGTTTCCTCTACAGATGAACATGGCCACACAGTCCACCACCATCGTTCCAACGAAATACTGGCATACCCTCGAGGACGGGCGTGTGCAATGCGACCTCTGTCCTCGGTTCTGCAAGTTGCAGGAAGGACAGCAGGGGATGTGCTTCGTCCGCGCGCGCCAGGATGACCGGATCGTGCTCACCACCTACGGCCGTTCCAGCGGCTTCTGCGTGGACCCGATCGAGAAGAAGCCGCTGAACCATTTTCTGCCGGGCACGCCGATCCTGTCCTTCGGCACAGCCGGCTGCAACCTGGCCTGCAAGTTTTGCCAGAACTGGGACATGAGCAAATCCCGTGAAATGGACACCTTGGCCGACGAAGCGTCGCCGGAGACCATCGCCCGCGCCGCCAGGGATCTCGGCTGCCGCAGCGTGGCCTTCACCTACAACGACCCGGTGATCTTTCACGAATATGCGATCGACGTGGCCCAGGCCTGCCGCGAGGCCGGCATCCAATCGGTGGCCGTGACCGCCGGGTACATGTGCGAGGAGCCGAGAGTCGAGTTTTACCGGCATATGGACGCGGCCAACGTGGACCTGAAGGCCTTCACCGAACGGTTCTATCACCAGGTGACCAATGCCCACCTCCAGCCGGTGCTGGAGACGCTCCTCTACCTGAAGCATGAGACCAAGGTCTGGTTCGAGATCACCACACTGCTCATTCCTGGCGAGAACGATTCGGACCGGGAACTCGATGAACTGAGCCAATGGGTCGTCGAGCGCTTGGGACCGGACGTGCCGCTGCATTTCACCGCGTTTCATCCGGATTGGAAGATGCTGGACAAGCAACCGACCCAGCCGGCCACGTTGACCCGCGCGCGCCGGATCGCCATGGGCAACGGGCTGCGCTACGTCTACACGGGGAACGTGCATGACGAAGCGGGCGGAAGCACCCTCTGTCACCAATGTGGGACGGTCCTCATCGGTCGGGACTGGTATCGGCTGACGACTTGGACCTTGACGGATGACGGTCGTTGCGGCACGTGCGGAACCGCTTGCGCCGGCCTCTTCGACGCCAAACCCGGCACCTGGGGACCGGCCCGCCGGCCGGTCGTCCTCAAGCACTTTGCCGAGTAACGCGGCGCCTCGCACGCATCGACGCTCCTCCGCACATCAACGTCTGACGACCAAGACGGTGCAGGGTGCATAGCGCACCACTCCGTCGGACACGCTTCCCAGCAGAAACCGACTATTCCCGGTCAGACCCCGCGACCCCACCACCACCAGGTCGGCCCGCTTGGCTTCGGCCAGCTTCACGATTTCATGGCTCGGGTTCCCGTGAAGCACCATCGTCGTCACCTCGAATCCGGCTTGCTCGATCGGTGCCGCCGCCTCGTCGGCCACGCGGCCTGCTTCTTTCTTCAACGGGGCAAGGACGGGGGCCAGCAACGCCGCATCGGACACGCCGGCGCCCGCTTCGATGGGGAGCGGCGGCACCACCGACACGACCGTGATCCGCGCAAGGTCGGGGAGCGGCAGGTTGAGCAGGCATTTCACGACGGATCGGGACCGCTTGGATCCGTCCACGCCGACGATGATCCGCTCGAACGCCGGGACCCGTTTTTTCACCACCAGCACCGGGCAGGGCGCCGCCATCACGACATGCCGCGATACGCTCCCGAGCAGGAAGCTGCGTACATCGGTCAGGCCCCGCGACCCAAGGACGATCAGGTCCGCCTTCCGACGCGCGGCGATCCTGGTCAGCGCCTCGGCCGGATAGCCCCGGACCAGGCTGGTCTCCACCTGGAGCCCTTCTTGAGTCAATAAGGCTCCCGCCCGATCCAGGAGGTCGCGGCCATGCCGCTCCGCCACCCCGAGGGCTTTCTCCAGAGCCCGCGTGGCGGTCTGGGGCATCCCTTTGATCGGCCGGAACCGATTCAGATCGATGACATGCACCAGCCCCACCGTCTCACCTGGCCTGGCAAGCGCATGGTGGACCATGTCCAGAGCCATTTGCGTATGTCGCGAGCCGTCTACCGCACAGAGAATCATGACGTTCCTTTCCAGGCCTCGCCGGCCCTGCTTGGTTTCATTCGAATCACCCAGCCCCGGCGACCGTGCGTCGCACTATCAGTTTCCGCAGTTCCTCCGCGGCCAACAGACCGAGGGACCCGGCGATCAACGGGAGCCAAGCCCACCAAGGTAAGGGGGCGGTCCCCAGCACCAGATTCCCGGCCGGGGTGTAGACGATCAGGCCGAGCAGCGCCAGCTCCGCGGCGACGCCCCAGAGCAGGAACGGATTGGTCAGAAATCCCAAACGGAAGACCGACACCCGTTCCGACCGGCAGGCGAACACGTTGGCCACCTGCGCAATCACGATGGCGGCGAAGGTGATGGTCGTCGCTTGCCGATAGAGAGGATCGGTCCAAGCCAGCGGCGCCCCCCAGGTCCAGCCCTGCATCCGGAGGAACCAGAAGAAGGCCGCCATGGCGATGCCCGCTTCGATCGGCCCAAGGAAGGCATAGACACGGAGCAGCACGGGCACGCTGAGCAGCCGTTCGGTCCTCGGCCTTGGCCGGCTCTCCATGATGCCGGGGTGCGGTGGCTCGGCGCCCAGGGCCACGGCCGGGACCATGTCGGTTCCCAGGTCCACCGCCAGCACCTGGGGAATCGTCAGCGCCAGCGGAATCTGAAACAGCCCGTAGCCCAGATAGGGGACGACTTCCGGGACATTGCTGGCCAGCACATAGGTGACGAACTTGCGGATGTTGGCATAGACAGCCCGGCCTTCTTCGATCGCGTTCACGATCGTGGCGAAGTTGTCGTCCAGCAGAATCATGGCGGCGGTTTCCTTCGCCACGTCGGTCCCGGCGACACCCATGGCGATGCCGATGTCCGCCTTTTTGAGGGCGGGGGCGTCGTTGACGCCATCGCCCGTCACCGCCACGACTTCCCCCATCTCCTTGAGCAGCGAGACGATCCGCATCTTGTGCCGGGGGGCCATGCGGGCGAACACCGACTCCGTCCGACCGCTGTCGCGAGCGACCAGGCGGCGCTCGAGTTCGTCGTCGCTCATGGCATCCACCTGCGCGCCTTCGACGACCGACGCGGGCCGGTTCGGGTCCGGGTCGGACTCGGCGGGCACCAGTCCGATGAGGCGGGCCACGGCCAGGGCCGTCAAGGGATGGTCGCCGGTAATCATGACGACCCGCACCCCGGCCTTGCGGCAGCGGGCCACGGCCTCGGGCACCTCCCGATGGGGCGGGTCCATCATGGCCACCAGCCCCAGGAAGATGAGGTCCTGCTCGACGGTGTCCGGCGTGAGGTGGCGCGCCAGGCCCCGTTCGATTTCCCGCGTGGCCACCGCCAGCACCCGGTACGCCTGGTGCGCAAAGGCCCGGCTCTGCGCGAGGGCCGCCTCGCGCATCTCCTGCGTGATGGGGACCAGGACCCCGTCCCGATATGTCCGGCTGCACAGGGCAATGATCACCTCCGGGGCGCCTTTCACGAAGGCCATCAACTTGCCTTCCATCCAGTGCAGCGTGCTCATGCGCTTGCGGTCCGCATCGAAGGGCAACTCGCCCATGCGGGCATGGTGATTCTGGTCCGCCGGGCCATACTGTCGGGCAAACGTCAAGAGCGCCACTTCGGTAGGGTCTCCCTGCACCGTCGTGACGGAGCCGGGGCCATCGCCGCGTCGGACCAGCCGGGCGTTATTGCAGAGGGCCGAGGCCAGACACAAGAGGCGCAGGGATTCCTGCTCGGACACCTGGCAGGCCTTGCCTTGCAGGAAAAGTCGCCCTTCGCGCACCTCCACCTCGCCGCCGTTCGTATACAGACGCTCGACCTCCATCCGGTTCATCGTGAGCGTGCCGGTCTTGTCCGTACAGATCACGGTCGTGCAGCCCAAGGTTTCGACGGACGTCAGTCGTTTGATCAGCGCCTTGCGCTTGGCCATCCGCTGGCTGCCCATCGCGAGCGCCAAGGTCACGGCCGGCAGGAGCCCTTCGGGCACGTTGGCGGCAATGATCCCGATTCCGAAGATCGCGCTGACCCAAACACCCAGGCCCATGGACCAGCCGATGACAAAGAAGGCCAGCCCCATGACGGAGGACAGGACGGCCACCACATGCGTCACCCGCACGATCTCGCGTTGGAGCGGACTCAACCCGGACTCGACCATCGTGGTCAGTTGCGCGATCTTGCCGAACTCCGTCCGGACCCCCGTCGCATAGACGACCGCGCGCCCCCGGCCGGACAAGATCGTCGTCCCGGCAAACACGAGATTGGCGGCGTCCGATGGATTACGATCGGCATCGGTCACGGCGTCCGCGTGGTGTCGCTTGGGCTTGGCCTCGCCGGTCAAGGAGGAATTGTCCACCCGCAGCCCGATGGCCTCGATCAGCCGCGCATCGGCCGGCACTTGCTCGCCCTCCTCCAGCAACAGGAGATCGCCCGGCACCAATTCCCGCCGCGGCACCTCGTGCGGCTGACCCGAGCGCAGGACCCATGCCATCGCGGGCAGGAGACGGCGCAAGGCCTGGACCGCCCGCTCCGCCTTATATTCCTGGATGAAGGAGAACCAGGCGTTGATCGCGATCACGCCCAGTATCGCCCAGCCGAGCGTGGCCATCCCTTGTCCCGGTTGGAAGAACTCGGCCAGAAAGGAGAGCCCGGCCGCAACCCAGAGCAGCAGGGCAAGGAAATGCGTAAACTGCCGGAGAAACCGCAAGACGAGGGACGGGCCCCTGACTTCCTGAAGGCTGTTCGGACCGTACCGAACCAGACGCCGGCGGGCCTCCTCGGGCGACAGTCCGGTCGGCGCGGTGTTGAGCGCGCGCGGCGTATCGCCGGGAGCAAGGCGTGCGATATCCATGGGCGACGGAGTCGATGACCCGTTCAACGTACGGTCATGCGTGTCGGCCACGTCGGTCGGTCCTATTCCCCTGTGAAACGCGGGGGGCGCTTGTCCAGAAACGCGCGAATCCCTTCCTGGTAATCGTGACTGTTGTAGACGGTGCGCCGGAGCCCCTGGATGCGCTCGAACGTGAGCGGGGACAGATCGCGGGCATTGGCCAGCAGGTTGAGCTCTTCCTTCATGACCGAGATGCTCAGCGGGGAGTTCAGGGCGATGCTCCCGGCCAGCTCGTAGGTGACCCGTTCCAGCTCGTCGCGCGGGACGACGTGGTTGACGATCCCCAGTTGCTCCGCCCGGTCGGCCGTGATCGGCTTGGCCGTGAAGGCCATCTCTTTCACGATGTGGAGGCCGACCGTGTTCATGAAGGTGAGCAGCCCCGTCAGGTTGTAGGGCACGCCCAGCTTGGCGGGCGTCAGCGCAAAGGTGGCCTCCTGCGCCGCCACCACCAGGTCGCAGGCGAAGGCCATCTCGCAGGCCCCGCCCCACACTCCGCCCTCGATCATCGCAATGACCGGCGCCGGACAGTCCTCCAGCTCCCTGATGACCCGCCGGAGCGGATCGCCCCAGCCGAGCGGATCGCGGTTCGCGAGCGGCAGCTCGGAGACGTCGTGGCCCGCCGACCAGACCTTCGCACCGTGCGGAGCGCGCAACACGATCACGCGCAGGCTCTGCCGCCTGAACTCGGCCAAGGCCGCGATGAGATCCGCGATCAGCGCTTCGCTGAGCGCGTTCCGCTTCTCCGGGTGATTGAGCGTGATGGTTCCGATGGAGTCCTGTACACCGGTCACGACGAATGGCATCGCTGGCGCTCCTCTTTCTGGCCTGTTCCGGCCTCCCTCACCGTCTCACCCGAAGTGCTCGGTATGCTCGCCGAACACGTTTTGCAGCGACCGGCAGATTTCACCGACGCTCGCGGAGGCGCGGACCGCGTCGAGAATGAAGGGCATGAGGTTCTCGTCGCCTCGCGCCGCCCGCTCGACGGCGGCCAGGGTCTTCTGCACCGTCTGCCGGTCGCGCCCCGCCTTGGTCCTGGCCAGCGCGTCGATCCGGTCTCGCTCCGTGTCTTCGGGAACGGCGAACAGCTCCGGTTCTGGGCC
The DNA here is from genome assembly GCA_028876065.1 of Nitrospirota bacterium. Classification (GTDB taxonomy): domain Bacteria; phylum Nitrospirota; class Nitrospiria; order Nitrospirales; family Nitrospiraceae; genus SYGV01. The sequence goes on from JAGWTI010000012.1 coordinate 26,560, forward strand.
CTGGCCTTCCTGGAATTTGTTGACGCCCACGATCACCCGTTCGCCGGTCTCGATCGAGCGGCCGTACTCGTAGGCGGCTTGTTCGATCCGCCTCTGGACGTACCCCTGCTCGATGGCGCCGACCATGCCGCCCAGACGATCGATGGCCTCGATGAGGGCCTCGGCCTCCCGCTCCAGCTTGTCGGTCAGGGCTTCGAGGAAATAGCTGCCCCCGAGGGGATCGACCGTGCCGGTCACGCCGGTCTCGTAGGCCAGGATCTGCTGCGTGCGGATGGCGAGGCGGACGGCCTCCTCGCTCGGAAGCGCCAAGGCCTCGTCTTTGGAATTCGTATGGAGCGACTGCGTGCCGCCCAGCACGGCCGCGAGCGCCTGGATCGCCACGCGGACCACGTTGTTCTCCGGCTGCTGCGCGGTCAGCGCCACCCCGCTGGTCTGGGTGTGGAACCGCAGCATCTGGCTCTTGGGGTCCCGCGCGTGGAACCGCTCCTTCATGATGCGGGCGTAGAGCCGGCGGGCGGCGCGGAACTTGGCCACCTCCTCGAACAGATCCGTCTGCGCCGCAAAGAAGAAGGTGAGCCGGGGCGCGAACTCGTCCACGGCGAGGCCGGCCTTGACCGCAAGGTCCACGTAACAGATCGCGTCGGCCAGCGTGAAGGCGAGTTCCTGCGCGGCGGTCGCGCCGGCTTCGCGGATGTGAAACCCGCTGACTGAAATCGTGTTCCACTTCGGCATGTGCTCGGTGCAGTAGACGAAGGTGTCGCGGATGAGCCGGAGGCTCGGCTGGGGCGGAAACCGATAGGTCCCGCGGGCCACGTACTCCTTGAGGATGTCGTTCTGGATGGTGCCGTTCAGCGCCGCGGGCGGGATGCCCCGCCGCTCGGCCACGACCAGGTACATGGCCAGCAGGATCGCCGCCGTCGCATTGATCGTCATGCTGGTGGAGACCTTGTCCAGCGGGATGCCCTCGAAGAGCCGCTCCATGTCCTGCACGGTGGACACGGATACGCCGACCCGGCCCACCTCCCCGGCGGCGATCGGGTCGTCGCTGTCGTAGCCGATCTGCGTCGGAAGGTCGAACGCCACGGACAGGCCGGTGGACCCGTGCTCCAACAGGTAACGGTACCGCCGGTTGGAGGCTTCCGCCGTCGCGAACCCGGCATATTGCCGGACGGTCCAGAGGCGCCCGCGGTACATGGTCGGCTGGACGCCGCGCGTGAACGGATACTGGCCGGGAAAGCCGAGTTGATCGAGGTAGGTTTGTTCCTGGCCCGGCTCGGGCACGTACAGGCGATCGACTGCCTCGCCCGAACCGGTCGCGAACGTCGGCTGCCGCTCCGGGAACCGCCGGAGCGCGTTCGCGATGACGTCCGCTTCCCATCGCTGCTTGGCCCGCGCAAGGGCATTCGTGTCTGAGGAGGGCCGGTCGGTCATGACCTCTCGCTCCCGGCCCCGTGTTCCCTCGCAACTGTGTCCAGCAGTCTGCCGACAAGCCCGGTCACGGTCGCCTCGCCTCGCAGGATCCGGCGGACTTGTTCGGCCGCCGCGTCGTCGTTGCCGAGCGCATGCAGAATTTGGCGGCGGGCCTCTTCGAGGACCGCCAGCCTGATCTCCTCTTCGACGGCCAGACTGCGCCGTTCCCTCCACCGGTCCCGCTCCTGTGCGCACCGCTTCTCGAGGAGATCGATCAACTCGGCCACCCCTCGTCCCTTGAGCGCGCTGACCGTCAGGACCTCCGCCGGATGGTCGTGCCGTCGCCCGTCGCCGGTCAAGTGGAGGGTGGCGAGCAACAGGGAGGCGAGCCGGTCGGCGCCTTCCCGGTCGGCCTTGTTGACCACGAAGATGTCGCCCGCCTCCAGCAACCCGCACTTGAGGAGCTGGATTCCGTCCCCCTGACCCGGCGCCAGGATGACGAGCACCAGATCGGCTACCTCCGCCACTTCCACTTCGCTCTGCCCGACGCCGACCGTCTCGACCAGCACGACGTCGCACCCGGCCAGCCCCATGATCCGGACCATGCCCCTGATGCCGAGCATCAGCCCGCCGACGTGGCCGCGCGACGCAGCCGAACGGATGAACACCATCGGGTCCGTGGCATGCCGCATCATGCGCACGCGGTCGCCCAGGAGCGCGCCGCCCGTATAGGGGGACGAGGCGTCCACGGCGATCACCCCGACGCGACGGTCGGGGTGGCGCGCGCGGAACCCGGCGATCAGACGGTCGGTCAACACACTCTTGCCGGAGCCGGGTTGGCCGGTCAACCCCACGACCATCCGGGGCTCAGGCCACTCGGCCATCCCTGCGAACAGCTCCGGGATCCGTTCCGGCTCGTTCTCCGCCAGGGACAGGAGCCGGGCCGCGGCGCGGATGCGCCCGGCCGTCTCGTGCCCGGCCTCCTCGACGAACTGCCGGACATCTCCGGTCATGCGGCGCCCTGACGCTGCTTGAGCAGGGCGTCCAGCGTTTCCACGATGGACTTGGACGAAGCCCCGGGAGTCAGCACCGCGGCCACCCCCAGCTCTTTCAGGTAGGGAACGTCGCAGCTCGGGATGGTGCCGCCCGCCACGACGAGGATATCCCCGGCTCCTCGCTCGTGCAGCAGATCGATCACCCGCTTGAAGAGGATCTTGTGCGCGCCGGACAGGATCGACAGGCCCACCACCGCGACATCCTCCTGGATCGCCGTGTCGGCGATCTGTTCCGGGCTGCGCCTGATGCCGGTGTAGATCACCTCGTAGCCTGCGTCGCGGAGCACGTGCGCCACGTACTTGGCTCCCCGGTCGTGGCCGTCCAGCCCCGCCTTCCCGATCAGAATGCGGGCAGGAACCCGCTTTCGGTCCAGTCCTTCCCTATCCGCCGTACCCGACATCGCTATTTTTCCACGCCTCGTTTTCCGTCACGGAAGAACGCCGGCCCGTCTGGCTGCCGAGACCCCTCGGAACAGTTATGCTCTCACGTTGTGCGATCGTCGTCGGCAAGCATCTCAAGTTCCGTGCCAAGACAATCGGGCTGGCTGACTTGGAAATGGGAAAGGAATGGCCTTGCGAATCAGGCCGGTAGAGTCGGGAAGTCAGGCGAGTGGCAGGGGCGACCTGCTTTGCCCCAGAGTCCTATGACCACCTGGGGCAAAACTCCCCAGGTCAGGTTTCCTGCTGAGTCTTCTCTATTTTAGCCCAGGAGTCGCGGAGCGACACGGTGCGGTTGAAGATGAGCTTGTTCGGAGAAGAATCCGTGTCCACGCAGAAGTAGCCCTGCCGCTCGAACTGGAAGCGGGCACCGGCCGGAGCTTCGGCCAGACTCGGCTCGACCTTGCAGCCGGTGAGGACCTGCAACGAATGGGGATTGAGCTGGGTCGTGAAGTCGCCGTCGCCCTCCGTCGGCTGCGAGAGCAGATGTTCGTACAGCCGGACCTCCGCATCGAGCGCGTGTGCCGCCGAGACCCAATGGATCGTGCTCTTCACCTTGCGCTGGGCCTGGGGTCCGCCGCTGCGCGTCTCCGGGTCGTAGGTACAGTGTACCTCGACGACCTCGCCGCTCGTCGGATCCTTCACCACTCCGACGCACTTGACGATGTAGGCGTACCGCAGCCGGACTTCGCGGCCGGGGGTGAGGCGGAAGTATTTGGGCGGAGGGACTTCGCGGAAATCCTCCTGCTCGATGTACAGGGTCCGCGAGAAGGGCACCGTTCTGACACCCGCGCCTGGATCTTCAGGATTGTTCACCGCATCCAGTTGCTCGACTTGGCCTTCGGGATAATTGTCGATGACCACCTTGAGCGGCCGCAGCACGGCCATCACGCGCGAGGCGCGGCGGTTCAAGTCTTCGCGGATGAAATGTTCCAGCAGCGCCATCTCCACCACTCCGTCCCGCTTCGCCACGCCGATGTGCTCGCAGAAGGCGCGGATCGCCTCCGGCGTATAGCCGCGGCGGCGCAGGCCTTGGAGCGTCGGCAGGCGCGGATCGTCCCAGCCGGACACGAGCCGTTTCTCGACGAGTTCCAACAGCTTCCGTTTGCTCATGACCGTGTGGGTCAGGTTCAGCCGGGCAAACTCGATCTGTTGCGGATGGCAGGGGGCGCCGGACTGTTCGACCACCCAATCGTAGAGGGGCCGGTGGTCTTCGAATTCCAGGGTGCAGATCGAATGGGTGATCCCCTCGATGGCATCCGAAAGGGGATGGGCATAGTCGTAGTTCGGGTAGATGCACCACCGGGCGCCGGTCCGGTGATGGGCCGCGTGCCGGATGCGGTAGAGGGCCGGGTCCCGCAGGTTGATGTTGGGCGAAGCCATGTCGATCTTGGCCCGCAACACGTGGGCCCCGTCGGGAAACTCGCCGGCTTTCATGCGCGCGAAGAGGTCCAGGTTCTCCTGCACCGAACGATTCCGATAGGGACTCTCCCGGCCCGGCTCTTTCAACGTGCCCCGGTGGGCGCGCATCTCGTCGGCGCTCAAACTGTCCACGTAGGCCTTGCCCTGTTCGATCAGGTGCACGGCATACTGGTACAGCCGTTCGAAGTAGTCCGAGGCATAGAACAGCTTGTCGCCCCAGTCGAACCCCAGCCAGCGCACGTCGGCCTGGATCGCCTCCACATATTCCACCTCTTCCTTGGTCGGGTTCGTATCGTCGAACCGCAAATGGCAGACGCCCCGGAACTCCCGGGCGATGCCGAAATTCAGGCCGATGGACTTGGCGTGGCCGATGTGCAGATAGCCGTTCGGCTCGGGCGGGAAACGGGTGACGACGCGCCCGCCGTGCTTGCCGGTCTGTTGATCCTGCGCGACGATCTCGCGGACGAAATTGCCGGCGGCTGACGACTCAGACATGACTCCTCCGATATTCCATGGGTGTCTTTCTACCACAGACGGCGAGGCGGGAGAAACAGGACCGTGACCGCTTGCCTCCGTCCGGCGGCCCGCGTATGCTCGGCGCCCCGGGAGGATCGGATGACCAAACAGTGGAATGCCGGGCTGTACCATGCCACGGCCGGCATGCAAGCCGGGCTGGCCGCCGAATTATTGGCGCGGCACCACCGGCCGGCCGGCTCCGAAGCCGTGCTGGACGTCGGCTGCGGCGACGGCCGCATCACCGCGCAGATCGCCGCGTCGGTGCCGCAGGGCTCCGTCCTGGGCACAGACCCCTCGGGCGACATGGTCGCCTTTGCCAGGCGGACCTATCCGCCGACGGCGCACCCGAATCTGGCCTTCCAACAGATCGGCGCCGAAGAACTGCCCTGGGCCGATCGGTTCGATCTGGCCGTCTCGTTCAGCGCCTTGCAATGGGTCCCCCGCCAGCTCGTCGCCCTCCGCAACATCATCCGCGCGCTGAAGCGGAACGGCAAGGCCCTGTTCCTCGTGTTCCCCAGAATCGAATGCATCTGGGGGCCGAGCGAGCTCGTGGCTCACAGCCCCAGGTGGCGGGAGTACTTCATCGGGTATACCCAGCCCATGCAGTTCCACGACGTGGACGGGTACCGGATTCTGGTCGAAGAGGCCGGCTTCGCCGTCGACGTCGTGCGGGCCGTACCTCATGTCTTGCGCTACCCGACGAAGACAGAGTATGAAACCTTTCTGTCGAATTTCCTGCCCTACCTCGATCGGATTCCACCGGACCTCGTCGAGTCGTTCCTGCACGACATCGGCGCGCAGTTCGAGCGGTTCACGGCACGCGACGAGGACGGAGCGTTGCTGGCTCCCTGCCGGACGATCGAGGTGCTGGCGTATAAACCGTAGTCTTGGCGCGCCTCGCCGCCTTTGGCGTTCCACTCCGAGGAAGCGTTCGTCGATTCGGGTAGCGCCACTTCTGAGTCTCTTGGCAATGCCTTTTTGTCGAACAGGCGAAACAGAAAAAGGCATGCCCCTGGCGAGGCTCTTGCACTGAGCAATACGGGTTTGTTCTTGTTTGAGGACCTCCCTGGGCGATCGGATCACGAAAGGATCTCCATGGCTTTGAACCGTACAAGAAGATTGGCGCTCGCGGCTGGGTTCATCACACTCCTCCTGCCAGGGCTTCCGGGAATGGCCGGTGCGACGGCGGTCCCGTCATCGGCGGACCAAGAGGCGGCCTGCTCGGGCCCATTCCGCGACAAACACCCGAGCCGGAAGGCGCTGGCGCAAGTACTCGAGGCCCATGCCCAATGGCTTGAGGATATCCAAGACCGAAACGGAAAGCGCGCGAACCTCTGCAAGGCCGGGTTACGAGGCGCCCGCCTGCGGGAAGCGAACTTGGACCGGGCGGACCTCTCCGGGGCCGATCTACGGGAGGCCGACTTGCGCGAGGCTACCCTGAGCGAAGCGGACCTCTACGGGACCAACCTGCAGAAGGCCGATCTCTCCGGGGCCGACCTGACCGGCGCCGATCTCCGCAAGGCCAATGTGAGCGGGGCGAATCTTCAAGAGGCCTCGCTGGCGGAGGCGGCCCTGTTCGGCGCCACATTGCTTCGAGCCAATCTGCGCGGCGCCTACATGGAAGGCATACATTTGTACGGAGCGGACTTGCGGGACGCCGACCTGCGGGAAACCAGTCTGGGCGACGCCCACCTCTACGGAGCCAACCTGCAGAACGCCAATCTGTCCGGAGCTGAGCTGATCGAGGCCGATCTCCGCAAAGCGCACCTGGACAGGGCCAATCTCTCAGGCGCAAACCTCAAGAACGCCAATGCCGCCGGGGCCAGCCTGCTGGGGGCCAATCTCCACAAGGCCGATCTCTTTGCGGCACTATTCCGGGACACCCTTCTCGTCAAGGCCAACTTGCAAGGAGCCATCTTGTCCGAGGCCGATTTCTCGAATGCCAACTTTCACGAAGCCACCCTGCAAGGAGCAGGCTTGGCCAGGGCCAACCTGGAGGGGGCCGACCTCGGCAAGGCCGACCTCCGCGACGCCCATCTGGGGATGGCCATTCTGTACAAGGCGGACTTGCGCGGCACCAACCTGCGCGGGGCTGCCCTGCCGCAAGCGGTCCTGCTCGGGGCCAGGCTTGGAGCCGCCGATTTGCGGGCCGCCCGGCTGGAGGAGGCCCACCTCGCCGGAGCCGACCTCGAACGGGCGACCATGGCCGGAGCCGTCCTGGAAGGAGCGAACCTGGTCAGAGCGAACTTGCGCGGCGCCGATCTGCGGCAAGCCGACCTGCGCCGTGCCAATCTCCAGGATGCGGACCTGAGCGGGGCAAACATCGAGGGATCGCGCCTGGACGGCGCCGATTTCACCGGAGCCTCGGGCCTCACCCAGGCACAACTCAACCGGGCTTCCGTCGGAGCGGACACCAAGCTCCCGGCGGGGCTCACGCGACCGCCGGCCTTGTCGGCTCAGCCGTAGCCGACGAGGAGGCATCGCATGGGCCGACGGGATTCACCCTATTGGAACCAAGAAGGAGGAGTCGATGATTAGGGAAGTGGCAGGGGACATTCTCTTGACCAAGGCGCAGGCGATCGCCCATGGCATCGCGCCCAACGACCACTTTGCGACCGGATTGGCGTTAGCCCTCCGGGACCGGTGGCCGGCCATGTACAAGGACCTGCGGCATTACCACCAACAGGCCAATCCCAAACCTGGCTCACTCTGGTCATGGGGCGGGGCGGGCGGGGTGCGCATCGTGAACCTCTTCACGCAGGAATCGGCCGCCAGCCATGAGGCCCACCCAGGCAAAGCGACGCTGGAGAACGTCAATCACTGTCTCCGGGCCCTGCGGAAGGAAGTCGAGACGCAAGGGTTCAAGAGTCTGGCGCTGCCGAAGCTGGCCACCGGCGTCGGCGGATTGGACTGGAAGGACGTGCGTCCGCTGATCGACAAACACTTGGGCGACCTCTCCATTCCCATCTTCCTCTATTCACAGTACAAGCCTGGGGTCGCCGCGGCAGAGACGGTGTAACGGCCGGTCGGAGGAATGGGCAGGGGACGGCGATCGCCTGCCGTTGAACCTTCATCGTGAGACTTCCTTCGCCGCCCCTTGCTTGATTCTGCATTCGAAACAGGACTGGCAAAGATGGGTCTGTTTGTCTTCGGAGGTGTAGTAGACGGTCAGGCTGCCGGCGCCGCAATCGGCGCAGGTGACCGGGCCAAGCCGGCGGGAATCGGCGGGGACGAAACAGGCGGCGCGGCAGCTCATGAGGGTCTCTCCGGACCCGCATGAGTCCTGCGGGCCGGCCCCATCATTTCATACTTCACCGGCCGATGACAACCGACGGGGCGCGCATGCCGCAACTAGCGGACGAGGAAGTCGGCGAAGTAGACGGCCCGGACTCCGCCGTCCGGCAACAGCCCGTTGATGGCTTTGGTGATGTCGCGACGGAGCTGCGTCTTCCCTTCGACGCTCCGGAGCGACGCGGCGCCATAGCCTGCCGTCGCGATGACGACCGCGTTCTCGACCGCCGCCTGGCGGGCTTTCAGCTGGTCGGCCACGCCCGGTTGGTCCAACTCCAGCGTCAGGGTCACCCGCACGAAATCCGTGGAATCGATGTCCCCCGAGTTGATGATCACCGGTTCCATGTAGAAGAGGTTGTTCGACGGGCTTGTGGATCGATTGGCGGAACGGTTGGACGGCGCCGACAGGCTGAACCCGCCCTTCAAGAACGGTTCGGACGAGAGGTGGTACGCCAGCGCAACGCCCGCCGCGCAGAGGCCCACCACCGTTGCGACCGCCAGCAGGCGCCTCCATTGCTGACCGCTCTCGTCCGCCTCTTGCTCGTCTGAAGACTGTTCGAACACGATCCTGTCCCTCTCGATCCTCCACAGGTATCGGTTCTTCCCCGTCAAACCTCAAGGTTCCCTCGGATAAATGAACCGCATCGGATGGAGATCGGCCGGTAACGGATCGCAACGGACGGCAACGAACCGGCTCGGACCGCCAGGCGTCACGTCGGAATCGTGGAGCGCAGCCGGCACCTCAGTGGATCAACAACAACGCCGCGCCGCCCACGCCGAGCGTAAGGCCCAATCCCAACGCCACCGGCATCGCCAGGCTCCGGCCACCCAACCACCAAGCCAGCCCCGCTTTGACCGCGGTGTTGGTGACCGCCGCCAATGTGATGGCGGTCGCGGCCGTGCTGGCCATCAGCCCATCCAGGTGGAATCGAGCCATGGAGAGGCTGATGGCATCCACCTCCGTCGTACCGGCCAAGATCCCCGCCAGGTACAGGCCTTCCTCGCCCAGCCACCGTTGCGCGCCTTTGGACAGGAAAATCACCGTGGCGTAGAACAGACCGAATTGGAGCGCGGCACGCAGTTCGAAGGGGTTGCGGTGAGAGACCGGCTCCGCGCGCGGCAACGCATGGCGCGAGCGGAAGTACAAGGCCGCCGCCAGTCCGTAGGCCGCCAGGGTCATCGTGCCGAGCGGCCAGGCCAATGTCGGCACGAGGCCGATATCCACGATGCCGACGATCGTCAGGATGCGGACAAACATGGTAGCGGAGGCCGTGAGGATCGCGACCGCCGCCAGCATCGTCGTCGAAGGCGCATCCTTGACGCGCGCGGCCAGGCTCACGGTCACGGCCGTGGAAGACACCAGTCCGCCCAGTATCCCGGTGACCGCCAGCCCCTGCCGTTGCCCGACGATGCGCGTGGCGAGGTAGCCGAGGAAACTGATTGCGGCGATCAGGACGATCATCGTGCCGATCTCGAACGGATTCAGGACATTCAAGGGCCCGAAGGTACGGTTGGGGAGCAGCGGCAGGACCACCAAGGCCAGAATGACGAACTTGACCGTGGCATAGATGTCGTCTTCCGACACCCGCTCGACGGCGTGATGGAGCGGCGCCTTGAAGGAGAGCACCGCCATGACGACCGCCGCGCTCGCCACGATCAGCAGGTACCGTTGGCCGGTGGCCAGCGGCAAACCCGGCAGCAGCGCCAGCACTCCGAGCAGGAACGTGATGAGCGCCGCCACTTGGGTCGTGACCCCGGGCGCCCCGTCCTGATGCCATTCCTGGTAATAGGAGATGGCCAGAAAGGCGCCTAATACGAGGAGCGCGCCCAGGATCGGCCACACGCCGACCGCGTGAGCCAGGAGGGCCGAGAGGGCGCCGGAGAGCGCGATCAACGGGAACGTCCGAACGCCGCCGATGATGCTGGGTTTCTTGTCCAGCGTCCGGGACTGCTCCCGCTCCAGGCCGATCAACGACCCGGCCGCCAGCGCCACCAGAAAACTCAGGAAGATTTCCTCGAAGGACATCGACAACTCACTTGCCATACGCCAGCTTCATTGGTCGAGCACGGAAGGCCCACCATTCTTTCTCAGAAGATATGCCAGCAAGAGCAGTGCCATTGAGGCTTGGTCGGCGCCGCCGGTTTCCGACACCAATCGCCAGATTAGCGTTTTGCAAGCCTCGCACTTGTAGCATCTTGGCTCTCGCTCCCAGGAAACTCTGTAGCAATTCTCCTCAGTGGAGCCCTGCCCAAGCGGACTGGCCTTGGTGGGATGACGCAAGTGAGCCAATTTATTCAGGCTCTGGTGACCTCGGCGCCGAGGATGCTTGGCCACGCCTTTGCTTATGAAAGAAGCGGTCGGCTGTGAGTTGTCCCTGTTCGGCTCTGGCTGACGGCTGACGGCTTCTTCATCGGAAAGGGCTTTTCATGACCGACGGCATCGTCATTCAGGAGTCGCCCACGACCCCGGTCCAAGACCAGCCGGTTGAGATTGTGGAGCGGAAAGGCAAGGGACATCCGGACACGATCTGCGATGCGGTGGCAGACCGGATTTCGGTGGAACTGTCGCGAGCCTATACGCAGTCGTTCGGAAGGATCCTCCACCACAACATCGACAAGGGTCTGTTGGCAGCGGGGCAAGTGGACTGTCGGATGGGCGGCGGCCGGGTGTTGGAGCCGATGCGTCTGATCATCGGGGACCGGGCCGCGCCGGGAGTCGGACGCAAGACGATCCCGGTGGCGGAGATCGTCACGGGGGCGGCGCGGGACTGGTTCAAACAGAACCTGCGCCATGTCGACCCGGAGCGGCACGTACGGTTCCAGGTGGAACTGAGGCCCGGATCATCCGAGCTCGGCGCCATCTTCCAGCCGCGCCGCGGCCCGCTCGTCGCCAACGATACGTCGGCCGCCGTCGGCTACGCGCCCCTCACGCCGACCGAGCGACTGGTCCTGGAGGTGGAGCATTTCCTCAACGGGCCTCTGTTCAAGGGAGCGTTTCCGGAAACCGGCGAGGACGTCAAGGTCATGGCCTTTCGCCTGGGGCGGTCCATGACCCTGACCGTGGCCATGCCCTTGCTCGCCGCGTATATTTCCTCCGAAGCCGCGTATTTCCAGCTGAAGACCCGCATTCGGCGGGCGATCCAATCCCATGTGCGGCGGCAGCCATGCGGGGGGCTCCAGGTACACGTAACGGTGAACGCGCTGGACCGCCGGGGAACCGGAGTGGACGGGATGTACCTCTCGCTGCTCGGCACCTCGGCCGAACAGGGAGATTCGGGTCAGGTCGGCCGGGGCAACCGCGTCTGCGGTGTGATCGCCCTCAATCGGCCGATGAGCGGGGAGGCGGCGGCCGGCAAAAACCCCGTCAGCCACGTGGGAAAGATCTACAGTGTCTTGACGCATGAACTCGCCATGCGGGTCTATCGGCAAGTGCCGGGCCTGCGAGAGGTGACCCTGTGGTTGGGCAGCACGATCGGTCATCGGATCGATCGTCCCACCCTGGTGGCGGCGCAGGTGAGTCCGGCTCAGGGCACGTCTCTCCGACGGGTGCGGCCGGCGATCCGGAGGATTATCCAGGAGGAACTCGACAACCTGGAGCCCTTTTGCCAGGCGCTGGCCGAGGGGAAATTTCCGGTGTGCTGAGTCCGGTGAGGGATGGCGTGCGCGACGCGCTGTTCTACGAGACACTCGAGCAACAACGGGTTCGGTGCACCCTCTGTCCCCACCTGTGCAAGGTGGCGCCGGGGCATCGCGGCGCGTGCGGGGTGCGGGTCAATCGCGACGGCAAGCTCTACACGCTGGTCGGCGACCGCACGATCGCCCAGGAGATCGATCCGATCGAGAAGAAGCCGCTGTTCCACTTCCTTCCCGGCTCGCAGGCCTATTCGATCGCCACCGTCGGGTGCAATCTCCGTTGCCTGTTCTGCGTGAACTGGGAAATCTCGCAGAGTCCGAAAGGCCAACCGGCCGACATGGGCGATTTTTCCTGTCGGCCCCTGGCCGAACGGCCCCCGGATATGGAACCGGCCCAGCTCGCCTCGCCGGAGGCGATCGTGGCCGAGGCCCTGGCGCGCCGGTGCGCCAGCGTGGCCTATACCTATACGGAGCCCACGATTTTCTTCGAGTTGGCCCTGGCAACGGCCAAGGCCGCCAAGGCCGCGGGCCTGAAGAACCTGTTCGTGACCAACGGCTTTATCATGCCGGAGGCCCTGCGCATGATCGCCCCTTATCTGGATGCCGCCAACATCGATCTGAAGAGCTTCCGCGACAGCTACTATCGGCGGGTGTGCGGCGCGTCGCTCCAGCCGATCCTGGAGGCGATCCGGCTCTACAGGCAGTTGGGGGTCTGGATCGAGCTGACGACGTTGCTGGTCCCCGGGCGCAACGACGAGGCGCAGGAACTGCGGGACTTGGCCGGATTCATCAAGACGGACCTGGGCGACGAGGTGCCCTGGCACCTCAGCCGCTTCTTTCCGACCTACAAGATGGCGAACGTCCCGAGCACCCCGCTGGAGACGCTCCGGGCCGCCAGACGGATCGGGCTCGAGGCAGGCCTCAAATTCGTGTACCTGGGCAACGTGAGTGAAGAGGGAGGCGAAGACACCTCCTGCCCCAACTGCCGGGCCGTGGTGATCCGCCGGGCCGGACTCACGATGATCGAGAACCGGTTGAAAGATTCCGCCTGTCCGGCCTGCCGGCAGCCGCTGGCCGGCGTATGGCAATAAGAATTGACGATCGTTGGATTGATCCATTGACAATTGATCGGACCCCGAAAATCGTCAATGCCCCAATGATTCAATCGTCAATCGCTCGAAGTAAATATGCCGACCACTGAGCACAAACGGGACTACTACGACGTGCTGGGCGTCGATCGATCCGCCACGCGCGACCAAATCAAGCAAGCCTACCGGCAGCTCGCGCTGCAATACCATCCGGACCGGAACCACGCCCCCGACGCCACCGCCACGTTCAGGGAACTCGCCGAAGCCTACGCGGTCCTCTCCGACGATACGAAGCGGCGAGCGTACGACACCACGGGCCACGCCGGGGTCAGCGAACGGTGGTCGGCGGACGACCTCATGCGGGATTTCCAGTTCGGCGACTTTTTCGGCGGACGGTTCGGCGACCTCTTCGGCGTTTTCGGCGACGCGCTCGGCGGCCGCGCCAGGCCGAACCGCGGCGTGGGCAGAGGGATGGACCTGCGTTACGATCTGGATCTCACGCTCGAGGAAGCGGCGAAAGGCGGCGACCGCACCATTCACATCACGCGATCGGAGAAGTGCCGGGACTGCCGGGGGAGCGGCGCGAAGGCGGGCACCACCCCGAAGCCCTGCGCCGAATGTGCGGGGAGCGGACAGAAGCAGCAGGTGCAAACCGGCAAGGGCATGCGGATGGTCACCTTCACAACCTGTGCGAAATGCCTCGGCCGCGGCATCCTGATCGAGTCTCCTTGTCCCCTCTGCCAGGGCCAGGGATTCGAGTTCACTCCGCACAGCCTGAAGGTCCGGATTCCCCCCGGGATGGACGACGGCATGGTCGTCCGCCTGGCCGGCCAGGGCGAACCGCACGCCAACGCCGGCCCGTCTGGCGACCTGCTGATTCGCACCCACCTCCGGCCGCACCCATCCTTCCAGCGGCAGGGGGACGACCTCTACACGGCCGTGTCGCTCTCCTTCGCCGAGGCGGCCCTCGGCACCAAGGTATCCGTGCCTTCATTAGGCGGAGAGGCGCTCAACGTCGCCGTGCCCCCGGGAACGCAGAGCGGCAGCGCCCTGCGCGTGAACGGCAAAGGCATGCCCAGGCTCGGCGGAAAAGGCACGGGCCGCCTGTTTGTCATGATCGACGTTCGGACACCGACCGACCTGACGGCGCGGCAGCGGGAACTGTTGAAAGAATTTGCTACATTGGAGGCCGCGAAACGTCCGTAACCACGTCCATCCGCCGCATCCCGGAGGCACCGTGACAGACAAAGCTCAGGTGGTCAAAGCCGTCCGTGCCGCGTTCGAGCGGGAGCCGCGCATCAATCTGCACCGGTACCCGGTGCGCATGGAATTCCACGAAGGCGTCCTGACGCTGGAAGGCGAGGTGGAGCACATCGCGGCCAAGAAGCTGGGCATGGAGCTGGCCATTGCGGTTCCGGGCGTCACGGGCATCGTGGACCGGCTCCATGTCGTCCCGGCCATGCGGATGGGCGACGGGGCCGTGCTCGATGCCGTGCGGGACGCGCTGCTCCAGGAGCCGATCTTGCAGGCCTGCACGATCCGCGTCATGCGCAAGGGCGTCCAGGAGCCGGTCCGGGAAGCCCCGGTGGAGCCGCAAGGGGTGATCGATGTCTCGGTCAAAGACGGCGTCGTGCTGCTGGACAACCATGTGCCGAACCACGTCCAGAAACGCATCGCCGGCGTGCTGGCTTGGTGGGTACCCGGCAGCCGCGACGTCATCAACGGCATGGAGGTCGTCTCGCCGCAGGCCGACTCGGACGAGGACGTCGCAAAAGCCGTCCGCTGGGCGCTGACGAAGAATCGGCTGGTCGAATCCGACAACATCCGCGTGAGCGCCCGGCGTTACGTCGTCACGCTGGAAGGATCCGTCCCGACCGACGCGCAAAAAGAGATGGCGGAATTCGACGCCTGGTGCGTCTTTGGGGTAGATAGGGTGGTGAACCACCTGGAGGTGCGGTAACGCCCGCACCGCAACGATCGCATACGGAGGACACGATGGCAAAACGGATCGGCGATATCCCGGACCGGCAACTGGCCGACTTCAGCCGGCTGACCGTGGCCCGGTTCATGGAAAAGGACGTCCAGATCGGCCACCTTCAGACCAAGGCCGACGTGCTCGCCTCGCAGATGATCGAGGGCTTCGGCGCGGTGCCGATCGTGGACGAGCAGCAGCGCCTGATCGGCATCGTCAGCGAGCACGATCTCTTGTCGTCGCTGGAGAGGGGACACAACTGGAGCAAGCTGGCGGCGGGGGATATCATGTCTCCCAATCCCTACTCGGTGCGGCCGGAGACGGAGCTGGGAACCTTGATCCACGTGCTTCGCGCCAGCCAGATGATTCGGGTCCCGGTCGTCGACGCGCAGGGGAAGTTGATCGGCATCATCGCGCGACGCGACATCTTGCGCGGCTACCTCAACTACGGCCTCGCCCCCGGAGCATGAACGGCCTCTGGGAGCAGTGGCCCGCGATTCGACCGGTCCTGGCGGCTGCGGCAGCCCTCTCGGTCATGATGCTGTGGCCGGTCCAGGAATCCTCCTTGTTCGCGGCCGGCTCGCCGACCGCGAGGGTCAGGACCACGATCGACGAAGTCATTCGCATTCTATCCGACGAGGAGATGAAGAAGCCGGCGCGCCACCAGGAACGGCGCAAGCTGCTGGAAACCGTCATCTGGGGCTGCTTCGACGACAGGGAAATGGGAAGGCGCGCCTTGGCCGCCCAGTGGGCCAAGCTGAGCGAGGCGGAACGGGAAGAGTATGTCCACCTGTTTCGATCCTTCTTGACGGACGCCTATGCGGACAAGATCGAGGGCTATGCCGGCGAGCAGGTGCAGTATTTGGGCGAACGGCTGGAGGGGTCCTATGCGGAGGTGCGGACCAAGCTGCTCTCGGAGAAGACGACCTATCCGATGGAGTACCGCTTGCTGGAGAAGTCCGGAGACTGGGTCGTCTACGACATCATCGTGGACGGCATCAGCCTGGTCCGCAACTATCGCGGGCAGTTCGAGCGGATTATCCACACCGAATCGTACGCCGCCCTGCTGGAGAAGCTGCGCAAGAAATCGAAAGACATCACGTCGCCCAAGACCAAGGACTCGGGCTCGGAGCCCGAGGGGCCAAGCCATGGACATCCGTGACGACGGCGGGAAGCCCGACGCGTCAGGGCTGCGTCACCGGCCCCGTTGCGCCAACGCCCGCACGTAGGCGAT
Source organism: Nitrospirota bacterium (assembly GCA_028876065.1). Taxonomy (GTDB): domain Bacteria; phylum Nitrospirota; class Nitrospiria; order Nitrospirales; family Nitrospiraceae; genus SYGV01. Next base: position 42,619 of record JAGWTI010000012.1, read on the forward strand.
GACGTCTTCCATCTGCCGATCGGTGAGGCGGCCGCGCCAGCCATGCATGGGGCTCAAGGCCAAACCGAATTCGATGGTCGTAAACAGTTGCTCGTCCGATTTCATCTGGGTGATGAAGCGGTGGAAGTTGGCGGGCGGAATTTTGAGCCCCGGCGCGTCCGGCCCGTCGCCCCAACCGCCCGCTCCATGGCAGCGCTGGCACTGCTGTTCGTAGATCCCCTTGCCCCGCTGGGGATTGCCGAACAGGTCCTGCGCCGTAACCGGGCCCGGCGTTCCGACCAGCCACCAGCCGAGCCCGACGCTGAGCAATACCATGAAGACGCGTGTCATAGCCCACCTCCCAACAGGCGTACGGGCCGCGCGGCACTGACCGCGCGGCCCGCATCCTTCACTCTCGATACCCAGCGACGGAGGCTCAGCCGCCGCCGACCTCGCCCTTCGTCTCAACCAAGAAAAGCTCCCCTTTCATGTCCGGGTGCATATCGCACCAGAAGGGGATGCGCTGGGTCTCCACATCCTTGGTGCTCCCCTTGGTGAAGGTGAGCGTGATGCTCTTGCCCGGACGGATGTGATAGGCCCGGACGCCTTTGCCTTTGAGATACACCCCCTCGCCCTCCATCTTGACGGGCACATCGAAGAGCAGGGGCGACGTGAACCCATGTTCGATCGTGTCCTCGTTCCGGATCGTAATGCTCGTCAACTCGCCCGGCATCGACGCGCCGGTCACTTTGTAACTCTTGTCCTTGATCACCACCTCGATCTTGTGGGGCTCAGCCGCCAGCGCCATGCTCGGCCCGATCATGCTCGGCACCGCCGAGCCGATCACGGCGACCGCCATGGAAGCGAGAAGCGAGGTTAGCCCTTGCGCTCTGACGTTCATGATGGCCTCCTTTGCCTAAAATACTTACCGCAACTCGTCAGTGCCTCATGCCAGCTCACCCCAAGGGCCGGCACCCTGGTGGCTGCACATGTATCTTGGTGTGATAGCTCTGCAACTGCGATGCCATGAACGGTTCGCGCGCCATGTCCAAGAGGATGGACAGCAGACCGAAACCGACCGCGCCCATTCCCTTTGTGCACAAGGGGTTACCGCCCTCGCCAGGCCGGCGAGCCGGACAGCCCTAAGGATCTCCTACTTATCCCTGCTTCGTCTGCCGCTTTGCACCACAGGCCGAAGTTTTCGAGCTGTAGCAGAATGCGCCGTTCTGGAAGGGTGTTCTAGGGGGCAACGGAACGAGAAGATCGGGTGGTCATCCGAAGAGGGGCGCAAGGGGGCTTGGCGGGCGCCTCAGCTTTTCTTCGTCGTGTGCGCGATGAAACTCGTGTACAGCTGCTGCAACTTTGTGCTGCCGCAAGCGGGGCAGACCGCCGCGCCACTCTCATGTTCCTTCAACGTCAGGATGATCAGCGACTCTTTGCCGCAATCGAGACATTTATAGTCGTACATCGGCATATCGTCGCCTTGTGGAAATTGACGATTGGGTCATTGACGATTTCTTCATCGGATCATTGATTCATTGTCGGCCATTCGTCAATCGACATTGAGGCAATCGTCAATTCTCCTGCTTCTCGCCCCACGCCATCACGATCTCGGCCATCTCCGCCAGGCGTTGGGCGACCTTTCCGAACAGGGTGTCGGGCGGGTAGAGCCCGTCTGGGCCTCGGCTCCCGGCCGGCAAGCCGGTCAACAGTTCCAGCGCCTCTTCCACCGTATGGACGGCATAGACGGAAAATCGCCCGGCCTCCACGGCTTTGACGACGTCGCGACGCAGGACCAGATGTTTGGCGTTGCGGGCGGGAATGATCACGCCCTGGTCGCCGGTAAGCCCGTGCCGTGCGCACGAGGCGAAGAAGCCCTCGATCTTTTCGTTCACGCCGCCGATCGGCTGAACCTCGCCGAGCTGATTGACCGAGCCCGTGACAGCCAACGACTGGCGCACCGGGGCCTCGGCCAGGCTGGAGAGGACCGCGGCCGACTCGGCGACGGCCGCGCTGTCCCCCTCGACCTCCGAGTAGGTCTGCTCGAACGTCAGCGTCGCCGTCAGCGCAAACGGATGCGCGCCGGCAAACTTTCCCGCCAGGTAGCCGGCCAACGTCAGCACCCCCTTGCTGTGAACGTGCCCGGCCAGCTCCGCTTCCCGCTGGATGTCGAGCACCCCTTTGGTGCCCACGGACGTGCGGGCGGTGATCCGGCAGGGACGGCCGAAGGCGTAATCGCCCAACAGATGGACGGAGAGGCCGTTGACCTGGCCGACCACGGCCCCCTCCAGATCGACCATGAGCGTGCCTTCTTCGATGTCGTCCTGGACCCATTGCTCCGGGAGATCCGCCCGATGCCGCTTCTTGGCCACGGCGGTTTCGATATCGCCCCGCGACACCGTCGCCCGGCCCTCGCGCCCGGCCCAGAACGCCGCTTCGCGCACCACATCGCTCAGCAGGCTCAATCGCAAGGTCAGCCGGTCGTACCGCTCCGCCAGCCTGGCTCCTTCCTGAATCAACTCCGCGACGGCCTCGGCGCTGAAATGCGGCAGCCCCTCGTCCCGGCACAGCTTGGCCACCAGGCGGCCGTACAACCGGTCCTGCGCCTCGTCCCGGGGGACGTCGATGTCGAAGTCCGCCTTCACCTTGAAGATCTTTTGAAAATCCTCTTCGTAGGCCTGGAGCAGGTGGTAGAGCATCGGCGGCCCCACCATGACGACCTTGACGTTCACCGGGACCGGCTGCGGTCGCAAGCCGGTGGTGGAGAATCCGAAAAACTCGCCTGGGTCCTCGATCTTGACCTCGTGGGTTTTGATGACGCGCTTCAGCGCGTCCCAGGCGAAGGGTTGGCGGAGCAGATCCATCGCGCTCAAAATCAGATAGCCGCCGCTCGCCTGCAGGATCGCGCCGGCCTTGATCTCCGCGAAATCCGTGAAGACCACCCCCAGGTGCGCCTTGCGTTCGATCTTGCCCACCAAGTTGGCATAGGTCGGATGGGACTCGTCCACGACCGGCGCGCCGCCACCCGCTTCGTGCTCGACGATCAGGTTCACGCTGTAGCGGGTCAGGTCCGGCGGACGGCTTCCTCCAAGCCCGGGGATAGGGATGGGAAGCGTCGGCGTCTCCTGGCGCAGAAAATCCTTGAAGGTGCCCAGGATGTCTTCGTGCACCCGTTCCAGATAGTCGAGCACCGCCGCATGGCCTTCGTAACACCGGCGGAGCGTCTCGAACCGGCCGATCAGCGCGTTCTTGACGACCTCCCGGTCCATGTCCCGCACGCGCTGCTCCGCTTCGTGGTCCAAGGCGTGGACGCGGACGTGGAACTCGCGGATCTCGCTGTCGAGCGTTTTCCGTTTTTCGGCGATCGCGCGCCGCTCCTCGTCCGAGAGGTGGGCCAGCGCCTCCTCCGAGAGGGGCTGCCCATCGCGGATCGGCACCAGGCTGAAACCGACCGGCGTTTCCTCGAAGCCGAAGCCTCGATCTTGCGTCAACTCGGTCAAATCCCGGAAGAGCGCCTTCTTCTTGGCCTCGATTTCCTCGTGAATCCTGGCCCTGGCTTCCAGGTAGGTGGTGCCCTCGAAAATCTTCGGCAGGTCGCGGCGCAGGCCTTCGATCAGATTGGTCATGGCCTCCGTGAAGGCCCGGCCCTGCGCGGCCGGAAACTGGAGACAGCGAGGCCGGGACGGATCCTGGAAATTGTTCACGTAGCAGAGGTCGGGCGCGGGAGGGGCCGACTTGGCCAGGCGCTTGACCATGTCTTTGGCCATGGTCCACTTGCCCGAGCCGATCGGCCCCGACACGTACACGTTGAAGCCGGGGCTCTCCATGCGCAGGCCGAACTCCAGCGCCTCGACCGCCCGCTCCTGCCCGATCGGCTCCTCCAGCGGCGGCAGCTCGCTCGTGTCCTTGTACCCGAGCTGCGACACGTCCACGGAGGGCGACAGGGCGGAGACCGGCAGGCGGAGATCGGCGCGCGTCGCCGGAACCCCGCCCCTACCCGATGGCGGGGATCCGCTCGACGGTGGTCGCTTGCGGCCCTTTTTCTCCGACCTCGACGTTGAAGGCGATTTCTTGCCCATCGCTCAATTCCTCAAAGGTGAACCCGTGCACGGCGTTCCGATGAAAATAGACCTCTCCCCCGCCTTCTTGGAGGATAAAGCCGTAGCCCTCGCGCGGAAACAGTTTGCAGACCACGCCGCGCAGCGGCACGGGCGGCACGCGGACCTCGGTCGAGGCGCGTTTGTCGCGGAACTTCCGCAGCTCGATCTCGACGGCGGCGAAGGCGGCCCGAATCGCTTCCTCGAAAGTTTTCTCTTCCTTCCGCGCCGTGAAGGTATGTCGGCCGGGCAGCGTGATGACGACGAGCGCCTCGGCCACATCGTCGAGCTTCTTATGGTGTTTGTTCTTGGTCAGCGTCACCCGCGCATGCGTGAGATCGTCGTGGCCCGCCTGGAGCGCGGCAATGCGCTGCTCGACCTCCGTCTTCCATCGTGGCGCCATGGCCACATTCCGGCTTTCGACATGCAGGTCCATGTCCCCTCCTTATGATGAACGAATCCGTACGCTCCCCAGTAAAGGCAAAGGCCGTGCCACGGAGCCGTGCGGCCCGGTAAACCATTGACAATTGCTTCATTGGGCCATTGATTCATTTCAAGAGTCCGCCAATCGGCAATGATTCAATCGTCAATGATCCAATGAAGAACTCGCCCATTCTTCCTGGCTGGCGCATTATTCCTCACCGGCACCGGTCCAGGTGGAGCCGAATGCGGCAGCCGGGATAGCTTTCAGCAATTGGCCGTCAGCTTTCAGCGGTCGGAAGGGGGAATAGGACTTGCTTAACTTGCTTGATTCGGTCTGAGTTCTTAACGCTGACGGCCGAGGACTGAAGGAATACCATGCCGGCCTTGCATCGGAAAGCCCTCGAAGCCTATCTGCGCCATCGGTTCGGACCGAGGGCGCGATTGCTGGCGTTCGGGCCCATCGGGCAGGAAACCTCGGGCCCTGCGCTCAAACAGTACGGCTACGGCGCCCCCGTCCGCCTGACCTTCCACGACGGACAGGTCACCAGGCGCGTCGTGCTGGAGACGATGTGCGCGGGGCCATTCGGCCATGAACACATGGCGGATCGGGCCCAAGCGCTGCTGTGGGATTACGACTCCTACGGCCGGCTGCCGCGGCACGTCCCCGCGCTGGACGTCGGCGCCTTCACCGGCGACGGGGCTCTCTTCTCCGTCGCGCCGGCACAGGAATTCTTCGTCCTGACAGGCTGGGCCGAGGGGGACAGTTACCACAAAGACCTGGAGCGTCTGAGCCGTACCGACCGGCTGCGACAGGCGGATCGGAACCGAACACGCGCCCTGGCCCGGTACCTGTCCGACATCCACCGGGTGAAACGTCGCCACCCCGCACTCTACCGACGCCGGCTGCGGGAACTGCTCGGCCACGGGGAATGCATCATGGGCCTGACCGACAGCTATCCGGTCCGCTTCGACTTCATCACGGAGGACCTGCTGCGCTCGATCGAGGACGCCTGCAACCGCTGGCGGTGGCGCTTGCGCCGCAAGGCCGGCCGGCTCGTGCAAGTGCACGGGGACTTCCACCCCTGGAACGTGCTCTTCCGCAAGGGAACCGAGTTCAGCGTCCTGGATCGCTCGCGAGGGGAGTGGGGCGAGGCCGCCGACGACCTCACCGCCATGACGATCAACTATCTGTTTTTTTCCTTGTGCCGATGGGGCAAATTGCAGGGCCCGTTCGAGGTCCTGTTCCGTCAGTTCTGGGACGACTATGGGACGGCCAGCGGGGATCGCGCGATTACGGAATGCGCCGCGCCGTTTTTCGCGTTTCGCGGCCTCGTCATCGCGAGTCCGCTCTGGTACCCGAAACTGCCCCTCTCGGTGCGGCGCAGCCTGTTCAACTTTATCCGGAACGTCCTGGCCGAAGAGCGGTTCGACCCGGATCAGGTCAACCGGTATCTGAAGCATTGACGATTGATTCATCGGATCATTGACGATTGCGTTAAGATTCGCCGAATACTGAATTGGTTCATTGATGATTAAAGAGGGTCATCGGTGAAAGCGGCAGAATTAAAGGAACGGACTAAACACTTCGCGATTCGTATTGTCCGCTTGTTTCGCTTGTTGCCGAGGATAGAGGAGGCGCGTGTCATTGGGCATCAGCTTCTACGTTCGGGGACGGCGGTCGCGGCGAACTATCGAGCCACCACCTGCCGGGCACGGTCAAAGGCGGAATTCATAGCCAAGATCGGAGTCGTGGTCGAAGAAGCAGACGAGACGATCTTCTGGCTGGAGCTCCTCGAAGAAGCCGGTATTGTCCCCCAAGGCTCGGCACAAGAGCTGATCGCAGAAGCCAATGAATTGCTCGCCATCTTTGCGGCGTCACAAGCCACCGCGAAGAAAAGGCGCTGACCCATTGGCGACTCAAAGGAATTGACGATTGTTTCATTGGGGCATTGATTCATTGAAAACATTCGTCAATCGGCATTGATTCAATCGACAATCCTTCGGACAATCGTCAATTCTGCGGACATTCGTCAATGCTGCAATGACCCGATCGTCAATTCCCCAGAGCTTTGCAATTTGGTTGACCGGCCTGCCGGCCTCCGGAAAAAGCTCGATTACCGCCGCCTTGAAACCCAAGCTGGAAGCCTTGGGGCTGCAGGTCGAGGTGCTGGAGTCGGACGAGATGCGCAAGGTTCTCACCCCGATTCCGACCTATTCGCATGAGGAGCGCGACTTGTTCTACCGTACCCTGGCTTTCGTGGGCAGCCGGCTGGCGGCGCGCGGCGTGACGGTGATCTTCGACGCCACGGCCAACCGCCGGGCCTACCGGGACTTCGCCCGACGCCTCATTCCCCGCTTCGTCGAGGTGGCCGTCGAGTGCCCGTTGGAGACGTGCGTGGAGCGGGACCGAAAAGGGACCTATCGCAAAGGACGGGCGGGGGAATCGGCGACCGTGCCGGGCTTGCAGGAGGCCTACGAGCCGCCGCTCGACCCGGCCATCCGAATCGACACGACGCGCATCGCGCCGGAACAAGCGGCGGACATGATCCTGGTCCTGTTGCGGGAGCGGCAGTTTCTTCCCCGATGACGGGAGGCGGGACCGTCAGTCCGGCGCGTTGAGCGCCAGCTTCACCATGACGGCCATCTCGACCTGATCCAGATCCACCGGTTTGGGCAGGACGTCGAAGGCGCCCAGGTCCAGCGCCGTCTTCAGCAGCGGCTCCTCCTGGCTGGCAGTCAGCATGATGACGCCGCCGGGGAATTTGCTCTTGACCAGCCGCCCCAGCACCTCCACCCCGTTGATATCGGGCATGTAAATGTCCAGCAGCACGAGGTCCGGCGGCTCCTGCTTGATCTTCACCAAGGCCTCCGCACCGCCGTACGCGGTCTGAATCCGGTATCCGCGCCGTTGCAGGAACTCGCCCACGAGGTCGCAGATCTCCTTCTCGTCGTCCACCAGGAGGATCGTCGCGGGCTTGCTGTCTGCGCCCGGGGACGCCACGGAGGCCGGCCTCGCTGTGGCCGGCTTGCCGACTTCCTGCAACGCGCGGGTGACGGTTTGCATGATCACATCCATACTGAGCCGCTTGCGCAGGACGTCAATGACGCCCATTTCGCGGGCGCGGTTCTCGACCTCGATGGGGACATCGCCCGTCACCACCACGACCGGCAGGCGGGGGGCTCGGGCCTTCAGCTTCACCAGCGTGTCGAGTCCGGACAGGCCCAGCAACACCAGGTCCAGCAGCACGAGGTCCGGCGGCCGCTCGTCGAAGCGTTGCACCGCCTCCTCCCCGGTTCGCGCAATCACGATCTCGTGCCCATAGGCGCTCAACACATTCTTTAACGTCTGACTGAACCGGTGATCCGCATTCGCGATCAGGATGATGGCCATGTGCTTCCTCCGTGGATGATTGCCAGAATTGCCAAGATTGAACGATTGCCAAAATTGCCAGGATTGAACGATTGCCAGAATTATTGATTGCCACGATTGCCAAGATTATCGGAGTCCGACAAGCACGCAATCTTGTGCAATCTATCAATCGTCAATTCCTCTCAATCATCAATTCTGGCAATCCTTCAATTTCGGCGATTCTCGTCCCGTCAATTCCATGCAATCGTCAATTCTTTTCCACCGTCAGCCGTCGGATGATCGAGTCCTTGACTTAACCTCTAACTTAGTTTAAAAGTGAACCATGATTCGACTCAACATTCATGAAGCAAAAACTCACCTCTCTCGCTACCTGGACAAGCTCAAGAAAGGTGAGCGGATCGTGCTCTGCCGTCGCAATACACCCATTGCCGAGATCGTCGCCTTGCCGGCTCCGGTCGCACGCAAGCGTCCAATCGGGCTGGCCAAAGACCGCCTCACCATTCCTCCGTCCTTTTGGGAACCCTTACCGGAGGACCTGACGCGCGCCTTCGAGGGGCGACAGGCGTCGTGAAGCTCCTGCTTGACACCTGCACGTTCCTCTGGATCATCACAGACGCGCCCGATCTGTCGGACCGGGCCGCATCCCTCTTCATGGATCCCGCCCACGACGTCTTCCTCAGTTCCGTATCGGTTTGGGAACTGTCGGTCAAGTACTCGCTCGGCCGGATGCCCCTTCCCGACACCCCGGAGCGGTTTCTCCCGGTCCAGCGCGAGCAACACGGCATCGCAGCGCTGCCCCTTGAAGAGCCGGCGGTTCTTCACCTCCACAAACTCCCTTCCCTGCACCGCGACCCCTTTGACCGCATGTTGATTTGTCAGGCCATCGAGCACGATTGCGTCCTGCTTACCCCGGACTCGCTCATCACCCAATACCCCGTGCGAACGCTCTGGTAACGAAGAAGTGACGATTGCACGGAATTGTTGATTGCCACGATTCAATGATTGCCATGATTGCGCAAAATTGACGAGTGATGGATTGTACAGAATCGTCAATTCTGGCAATCGTGGCAATTCTGGCAATTCCGTCAACCTTGGCAATTCCGCCAATCCAACAATCGTCAATTCTTCGCAATCGTCAATGATTCAATTCTTCAGAAACCGGCAGCCGGACGATGAACGTGGTGCCTCGCCCCACCTCCGTCTCGCACGCCACCCGGCCTTTCAGGCCCATGACGATGGCGCGGACCGTCCAGAGGCCCAGACCCGTGCCTTCTCCCGCCGATTTGGTGCTGAAAAACGGTTCGAACAGCTTGGGCCGATGCTCCGGGAGAATGCCGGGTCCGTCGTCTTGTATCCGAACTTCGATCCACGCCTGATGCAGATTCGCCGCCACCGTCAACGTCCCGCGACCATGGGACGAGGCCATCGCCTGGATGGCGTTGAGGAGGAGGTTCAGAAACGCCTCCTGGAGCTGGCGCGGATCGGACCGGATGGCGGGCAGATCCGGCGCCAGCTCGGTCACCAATCGGATCTGGTTTTTCATCAGCTCATTGGACAGGAATTCCAGCGTCTCGTCCAGGATCGTCCGAATGTCGCACTGGGTCTGCCGGAGCTGAGCGGGCTTGGCCAAGGTGAGGAACCGCTCCGTGACGCGGGTCATGCGTTTCGCGGCCTCTTCGATTGTTTTCAGGTCGGCCGGCATGTCGCCATAGTCCTGCGCCGCCAGCTTCTCCTTCAAGAGCTGCAAGCGGCCGGTCAGGACGAAGAGGGGAT
>JAGWTI010000097.1 GCA_028876065.1 Nitrospirota bacterium
TCAGCGTCACCTGGCCTGTATAGGTCCCGGCCGGCCAGCCATTGGTCTTCGGGCGTGATCCGGCGAAAGCGAACCGTCGTGCCTGGGTCCGTTCGATTTGCTCCCTACGGTTGAACACCACCTTGCCATCACCGTCGATGATCCGGAACAGAAGCCGATCGCCTGTTTCGACGCCGAGAATGTCCACCCAGAGCACCAGCGCCGGTGCGGTCGAAGGGAAGGGCCCCTCTTCACGCTTTCCGCTCCGGATGGCCTCGATGTCCGGCTCATCCGTCGCAAATCCGACGTTGTACAGCGCGACCGGCTCATACATGATGTGCTGATCCGCCCGCCACAAGGACTTCCCATCCTTCCCACAGCCGGCGATCATCTCCCGATTGGTGAAGGGATCGATGGCGTTCCCATCTTTACGAACGGTCAGATGCACGTGGGGGAATTCCGTCTTGCCGGAGAGTCCGACCAAGCCCAACTGGCTGCCTCGCTCGACCTTGTCTCCCGCCTTGACCTTGATGCTCCCCTGGCGCATATGGCAGTACTGGGTTTGCCAGTTGCCTTCATGGCCCATCACCACGCCGTTGCCGCATTCCCGTCCGGCAAGGCGCTTGCGCGAGGCTTCGTCGGTCAACGCAACATCCGGCATGCCGTCCCGGACATTCCTGACCGTTCCAGCCGCGCCGGCCACCACCGGCATCCCCTGGGTCATCACGGCCAGGTCTCGGATGGCGAAGTCTGTTCCGTCATGCCCGTCGTAGGTCCGCCGATTGCAGCGGAAGTCGCGCGCCTCCACCGAGGGGTCGGCATCCACGTAGTTCGCCACCCAGCAGGTCTCGCCGATGGTACACAACAGCGGCAGCCCCAGTCCTTCCGTCTCGATGGAGTCGGCCGCGACGGACACGCTCTGGCTCAGTCCCGCCAACAGAAGGAACAGCGGCAGCCCGCGCCTCGTCCACCCCATGGCCGGCACCGGTTACGTCAGGACCGCTTTGAGCTTGGCCTTTTGCAGCGCATCCAGCATGGAGAGGAAGATCAGCTTGCCGTCGTCGTTGCCCAACACCGCTTCGGCGCTGCGCTCCGGGTGCGGCATCATGCCCAGCACGTTGCCCGCCGCGTTTCTGACGCCGGCGATATGATCCAGCGACCCGTTCGGGTTGGCCTCCGGCGTGACCTGTCCATCCGCCGTGCAATAGCGAAACACCACCTGGGCCGCCGCCTTCATCTGGGAGAGCATCACGTCGTCCGTGTAATAGTTGCCATCCGCATGGGCGATGGGGATTTTCAACACCTGCCCCGGCCGGCACCGGCCGGTGAAGGGCGTAGCCGCGTTTTCCACACGGACATGGACATCCCGACAGATGAACGACAGCGACCGGTTCCGCAACATGGCGCCGGGCAAAAGGCCGGCCTCCAACAGGATTTGGAAGCCGTTGCAGATCCCCAAGACCATCCCGCCTTCGTCGGCGAACTGCTTCACCGCGCCCATCACCGGCGAGAACCGGGCGATCGCGCCGGTCCGCAGATAATCGCCGTACGAAAATCCGCCCGGGAGAATGATCGCATCCAGCCCGTCCAGCGTGGATTCCTTGTGCCAGACCGGAATGGCCTTCTGGCCCAACACATCCGACAGGACGTGGATACAATCGTGATCGCAGTTGCTGCCCGGAAAAACGATGACGCCGAAGTTCATAATAGAGAGTTTCTAATTTTGAGTTTTGAATTTTGAGTTAAACGGGCTTGAACTCAAAACTAAAAACTTAAAACTCAAAATTTCAATTGGACAATTCAAACCGATATTCTTCGATGATCGTATTCGCCAGCAGCTTTTCGCACATGGCCTTGACCTCAGCCTCAGCCTTAGCCTTGTCTTGTTCTGCCAGGTCCAACTCCATGTACTTGCCGACCCGCACGTTGCTCGCCGCCTTGAACCCGAGCGTGTCCAAGGCATGTTCGATGGCCTTGCCCTGCGGATCGAGAATGCCCTGCTTCAGCGTCACATGAATCTTGGCTTTCACTCGTGCGACTCCCCCTGAGGTGGCTTGCTCATGTTGTCGATATACCTGCGCATCCACAGGATGGCCTTGACGAGGACGATGCCTCCCAACGCCAGCGCGGCAAACGCCCAGCGCCATGGAGAGTCTTCCAGGCGATAGGCCATCAGCCCCACCGCCGCAGCCCAGACGACGATCGCCGCCATCAGGCCGTACTCTGCCATCCATGTGACCAGCTTGCGCAGGCGCCCCCCTACCCGCAGACCCGCTTCAGCACTTCCTGGTAGGCCTCTTCGATCTTGCCCAAATCCTTGCGGAAGCGATCCTTGTCCATGGATTCCTTCGTGGTCTGGTCCCAGAAGCGGCAGGTGTCGGGGGAGATCTCGTCGGCCAGGATCAGACTGCCCTTGTGCCGGCCGAACTCCAGCTTGAAATCCACCAGGATCATGTGTCGTTCCTGAAAGAACGGGACCAGGAGCCGGTTGACCTTGAGCGCCAGGTCCTTGATCTGGCCGACCATGGCCGGCTCGGCCAGGCCGAGCAGGCGCACATGCTCGTCGGTGATCAACGGGTCGCCCAGCGCGTCGTTCTTGTAATACAACTCGACGAGCGGCGGCACGATCGCCTCCCCCTCGTTCAAGCCCAACCGTTTGGCCAGACTCCCCGCCACGACATTGCGCACGACCACTTCGATCGGGACGATCCGGACTTTCTTGGTGAGCATCTCCCGGTCGTTGAGCCGCTCGACGAAATGGGTCGGCACCCCGCCCGCCTCCAAGAGGCGAAAGAGCTTCTCGGAGACCTTGTTGTTCACCACCCCTTTTTCGAGGATCGTCCCCTTCTTCTGCGCGTTGAAGGCCGTGGCGTCGTCTTTGAAATACTGAATGACGCGATCCGGGTCCACCGTCTCAAAAATCTTCTTCGCCTTGCCCTCATAGATCATCGTACCTTTCATCAATGCCATTAGCGCCCTCTTCCGGTCCGCTTCGGACCGGCTTCTCTGCCGAAGACCCGCTGATAAATCTTGCCCAGGTGTCGCAGATAATAGGCGGGGTCGAAACAGGCGGCGATCTGCGCTTGAGTCAGCGCCTTGCTGATCACCGGATCTTTGCCGACCAAGTCCTGGAAGCCGGCCCGGCCCTTCCACGCTTCCATGGCGCAGCGCTGGACGGCCTCGTAGGATTCCTTCCGCTGCGCGCCCCGCTCCACCAGATCCAGAAGCAGTCGCTGCGAATAGACCAGGCCGCCGGTCAGGTCCAGGTTCCGTTGCATCCGCTCCGGATAGACCAACAAGTTCTTGACGAGGTCGGTCAACCGCACCAGCATGTAGTCCACCAGGATCGTGCTGTCCGGCATGACCACCCGTTCGACGGAGGAATGGCTGATGTCCCGCTCGTGCCAGAGCGCGACGTTTTCCATCGCGGCCAGACTGTTGGCCCGCACGATGCGGGCCAGGCCGCAGAGGTTCTCCGAGGCGATCGGGTTGCGCTTGTGCGGCATGGCGGAGGAGCCCTTCTGCCCGGCGGAGAAATATTCCTCCGCCTCCAACACTTCCGTCCGCTGTAGATGCCGGATTTCGGTCGCAAACTTTTCGATGCTGGCCGCCAGCAACGCCAGGGCCGAGAGATAGGCGGCATGCCGGTCCCGTTGCACCACCTGATTGGAAACCGGATCGGGCTTGAGGCCGAGCTTCTTGCAGACATAGGCTTCGACGTGAGGCCCCTGGTGGGCGAACGTGCCCATGGCGCCGGACAGCTTCCCGACCGCGATGTCCTCGCGCACCGCCTTCAGCCGAGCCAGATGCCGCTTGGTCTCCTCGTACCAGATAGCCAGCTTGAACCCGAAGGAGATCGGCTCACCGTGAATCCCGTGGGATCGCCCGACCATGATCGTGTCGCGATGCTCGATCGCCCGTGTCTTGAGCACGGCCAGCAACCCGTCCACATCCTTCAGAATCAGGTCCAGCGCCTCGGTCATCTGCACGGCCAGCGAGGTGTCCACGATGTCCGAGGAGGTCAGGCCGATGTGCAGGAACCGGACTTCTTTTCCCACCGGCAGGGCGAGGGATTCGAGAAACGCGATCACGTCGTGCTTGGTGACCTTTTCGATCGCGGCAATCCGCGCCGGATCGATCTTGGCTCTGCGGCGAATGCGGGCCGCCGCGCCGCGCGGCACTTCACCGGCCCGTTCCAACGCTTCACAGGCCAGCAACTCGACCTCCAGCCAGATCTCATACTTGTGCCGGAGATCCCAGATGGCCTTCATGCCCGGCAGTGTGTAGCGCTCGATCATAGCTTTCTCGTCATTCGCAAAGAGTGATTCAGTGTTCAGTTATCAGTTTCCGGAACTGCCCACTGAGAACTGGATACTGACAACCCTGTTCCCACGCTTCACGCTTCACGCTTCACGCCAACCAATTCGGCCCGTTTGGCCTCCAGCCGGGGATCCGACTTGAGCACCTGATCCAACACCCCGTTCACGAATTTCTTCGCCTCGTCGTCGGCGAAGCGTTTGGCCAACTCGAGCGCCTCATTGACCGTGACTTTGGCCGGCACGTCCGGGAGGTAGCACAGCTCGTACAAGGCCGCCCGAAGAATGTTGCGGTCGACGATCGGCATACGGCTGACCTTCCAGTTCGTCGCATACTTGCCGAGCAAGGTGTCGAGTTCGGGCCGGTTGACAAGCACGCCTTCGACGAGCTGATCGGCAAACCGTTTCACTTCCGGTTCGGCCGGGTGCTGGGTTTCGAAATCGGTCAGCCAGTGTCCGCCCTTCCCATGGACGTCCCACTGGAAGAGAATCTGCAGCGCACGCTCGCGAGATTGCCGGCGGAGTCCCATGGTCTATGCCTTATGCCTTTCAGCCGATTTCATCGTTTTCTCCGGCTGCGCGGGCGTCTGACAGCGCGCCCGACGACCCGGTGCCGGGCCTGCTTCCCGTCCATCTCGTCCATCTGCCGCAATAAGTTCGCCATTTCCACGGCGGTCCTGGCGGCTTCGGCGCCGCGATTGCGCTCGGCGGCTCCGGCCCGTTCCAACGCCTGCTCCACGTTCTCCGTCGTGAGCACGCCGAAAATCACCGGGACGTCGGACTCCCAGGCCGCCCGGGCGATGCCACGGCTGGCTTCCGCACTGATGTATTCGAAATGGGGCGTCTCGCCGCGAATGACCGCGCCGAGACAGATCACCGCGTCGAAGCGCCCGGAACGGGCCATGCGGCGCGCCACCAACGGAATCTCGAAGGCGCCGGGCACCTTGACCACCAGGATCGCCGCGTCGGCCGCACCGGCCTTGCCGAGCGTGTCCAGCGCACCGGCCAGGAGCCGGTCGGTGACGAACTCGTTGAACTTGCTGACGACCAAGCCGAATCGGAGGTTGGTGGCGTCGAGTTGTCCTTCGAGCGGCTTCATGCAGAGACCTTCCACCTGGCCAGGCCCGATGCGGCGGCATTCCGTGAACGATGGGGCAAGTTCGGACGCACCTTAGCAGGTTCGCCTAAAAACTGGCAAGGACTACGAGACGGGGATTTGCAGGCTGTTCAAAAAATCCGCCGGCAAGGCCGCAGCAAGCGACGAGGCGACGCATACTCTTTGTCGTACGTGGAGCCTCGACGCGACGCGAGAACGCCGCTGGCGGAGTTTTTCAACAGCCTGCTAGACTTTGTTGAGGATGTGGCCAAGCTTATGCTTCTTCGTGCGCAGGTACCGTTCAT
This sequence comes from Nitrospirota bacterium, assembly GCA_028876065.1. Lineage (GTDB taxonomy): Bacteria > Nitrospirota > Nitrospiria > Nitrospirales > Nitrospiraceae > SYGV01. Next base: position 5,697 of record JAGWTI010000097.1, read on the forward strand.
TGGCGGCGCGCGGCGCGATTTCGATCGGCACGCGCTCGGTCACCTTGAGCCCATAGCCTTCGATGCCGACGATTTTTCGCGGATTGTTGGTGATGAGGCGGATCTTCTGGAGCCCCAGATTGACCAGAATCTGGGCGCCGATCCCGTAGTCGCGCAGGTCCGGCTTGAAGCCCAGTTGGAGATTGGCCTCGACCGTGTCGCTGCCTTCATCCTGAAGCTTGTAGGCCCGGATCTTGTTGAGCAGGCCGATGCCGCGGCCCTCTTGATTGAGATAGAGCAGCACGCCGCGGCCTTCTTTCTCGATGATCTGCATGGCGCGCTGCAACTGGTCGCGGCAATCGCAGCGCAGCGATCCGAACACGTCGGCCGTCAAGCACCCCGAGTGAACCCGCACCAGGCAGGGCGTGCCGTCCTCCACCCGTCCCTTGACCAAGGCGATGTGCGTGCCGCCGTCCACCTCGTTTTCGAAGACCACGGCTTCGAACTCGCCGACAATCGTCGGGAGCTTCGCGCTCGCGATCCGCTTGATGAACGTTTCCCGATGCATGCGGTACTCGATCAGGGACTTGATCGTGACCAACTTGATCTTGTGCCGCTTGGCGAACGCCATGAGTTCCGGCACCCGCGCCATGGTCCCGTCTTCGTTCATGATCTCGCAGATCACCCCGGCCGGGTACAGTCCGGCGAGCCGGGACAGGTCCACCGACCCTTCGGTCTGCCCCGCCCGTTTGAGAACCCCGCCTTTCTGGGCCTTGAGCGGAAAGATATGCCCCGGCCTGGCCAGGTCGGCCGGCTTGCTCTTCGGATCGATGGCCGTATGGATCGTGGTGGCGCGGTCGGCCGCGGAAATGCCGGTGGTGATGCCTTTCCGCGCATCGACGGAGACGGTGAAGGCGGTCCCAAACGTCGCCGTGTTTTCGGCGGCCTGGGGCGGGAGCTGCAACTCTTCCACCCGCTCCGGCGTGAGCGCCAGGCAGATCAGGCCCCGGGCATGCTTCGCCATGAAATTGATGGACTGCGGGGTGACCTTTTCCGCGGCCATCACGAGGTCCCCTTCGTTTTCACGATCCTCGTCGTCCACGAGGATCACAAAACGGCCCTTCTTGATGTCTTTGATGGCCTGCTCGATCGTGTCGAATTCCTGCGCCATGCCCGTTAGTCCCTTTGCGCCAATTCCAAACCGATGTGCGCCCCATTATAGGGGTTCAACCAGAAAAACGCCACTGCACGGTCTTCCGGAGCGCCATCGGCTCGCACGTTCTGTCTCATTCCGCGCGACTCCTTCGAACCGCGACGACGACGCTCGCCAACGCCATCAGGCTCGCGCCGCCGAATAGCAAGAACCCCGTGCCGAAGCTGCCGGTATGATCCTTCAGCAGACCGAAGGAGAGGGGAATCACCATTCCGCCGAAGCCGCCCGCCGCCCCGATCACGCCCGACGCCATCCCGATCTGTTTGGCCAGACGCTCCGATACGACTTGAAAGATCACGCCGTTGCCGAATCCCATGCAGGCCAAGGCCGTCACCAATAGTGATCCGGCCCAGAGCAGGCCGGGCAATGACGCCAGTGCCAGAGCCAGTAACGCCAGCATCGGAAACAGCCACCGCAGCACCGCCAGGCCGCCGACGCGATCCGCCACATAGCCGCCGAACGGCCTGGCCAGGCTCCCCGCCAACCCGCAGAGCGCGGCCCAGGAGCCGGCTTGCACGAGATCCAATCCGTATTGATCGTGGAGAAACAGGGGCAGGAAGCTGCAAAACCCCACAAAGCCGCCGAACGTCACCGCATACAGAAAGCACAACCAGTAGACCGACGGCAGCCGGCCGATTTCTTTCAACAGGCTCCACCAACCGGCAGGCCGCTCCACATGTCCGGCGCCCCCGCTCCCGCGCACGAGCCGCGCAAAGGCCATGACGGTCGCCAGCACCACGATCGCCATCAGCCCGAAGACTCCGTGCCACCCGACCGATTGCGCCAACCGCGGGGCCAAGAACGTCGCCACGACCGTCCCGCTGTTGGCCGAGGCCGCGATGCCCATGGCCAGGCCCTGGTGGGCAGGCGGATAGGCCCGGCTGGCGAGAGGCAGCGCCACCGCGAAGCTCGCGCCGGCGGTCCCCAGCAACAGCCCGACGCCCAGCAGCTCGAAAAAACTTTCGGCGCCCACCCATCCCCACAACAGGGCCAGCAACTCGCTGCCCAGCAGCATCAGCCCGACGGCTTTCGGCCCGAAGACATCGCTGCACAGGCCGACCGGAACCCGCAGCAGGGCCCCGCCCAGCAGAGGTACGGCCACCAAAAGTCCCTTCTGCGTCGCGCTCAGCGCAAAGGCCTCCGCGATGGGCACGCCCAAGGCCGCGACCAGCAGCCAGGCCATGAAGCTGACCTCGAAATGCAACCAGGCCCCCACGAGCGACGGCCACTGCCCGCTCCGGATGGCCCCGACAACGTTCCGCACCAGACTCCTCCGTTCCGCCCACAACGCCCTTGGCCCGCCGCATGGACCGAACCACTATAAGATCGCCCCTTTCTGTTTCGCAACCGCCATCCGACGCTTTGTTCTCACCGCAGTTACGTTTATAATCACCCGAACCGTGCGCCCCATCGCAACCGTTCTCTCGCGCCTTATGACCGAACAACCACGACACAGCGAAGAAGAGATCGACGACGCCGAAGTCTTGGAGGACGCCGAGATCGGGCCGGACGACACCGAGTTGGCGGACACGGTGCCTCCGCCCGCGGGACAGACGGTTGACGAATCGCCGAAGGCCGAGAGCACGGCCGTTGCTCCCGTCACGGCGTTGCAACAATACCTCGCGGAGATCCGTCGTTACCCCTTTCTGTCCAAGGAAGAAGAACTCCGCCTCTTCCACGAGTATCAGGTCCAGGGCAGCCGCGAGGCGGCGGTCAAACTGATCCTGGCGAACTTGCGGGTCTCCGTCTCGATTTCCTCGGAATACCTCCACACCGGCGCGGACCAGATGGACTTGATCCAGGAAGGCAACGTCGGCCTGATGCAGGCGATCAAGAAGTTCGACCCGGCGAAGAACGTGCGCTTCTACGCCTATGCCGCCTGGTGGGCCCGCGCCTACATCTTGCGGTACCTGCTCAACACCTATCGCCTGGTCAAGGTCGGCACCACGCAAGACCAGCGCAAGCTCTTCTACAACCTCAAGAAGGAAAAGGCCAAGCTGGAGCGCGAAGGCTTCGTGCCGGACGCGAAGCTGCTGGCCGACCGGCTGAACGTCCGCGAACGGGACGTGATCGAGATGGACCAGCGCCTCGGGAGTTGGGAACTCTCGCTCGATCAGCCGCTGAACCAGGAAACCGAGGGCACGCTCCTCGACGTCCTGCCTTCGCAAGAACCGGCAGCCGACGAACGCCTGGCGGACACCGAATTGAAGACCCTCTTCCGCAAAAAATTGGCCGAGTTCACCAAGACGCTGCCGGAGCGGGACGAGGACATCCTCCGTAACCGCATCCTCTCGGAAACGCCCCTGACGCTCGACGATCTCGGCCACAAATACGGGATCACCAAGGAGCGGACCCGCCAGTTGGAAGCCAGGTTGATCAAGCGGCTGCGCGATTATCTCAAGAAGGAGATCCGGGATTTCGACCTCCTCCGTTCGTGAGCGTAGCCCCATCCCTTCTCGATTTCCAGCCAACAAGCCCTTGATTTTCAATAACTTATTAACGCGGCCACCAGCCACGTCCAGCGGCAAAGAAATTCTTGCCGGCAGGCCTTGACTTGCTTAGTCCCGGCGCTATCTCTCGTGGCATCTGCGGCAGCGTCTAGAATCTCCCATATAGGCGGTCTGTTCGTACTTGTTGCGATTGAATTTCCTACGTTGTATGGGGTTCGCAACCGACTGCAGCCACTTGAGTTAACTTTAAGGAGGGAAGTGTTATGGCGACCAAGACCCACGAAGAGAAGGAAAAGAAGGCCACGTCCGCCAAGGGGTTCCAGCCGCTTGGCGATCGCGTATTCGTGACCTACACCGAGGAGCTGGAGCGGACCGCCGGCGGCATCTATGTGCCGGAGACCGCCAAGGAAAAACCCCAGCGGGGCACCATTCAGGCCGTTGGCAAGGACGTGAAGAACCTGAAGGTCGGCGATCAGGTGCTCTTCGACAAGTACTCCGGCAGCAAGCTGCACATCGACGGCGAGGACTGCCTGATCCTGAAGGAAGAAGACATCCTGGGCGTCTTCACCGACTAAGCGCGACGCATCCACACCGCACATGACGACACGATTTTAAGAACCGACAAAGGAGGACGAGACCAATGGCAAAGCAACTGTTGTACAGCGATGCGGCGCGGGCCGCTATCCTGAAGGGCGTCAATCAGCTGGCCGACGCCGTGAAGGCGACGTTGGGCCCGAAGGGACGCAACGCGATCCTGGATAAGAAGTTCGGCGCGCCGACCATCACGAAGGACGGCGTGACCGTGGCCAAGGAAATCGAGCTCAAGAACCCCTACGAGAACATGGGCGCCCAGTTGGTGCGTGAAGTCGCCAGCAAGACCAGCGACACGGCCGGCGACGGCACCACCACGGCGACGGTGCTCGCCCAGGCCATCTACCGCGAGGGCGCGAAGAACATCACCGCCGGCGGCAACCCGATGGAGATCAAGCGCGGGATCGATCGCGCGGTCGAGGCGGTGGTCGCGGAGCTGAAGAAGCTCAGCAAGCCCTGCCAGGCCAAGACCGAGATTTCCCAGGTCGGGACGATTTCGGCCAACAACGACAAGACCATCGGCGACCTGATCGCGGAAGCGATGGAGAAGGTCGGCAAGGACGGGGTCATCACGGTCGAGGAAGCCAAGTCCATGTCCACCTCGTTGGACGTGGTCGAGGGCATGCAGTTCGATCGCGGCTACATCTCCCCCTACTTCGTCACCAACGCCGAGCGGATGGAAGCCTCCGTCGAGGAACCGTTCATCCTCATCAACGAGAAGAAGATCAGCGGCATGAAGGACCTTCTGCCCTTGCTGGAGCAGGTCGCCAAGATGGGCAAGCCGCTCGTCATCGTGGCCGAAGAAGTCGAGGGCGAGGCTCTGGCCACCCTGGTGGTGAACAAGCTGCGCGGCACCCTGAACGTGGCGGCCGTGAAGGCGCCGGGCTTCGGCGATCGCCGCAAGGCCATGCTGGAGGACATCGCCATCCTGACCGGCGGTCAGGTGATCTCCGAGGAACTGGGGCTGAAGCTTGAGAACATCAAGCTCACCGACCTGGGCCGCGCCAAGCGCGTCACGATCGACAAGGACAACACCACGATCGTGGAAGGCTACGGCGACCCCAAGAAGATCGAAGGCCGCGTGAAGCAGATCAAGGCGCAGATTCAGGAAACCACCTCGGACTACGATCGCGAGAAGCTCCAGGAGCGGCTGGCGAAGATCGTGGGCGGCGTCGCGGTCATCAACGTCGGCGCGGCGACCGAGACCGAGATGAAGGAAAAGAAGGCGCGCGTCGAAGACGCCCTGCACGCGACCAAGGCGGCCGTGGAAGAGGGCATCGTCCCCGGCGGCGGCGTGGCGCTGTTGCGTTGCGTGTCCGTGCTGGAGAACCTGAAGGACGTGCCGGCCGAACAGCAGGTGGGCGTCACCATCGTGCGTCGGGCGCTCGAAGAGCCGATCCGTCAGATCGTCGGCAACGCGGGCATGGAAGGATCGGTCGTGGTCGACAAGGTCCGCCAGGAAAAGAGCCCCTCGTTCGGCTTCAACGCGGCCAACGAGCAGTACGTGGACATGCTGAAAGCCGGGATCATCGATCCGACCAAGGTGACGCGCTGCGCCCTGCAGAACGCGGCCAGCGTGGCGGGCTTGATGCTCACCACCGAGGTCATGATCACCGATCTGCCGGAAGAGAAGAAGGAAGCGGCTATGCCCGGCGGCCACAGCCACGGCATGGAAGGCATGTACTAAACGAAGCGAAGAGCTGACAGCCAACAGCTTTCAGCAGTCAGCGAACGGGCCGGGTAGTGAAAGCTACCCGGCCCGTTTGTTTTCGTAGTCACAGTGAAGGAGTAGCCGTGAACGGGAGACGCGTTCGCTCGAAGACAGAGCCGCGTGGACCGCACGACGCTCCGCAACAGCTTGGCGCTGAAACTCGCGGCATTGGGCGCGTCAGCGCGAATGCCGCTTCAAACAGTCAGCACCACCCTTCGGGACACCGCCGCTCCGCTGTGCGGTTTACCACGCGGCTCCGATGGACGCTCGCGCGCCTCCCGTTCCTGGCTATAAAACTATGCGCAACTAGCACATAGGAACAAACTACCCATGGCCATGATTGATGAGGCAGGCCGTACTGCACTTAAGCATTATCTCACTTCATGCACCGTCGTCATTACTAGCGAAACCCCAGAGTTTGAGCACGGGACTGGTGGTGTTGTTAGATACAAGAACCAGACTTACATTCTAACCGCAGCCCACGTTCTGGAGGGAGAACCTAGCGACGAAAAGCTCCTCATAACGGGCAGGCCTGATTCTGCCCTGGTAGAAGTGCCACAGCACGAACTGCCCGGTGCCTTCCTGGCCGGCACTCATGGCCCGATCAAACTTTCGAGAGGCACTCGCATTCCAATTAGCAAACGCCTTGCAGGCAAAGGATTGAAGGACAAGGACATCGCAGCACTCAAGGTTCAGGATGTGGAGAAACATCTTCCGCACACGGCCTCCCACTATCTTCCTGGTCATGGACCAATAGATACTTCCGAAGGCAAGCCTGTAAATGTCTGCGGTTTTCCCGGGAAACTCGCCATACATGCTTCTCATAGAGCGACTGGTCAATCCATAGCGG
>JAGWTI010000013.1 GCA_028876065.1 Nitrospirota bacterium
CGAGGAGAAGTTCGCCCGGCTTCAGGCGACGACTGGCCAGATTGTTTCTGGCCTTGAGATCCTGGACGGATAGGTGAAAACGTTTGGCGATGGTCCAGAGACTGTCCCCGACCCGCACGCGATACCAGCCACGAGACTCCCCGGCCGGATCGGGGCGATGCTTGGCGAGCTTGGGCAACCGCACCGGAGGCTTCCAGGTCGGAATCTGGTCCAGGACCTGCTCCACTCGTTCCTTGCTGCCCACCGGAACTTTCAGGTGATAGTGCGTGTCGTCCGGAGGGGTGACGTCCCGACGCAATTCCGGGTTGAGGCGCTGCAACTCGCTGAAGGGGATGTCGGCGACCTTTTCGAGATCGCGGAAATGCACGGCATGCGGGACCACGACTTCCTCGAACGCATGCAAGTCCGTCTGCACAGGAGTGAAGCCGAATTGCCCTGGGTCCTTGGCAATGATGGTAGCCGCCATGAAGCGGGGCACGTACTCCTTCGTTTCCCGACGGATGTGTTTGGTCGCCGCAATATCCCAGAAACTGTCCGCTCGGGATTTTTGCAACGCCCGCATCACTTTTCCCTCGCCGGCGTTGTAGGCAGCCATGGCCAAGGGCCAGGTTCCGAAGAGATCATAGAGATCCCGTAAGTAGCGTGCGGCAGCCACCGTGGATTTGATGGGGTCTCTCCGCTCGTCGACATATTGGTCCACCCGCAGGCCATAAACCTGGGCCGTGCCCTTCATGAACTGCCAGGGGCCGGTGGCTTTGGCTCGGGAGTAGGCGTGCGGGTTGAAACCGCTTTCCACCAGCGAGAGATAGACCAAGTCGCTGGGCAAGTCGAATTCGGAGAAGATCCGTTCGACGAGCGGTCGGTAGTGGCTCAATCGGGTGAGCCAATGCTCGAACCGGTCCCGGATCGCCGTGTGGAAGAAGCGCATATGGCCTTCCACTTTTTCGTTGCGTACGATGGCAATGTTGTCGCGCGATTCCTCACGCAACACCGTCGGTTGGCTCGCTTCCTCACCCGTTGCCGTTGCGGGGTCGGCAGGGTTGGATGAGGTTGAGGGGGCGACCGGTTTTGCCACGACGGCCGTCGCGTCTCGAACGGGGACCGTTGGTGCCGGTGTTTCTAGATTCGCAGGAGCTTTTGCTGCTGGGTTGACGCCAGACGGTTCCATCGTGATAGAGGATTCAGGCGCCGACCCAGGCTGTGCTGGTTGAGCGACTGGCTGGCTCTGCAGGGGATTGAGGGGAGACTCTGCTTGGTCAACCGCCGAGAGCGATTCAGCTTTGAGACGTACATCCTGGCTTAGCTGGTCTCCGGTCGCTGAGGCTGTCGGTGCATCAGTTGGAGAACCAAGGCTTTCAAGGGATGCGCTATTGGCCGTTGAGGTATCCGCCTGAACATAGGGAATCGGAACAGCCAGTCCCCCGATGAGGAGGGCCGCAAACATGGTCCGGGAAAAATTCTGTGAGCGCAAGCGCAGCATGCTAATGATTCCAACGGGTTCTGGTTCAGATGCTTCCATCATGACCCCTTAGCGTAGCCTCGATATGGCATGATGTCAAGGAAGTTGTTGGTTATGAGGCGATGAGTCTTTTGATGCATGCTGTTCTGATGACCGGACTGGGCCTTTTATTTTCTACATAGATGGCATCGTGACAACCGTTGGAACGGTTGATTCCGAGCGGAAAGTTGCTGCTCGAACCGGCTTTCCTTGCCTTGACAGTTTGGGGGGGGGAGTGGTAGCGTAGCCCCCTTCCTATCCCTATTAAAATGACGCATCGTTCTGTGAGGAGAATGGCACCATGCTGAAACGGTATTTGCTGGCTCCAGGGCCGACGCCGGTTCCGCCAGAAGTCTTGTTGGCCATGGCCCGGCCCATGATCCACCACCGTGCTCCGGAGTTCGATCCGATTTTTCAAGAAGTTCGCGAAGGGCTGAAATGGCTGTTTCAGACGAGGAATGACGTACTGATCCTCGCCTCATCCGGCACGGGCGGGATGGAAGGGGCCGTCTCCAACTTCCTGTCGCCGGGGGACAAGGCGCTGGTGATCAACGGCGGGAAATTCGGCGAACGGTGGGGCAAGCTCTGTAAAACGTTCGGCGCCCAAGTGACGGAAATCAAGGTGGAATGGGGCCAATCCGTGGACCCAAAAGTTGTGGCGGATGCGCTGAAAAAAGACCCGGCGATCAAGGCGGTCTATGTCCAGGCGAGCGAAACGTCCACCGCTGTGACGCATGATGTGAAGGCGCTCGGGCAGATTGTAAAAGGTTATCCGGAGACCATCCTCGTGGTGGATGCGATTACGGCGCTCGGCGTGTTCGACCTCAAGACGGATGACTGGGGATTGGATGTGGTCGTGACCGGTTCGCAAAAAGCCTTGATGCTCCCGCCGGGACTGGCGTTCGTCAGCGTCAGCGACAAAGCCTGGCAGTTGGCGGAAAAGGCCAAGAACACCTCCTTTTATTTCAACTTCAAGCGTGAACGGGACAATCAGCAGAAAAACCAGACGGCCTTCACCCCGGCCGTGTCCATGATCCTGGGCTTGCAGGAAGTGCTCAAGATGTTGAAAGCCGAGGGCTTGGAGAAGGTCTTTGCCCGGCAGACTCAGATGGCCCACGCCCTGCGCGAGGGGGCCAAGGCTGCGGGATTGGAAGTCTTCGCGAAAGGCACGCCCAGCGACGCCGTTACGGCGATCAATGCGCCGGCGGGCGTGGACGGCCAAGCCATTTATAAAAATCTTCGCGTGCAATACGGCATTACGGCAGCCGGTGGGCAAGACCACCTCAAGGGCAAGATCTTCCGGATCTCGCACATGGGCTACTTGGACCGGTTCGACGTGATCCTGGCCCTGGCCGCGACGGAAATGGTGCTCAAGGGGCTGGGCCATCCGGTCACGCTCGGCAAGGGTGTGGCGCGGGCGCAAGAATTGTTGATGGCGAAGTAGGCCGGAGAATAATTAGGGGACGACACGAGTCATGGCAGACCCGATCAAGATTCTCGTCAGCGACAGTCTATCGAAGCACGGCGTGGAGATCCTCCAGAAGGCCGGCTTCCAAGTGGACGTCAAGACCAAACTCTCGAAAGAAGAGCTCCTCAAGGAGATCAAGTCCTACGATGGCTTGGTCATCCGCTCGGCGACCAAGGTCACCGCGGAAGTGGTGGCGGCGGCCGATCGGTTGAAGGTGGTGGGACGGGCCGGGTCCGGGCTCGACAATGTGGATCAGGCGGCCGCCACCAAGCGCGGCATCGTCGTGATGAACACGCCGGGCGGCAACACGGTGACGACCGCCGAGCACACCATGTCCATGATCTGTTCCATGGCCCGCCGCATCCCGCAAGCGACCGGCTCCATGAAGGGCGGCAAGTGGGAAAAGGAAAAGTTCATGGGCGTGGAGCTGTACGGGAAGACGCTCGGCATCGTGGGGTTCGGGCAGATCGGCGGATACCTGTCCAAGCTGGCGCAGGGGTTTGCCATGACGGTCATCGCCTACGACCCTTATCTGGCGCCCGAAAAGGCGCACAAGATGGGCATCGAAGTCGTGGACCTCGCCGACATCTTTCGCCGCGCGGACATCATCAGCGTCCACACGCCGCTCACGGCTGAAACCAAGTCGTTGATCAATGCCGCGACGATCGCCCAGATGAAGCCCGGCGTCATGTTGGTCAATTGCGCCCGTGGCGGGATCATCCATGAGCCGGATCTGGTCGAGGCCCTGAAAGCGAAGCGGGTGGCGGCGGCCGCGTTCGACGTGTTCGAAGAGGAACCGACCAAGCCCGACAATCCCTTGCTGGCCCTGGACAATTTCATCTGCACCCCGCACATCGGCGCGTCCACGGCCGAGGCCCAGGAAAACGTGGCCGTCGGCATCGCCGAGCAGATCGTGGATTATTTCACGAAAGGCGTGGCCCGCGGGGCGGTCAATGTGCCCTCGGTGCCGCCGGAGTTGTTGCCGCAGCTGCAGCCGTACCTGACGTTGGCGGAGAAAATCGGGTCGCTCCAGTCGCAACTCTGCGAAGGGGGCATCGAGCGGGTGACGGTGGAGTACAACGGGGAGGTGGCGTCTTTGTCCGTGGCGCCGCTGACGATCGCCGTGTTGAAGGGACTGTTGACGCCGATCCTGGAAAACGCGGTCAATTATGTGAACGCGCCGGTGATCGCCAAGGATCGCGGCATCGAAGTCAAAGAAGTGAAAGGCGGCGATACGGGCGACTTTACCAGCATGATCCGGGTCCGCGTGGAAGCGGGCAAGAAGACGCACCGGATGGCGGGGACGTTGTATAGCCGCAAGGATCCTCGCGTGGTCGAGATCGACAATTTCCAGGTCGAAGTGGTGCCCGAGGGCTCCATGCTGCTGATCCAGAACGTCGACCGGCCCGGTGTCATCGGCGCGGTGGCGTCGGCGCTCGGCCAGCACAACGTCAACATCGCTCGCATGCAATGCTCGCGCGAGGCCCGCGGCGGCAATGCCCTGTTGATTATCGGGCTCGACGCCCCCTTGCCGTCCGGCGTCTTAGACACGATCAAGCACAGTCAGAATATCCTGTCCGTCAAGCTGGTCGACCTCTCAAAAGGGCTTTAGGCAAGGCCCAGCCTATGCCCCGCCCGCAAGCATCTTCACGCGCTCTCAGGCCCGCCCGCAGGCAGGCTGTTGTGTCGAATCGGCCTGACCGTTCGCCGATTCCGGTCGGCATGTCCACGATCCTGCCCGAAACCGTGACGCAAGTCCGTCATTTGGAAGGCGTGTTGCTGGCGACGCTTGGCCGCTGGGGGTATCAGGAGATCATGCCCCCCACATTCGAATATCTCGATGTGCTGGCGCCGGGGCTTGAGCCGGGCGTCATCGAGGCGTGCTACAAGTTCGTCGATCGGACGACCGGGCGGATTCTCCTGCTCAGGCCTGACGTCACCGCGCAGATCGCCCGCATCGTGGCGATGGGAATGGTGGAGGCGCGGCTGCTGATCCGGTTGTCATACCGCACGACGGTCTTCCGATATGAGCCGGAACATGCGGGCCGCGACCGCGAAGTGTTTCAGGTCGGCGCCGAGTTGATCGGGGTCGATGATGCGGCGATGGACGGGGAGATCGTGGCGTTGATGGGGGACTGCCTTGGACGGCTGGGGCTTTCAGACTTCACTATCTCGCTGGGCCATGTGGGATTTTTCAAGGCCTTGGTGGCGCGGGCGGGGCTTTCCCCGGACGGCCAGAAACGGGCTGAACATGCCGCGGCCAAGAAGGACTTGCCCCGGCTCGAAGAAATCCTCGCCCAGGAGCGGATTTCGGCCAGGGCAGCCAAGGGGATTTTGGAAGCCCCGCGTCTCTATGGAGGAGAAGCGGTGCTGGAGCGCGGCCGCGCCTTGGCCGGACGAGACCCGAAATCACGTGCGGCGTTGGACCGTTTGACGCAGGTCTATCGGCTGCTCGCCGATACCGGTTTCAAGGATCGGCTGGTGCTGGATTTGGGAGAGTTCCGGGGATTTGACTATTACGACGGGGTGGTGTTCGATGTGTTCACCGAGGGGGTTGGGTGCGAACTGGTGGGCGGGGGACGCTACAACAATTTGATCGGGCGATTTGGGCAAGACCTGCCCTCCACGGGGTTCGCGTTTGATGTGGATCGTCTCTTCCGGGCGTTGGAGCGGAGGGGCAACGGCTCTCCTCGTGCGCGCGGGACGGTGCTGGTGTCGGCCCCGGCCAGCCAGGCTCGTCGCTTGTTCCACGTTTCCGGGCAACTGCGAGACGCGGGGATCTGCGTCGTGCACGGCACCCTCCGTTCGAACACAGCGCGTCAACCTCAGGCGGTGTTGGCGGAAGGACGCCGCCTCGGAGCGGCAACCGCGGTTCTCATCGGGCTTCCCGGTCGACCGCCCGATGAAACGCTGGTGCTGACCGGATGCGCCGAGCCCCGCCCGCCCCAGCGTCGGCGGGTTCCGCTCAAAGCGTTGGTCGGGATCCTCTCCAAGAACGGTCGCTAGTCGGTCCTTGTCGGTCATTCCGCCTGTGCCACGAGTTGAGCAACCATGACGCCTTCCGATCTCTCCGAACCCCGGCTGCCGCCGCAAAACCTCGAAGCCGAGCAATGTGTGCTGGGGGCGATCCTGCTTGAGAAAGCGGCGATGGCGAAAGCCGAAGAATTGATCGCGGAAGAGGCGTTCTACCGCACCGCCCATCAAAAAATTTATCGCGCGATGCTGGAGCTCTCGGAGCAGGGCCATGAAATCGACCAGATCACGCTCTCCGAGCATCTGAAGACCAAAGGCGAACTGGAGTCCGTCGGCGGCTCGGCCTACCTCGCCGAACTGGTCCAGGTGGTTCCGACCGCGGCCAACATCAAATACCATTGCAAGATCGTGCAGGAGAAAGCCTTGTCACGCGGGCTGATCGGCGCCGCCACCGAGGTGATTGCCCGGGGGTACGACGGGATGACTCCGGTGGACAAGCTCCTGGACTTTGCGGAGGAATCCGTCTTCCGCTTGTCGGAAGGAAAGCTGGGGCGGTCGTTCACCGAAATCAAGCACGTCATCAAAGAGAGCTTGGACCTCGTCGAGCAGCTTTCCAAGCGCAAGGAAAAGGTCACCGGCGTTCCCACCGGGTTCTATGACCTGGATGATCTGTTGGCCGGCCTGCAACCCTCCGATCTGATCGTGATCGCGGGACGGCCCAGCATGGGGAAAACCAGTTTGGCATTGGGAATGGCGCAGCATGCGGCCGTCCATCACGGCAAGGTGGTCGGGGTGTTCAGCCTGGAAATGTCCAAGGCCCAATTGGTGCTGCGCATGCTCAGTTCCGAGGCCCACGTGGACTCGCATGCGCTCCGGACCGGCCGGCTGCAGAAAGAGGATTGGTGGCGGCTGGCCGAGGCGACAGGCCGACTCGAACAGGCCCCGATTTTCATCGACGACACGGGGGCGCTCACCGTGCAACAGATGCGCGGCAAGGCCCGCCGACTGAAGATGGAGAACAAGAACAAACTGGACTTGTTGATCGTGGACTATCTGCAGCTCATGCAGGGGCGCGATTCCGAATCGCGTCAGCAAGAGATCTCCGATATCTCGCGGTCGCTGAAAGCCTTGGCCAAGGAATTGAATGTGCCGGTCTTGGCCTTGTCCCAGTTGAGCCGGGCGGTGGAAGCCAGAAAACCTCCCATCCCGATGCTGGCGGATCTGCGGGAGAGCGGCGCGATTGAACAGGATGCGGACGTGGTGATCTTCATCTATCGGGAGGACGTCTACGATCAGGCATCCGAAAAAAAGGGGATTGCGGAGATTTTAGTCCGGAAGCATCGCAACGGGCCGATCGGCGACGTGAAACTGTTTTTTCACGATAAATTTGCCAAGTTCGAGAGCCTGGAGAATCGGGAGAGCGTTTGACACCCTCTTGAGCGACTCCGTATAATCCGTTGCGGGTGTGCAGGTTCATCCGCCGCCTCGTTCATCGACCCCCTAATTTCCCAGCGAGGGCACGATCGTGACGCCATCCATCCACGAGTCGGCCTCCTTGTCCGCACCATCGGGCCGCCTCCGATTCGTCCGGATCGGGCGATGGTCCGCGGGCCTCCTGCTGTTGGCCTCGTGCAGTACGGCGCCCCAGAGAGACCCCGCGTCCGTTGCACTGCCGGACAAGCCTTCGGCGGGGGCTTCCACACCGGCCCACCTCGTTCATGCCACCGATCCTCGGGCCTATTACCATTTCATCCTGGGCTACCAAGCAGAGCTTGAGAAGGATGCGGATCGGGCCATCCGCGAGTATTCGACGGCCTTGCGGGGGGACCCTCATTCGATCGTGCTCAATGCGAGGCTGGCCTCGCTCTATTTCTCGATCGGTGAGGTAGCGAAGGCCGTCCGATTTGCCGATCGGGCGTCCGAATCCGGCGACCAGGACGCGGCCACGCTGGTGCAAGTTGCCGGGATCTACGCGGGGGCGGGACAGACCGACAAGGCGCTGGCCTCATTCGATCAAGCGATCGCATTGCAACCAGCTGGTACCGACGCCTACTTTTCGAAAGGCCTGCTGTTGGTGGGTCTGAAGCGTTTGGAGGAGGCGGAAGCCTCGCTCCGGAAAGGGATCGAACAGGCCAAGGACTCCCCGCTCGGTTATTACTACTTGGGTCGCGTGGCAGTCGAAGCCAAGCAGTACGAGCAAGCCATCGCGAATCTCGAGCGGGCCATCGCGATCAACCAGTCGTTTGACCCGGCCTATGTCGCGTTGGCGGCGGTGTATGAATCGCAGCAGCAGCATGCCAAGGCCGTCGGGATCTATCGTAAGTACTTGACCATCGTGAACCCGGGCAACCGCGATGTGCGGCAGCACTTGGTCAGACTGTATATCGCGAATAAGGCCTATGCCGAGGCGCTGGCGGAGTTGGACGTCGCATTGGCGCAGGACCCGGACGACCTGGATGCGCAATTGCGGGTCGGGTTGATTTATGGGGAGCTCAAAGATTATCCCAAGGCGATTGCCCAATTGAATAAGATTCTGGCCGTGCGGCCGGGCGAACTTCGAGTGCGGGATTATCTGGGCCTGATGTATGAAGAGACCAAGGACTA
The DNA here is from genome assembly GCA_028876065.1 of Nitrospirota bacterium. Taxonomy (GTDB): domain Bacteria; phylum Nitrospirota; class Nitrospiria; order Nitrospirales; family Nitrospiraceae; genus SYGV01. The sequence goes on from JAGWTI010000013.1 coordinate 8,544, forward strand.
TCCTCGTGCGCTCGCGGCGTATGAGCAAAACCTTGCGCTGCAGCCTGCATACATTGATGGCCATATGCACATGGGTTTCTTACAGTACCGACTCAAGCACTATCCTGAGGCGGTGGCGCATTTTACGGAAGCGGTGAAACTCAATCCCCGGCAGCCGGACGTCCATCTGCTCCTGGGGCTGACCTACCTGCAAACCGAGCAGTACGCCAAAGCCTCGCAGGTCTTTGAGGAAGGGATTCGCTATAACCCCGGCAATCCGGATCTGCACTTCAACCTGGGGACGGCTTACGACAAGCTGGACCGATTCGACGAGGTTGTGCAGGCCATGGAAGCTACGTTGCGACTGGATCCGCACCATGCGGATGCGCTCAATTATCTCGGATATAGTTATGCCGATCGGGGGATGAAAGTCGACGAAGCGCTCAACCTGATCAAGCGTGCCGTGTCGTTGAAGCCAAACAATGGCTACTACGTAGACAGTCTCGGCTGGGCTTTTTTCAAGCTTGGCCAGTTGGACGATGCATTGGCGGAAATGAAACGCGCTGCGTCGCTGGTTCACGACGACCCGGTCATCTACGAGCATTTGGGCGAGATCTACTTGAAACAGAATCTCGTTCAGGACGCGCGCGAAGCTTGGCTCCATTCGCTGGAACTCGATCCCACGAATCTCAAACTCATCGAACGGTTCCGTGCTCAAGGGATGGGCGATGCCACCGCAGAAGAGCGTGTGCGGCAAGCCAAGCGGCGCGTCTTTCAGCCCCACACGACGCCGAATGCCATGCCATAGGGGGCCGTCGCGATCATTCCTCCACGAAACAAGATAGTTTCCCCTTCCTTCGCCCATGGTTTTATGGCATAGAAGCTGCTTCGCTAACTGTGCCAACGAGTCTCGGTACCATGGCAACGACGGATTCTCTTTCAAAGACGCAATGCGTGTGAAACCGTCTCATGCTCAGCAGGGCTATACCCTCATCGAGTTGATGATTGCCCTCGCCATCCTGGGTTTGCTGGCCGGTCTCGCGATTCCCACGTTCATGCGGTATCAGGCCAAAGCCCGCCAAGCTGAAGCCGCAACCAACCTGGGCGCTATTTTTGCCACGGAAACAGCCTTCTTCGGCGAGGCGGCGAGGTACAGCAACTTCACCGAGGCTGGGTTCAGCCTTGCCGCGGCGACGAACCGGTATACGTATCGCGCAGAACAGACGGACTCAGCCGGCTTGGGCACCGGGACTGTGCAAATGATCGGGGCGGCGATCGGCCCCGTGACGGTGGACAATGTCAGCGTTCCCGCTCGTTCCCATTTGCAAGAATTTACTGCCACTGCCACGGCTAACCTTGACGAGGATACGACGATCGATCAGTGGCATGTGGACGACATGAAACGCGGCATAAATGCGGCAGACACAGATGATATTTTTTCCTAATCTTGGAGTGACAATTTTTTGCGCGAGAAGACGAAAATTGGATGGCTTAGGCGAGATCAACAGGATTCTGTTTTCTGTGTGATCCACAAGACGCTGGAATTCTTGAAAGAGTTTTTTTGATATTCAAAGACGCCTATTTCGGCATGGAAGGTGCATTACGCTGAAGCGGGACATTAGTATGCGTGGAATGAAATGGAATCGTTATAACTGATAGTGAGGTGATGATCATGATGAAATCAATCCGTGACCAGGAGGGTTTTACGCTCATCGAGTTGATGATCGTGGTGGCCATCATCGGCATCTTGGCCGCCATTGCGATCCCCAACTTCTTGCAGTACCAGGCAAAAGCCCGGCAATCGGAGGCCAAGACCAATTTGGGCGGCGTCTTTGTCTCGGAGACCTCCTTCCTCGGTGAGAACTCGCGGTATGGGACCTTTGCTGAGACGGGCTTCCAATTGGCCGGGACGACCAACCGATATACGTACCGGAGCCCGCTGACCCAGGCGGGGGTGGCCGCCGGGGCGTCGGTCGGCGAAGGGGCGACTCAGGGGACGGATATGTTCTGTAGCAGTGCGGGCAGCAACGGCAGCGGTGGGAGCTGTCTTGCGCCGAGCAACACCTATGTCGCGGGGGCTGCGACGGTGCCGGGTTCCGGGATCGCCGGCATGTTCAGCGCCAGTGCGGTGGGGAACATCGACGGGGACAGTGCGACGGACAATTGGCATGTCAACGACATCAAACAAAATCTGCAGCAGCCGGACTTCAACGACGTCGCTGGCTAGGAGTTGTGACTTCCGGGCGGAGCGGGTGTGAAGCCTGCTCCGCCCGGGCGTAACGGTCACGCCGGATTCTCTTGATTCCTCAGCGGATGGCTTGCTGACCGATGTGAGTAATAAAAAATTTTTCACGTGCGCTTCACTCAATCGAATTCTCGCTGCTCCTCGTCCATCTGATTTGCTTCCCGCTCGCTCCCCGCTTCTTACGACTTCCGGAATATGGGTCCTGATCGGCCTGCTGGTGTTCTCGCCGCTGCTTGATGGGGGGACCACCCATCTGGCCGCCATGATCATCCGGCTCATGCTGTTGCTCTTGGTGGGGCTTCATGTGGCCGTCGCAATCAAGCGCGGTATCGTGGCCGTTCCTGTATTCCGAATCGGTCCCATCGTGTTGGCCTTTCTGGGATTGGCGGCTCTCTCGACGGCCATGTCTCCCTACCTGAACCAAAGCTTGCAATGGCTGACGGTCTTGATCGGGTATGCGGTACTCCTCTATATGCTGGTTGGCATGTTAATGAGCTGGAACTCCGTCACAATACTGTTGGGGGTGGCTGTCGGGATGGGGCTATTGGAATCAGGCTGGGCGTTGGCGCAAGCTGGATGGGTTCATGAACAGAGACCGAGCGGAACTTTTTTTAACCCCAATTTTTTGGCCGGTTACCTCGCGGTAACTTGGCCCATCGTCCTGGGTTGTCTTTGTTACGGTCGGTACAGATTCGGAGGACGGCGAGAAGGGAACGGGCAATATCTACATCTGCGGCATCTAGTCGTTCCTGGTTTCATGGCGGCAATCTTGGCCTTCTTATTGCTAGTGATTGTATGGACTGGGTCTCGTGGAGGGGCATTGGCTCTGGTAGCCGGGGCTGCGCTGGTTATGGGGGGGCGATTCGGCCGCAAAGGGGTAGCTGTGCTGGCGGTAGCGGCGCTGGTTGGCCTGGTTACACCGAATCCGCTCAGCGAACGGCTGAAGGCGCAATACCGGGAAGGCTCATCCATCAGTTTCGCCCGTTGGCAGATGTGGCAAAGCGCGGTTCTCGAAATGGCCGATCATCCGTTCGGTGTCGGGCTTGGACTCTACCAATATCTGTACCCGCGGTATGCCCTTCCGCTGGAGGGGCAGATTGCTCGCTACGGCAAAGTCGCTCAGACGCCGCATAGCGAATATTTGCAGATGGGCGTCGAACTCGGATGGGGGGGGCTGCTCCTGTTTATTGGAGGCCTGGCGGTGGTGGCGAGGGAAGCAGTCCTGCTGTTGAAACAACGACTCAGGCGATGGCAACGCGGGCTGCTGGTGGGCGTCATCGCAGGGATCGCCGGGACTCTCGTCCAGGCGGCGGTGGATTCCAATTTGCACGAGCCGGCGATCGCAATCCTCTTGACGTGCTGCGTGGGGATCGTCATGGCCGCACACCGGTTGGTTGAGCGTCACCCTGCGCCGGCGCGTGTGGTTTCCGTCGAGCCGCGATGGTTTTGGGGCGGTCTGGCTACGGTCTTGGTTGTTGTCCTGACCGTCCACGTGGTTCGACTCGGAATGGCCTGGATGTTTCACGAATCCGGGTCGCAAGCGATGGCGAAGCGGGAATTGACCCTGGCGATTGCCGATTTTCAGACAGCCATTCGGCTGGATGCAGGCAAAACGTTGTATCGGAGTTCGTTGGCCGCCGCATATTTCCGAGCGTTTGAGCGGACAGGCGACCCACTGGCCGCGGAAGCAGCCGTAAGCGAATTACGCACGGCCGTTGCCCTGAATCCGATGGATGGTCGGCTGCAAGGGTTGTTGGGCTACGTCTATGCCTCGTTGGCCGCCGCGCGCGAACCGCCGCCTGCGTCTCCGGAGCAGCGGACGGCCTGGACGCGTGCGGCGATCGCATCCTATGAACGGGCGGCCGAACTGGAGCCATTCGTCGCTTTTCACGGGTTGGAATTGGGACGCTTGTATCTGGCTCTCGGCGAGCGTGAGGCGGCCGCGACGTGGGTGCAACACACCGTCGAGCTGGAGCCGAATTTCCTTCCCGGTCGAGAATGGTTGGCGCGGCGATGGATGGAAGCAGGCCGTCTCGACGAGGCGGAGCGCGAATGCCGGGAAATTCTGGAGCGCCAACAGCGGTATGCCGCTGCGCCCAAGGATGAACTGGAACAGCGGTTTCTCACCGTCGATGTCCGAGGACTGGTGAATGCGTTGGAGCACGTGAGGGAGCGGGGATGACCATACGCACGGGCATGGAGCCGTCGAGAAGGCGGCTGTTTGCCGGCGCCTTGATGCTGGCCTTGGGCCTTGGGACAGTCGGGGCATTGGGCGCGCTGGAACGTCAACGCCCGCCGGAAGCCAGGGCCGCGGAACTCTCGTTTCTCCCGAAGGGCGAGTACATCAGGGTCGCGGCGTTGGGCTATCACCAGATGGCGGCGGACTTGATCTGGCTCAAGGCCGTGCAGCAGCTCGGCGAGTTGAAACAAACCAGAGCCGGATACCGCTGGGCCTACCATGCGGTGGATGTGGTAACCGATGTGGACCCGGCCTTTGCCTTTGCGTACCAGGCATCCGGGACGATTCTCGGGGTGTGGGCTGAGCTGCCCCATGAGAGCATCGCCATCTTAACCAAAGGCATGCGCCACCACCCGGATATTTGGCAGCTGCCGCTTGTCGTCGGATACGATTACTTTTACGAACTCCATGATACGCGTGCGGCTGCCCGATATTTTCGTATGGCGGCGGTGTTGCCCGGCGCGCCCGAGTACCTGGGCAAGCTGGCCGCCAGGATGACCGTCGAAGCGGGCGATCCGGATGCGGCGTTGGAGTTTCTGCAGCGGCTGTCCCTGCGGACGCAGGACGAGCGCATTCGGGCGGGCTTGTTGAAGCGCATGAAGGAGGTCGTGGTTGAGCGGGACCTGCGGTTTTTGGAGGAGGGGGTGCGCCGGTATCGGGTTCGCTATGGGACGTCGCCGCGGACACTCGATGACTTGGCGACCGGGGGGATTGTCAATCGGATTCCCCCGGAGCCGCTCGGAGGGGCGTATCGGTTGAATCCACAGGATGGGACCGTGAGCAGCACCAGTACGCCCGAACGGTTGCTGGTGCATCGGCGCCCAGGATCATGAACGGCGCGTTCTCGTGCGGAGCTTGCATTCTCGTTGGTTCCCCTGCATCATTCTGGAGCCTGCGGAGGGCTCCGGGAAGGAACGCGACTTGTGAATGCCATTGTCATTGATCGTCTGACGAAAGTGTATCGGTCCGCCTGGTTCGGCCGTCCGCCGATGCCGGCTTTGGACGGCCTGTCTTTGTCGGTCCAACAGGGGGAAATCTATGGCTTTCTTGGGCCGAATGGCTCCGGAAAAACGACCACGTTGAAAATCCTGATGGGGTTGATGCGGGCCACGAGCGGGAACGCCGAGATTCTTGGCAAACCACTCGATGATGTGCAGATCCGCCACCGCATCGGGTTCCTTCCGGAGGCCCCGTATTTTTATGAATACTTAACCGCGGAAGAGTTCCTGGCGTTTTATGGAAACCTGGCTGGATTGGAGCGGTCCGGGCTCGCCCGGAAAATCACGCAGATGCTGGATCTCGTAGGCTTGGCCGAAGCCAGGACGCGGCCGCTGCGAAAATTTTCCAAAGGCATGCTGCAGCGTATCGGCTTGGCACAGGCGCTGATCCACGATCCGGAATTGGTCGTGCTGGACGAGCCGATGTCCGGGTTGGACCCGGTCGGGCGTATGCAGGTGCGCGACTTGATTCTAAGCCTGCGCGACCAGGGCAAGACGGTCTTCTTCAGTACGCATATCATCCCGGATGTGGAGATGATTTGCGATCGAGTGGCCATCGTCGTCAAAGGGAAACTGCTCGCGGAAGGCCGTGTCGATGAACTGGTCAACCCAGGCCATGCGCAATCCGTCGAAGTCGTCTGTGAAGGCATCAAAGCCGGCGAAGTGGCCACAATCCGGGCGGCGGCCAGCCGCGTGTTGCAGCGGGGCGACCATTCATTGGTAGTGTTGCCCGGTCCGGATCAAGTGGAACCGGTGCTCTCCGCCATCAGGGCCGAGGGGGGGAGGCTGGTGTCGGTCACGCCGCAGAAGGGGTCCCTGGAGGACTTGTTCATGAAACGCTCGGGCGCGCCGATCGATGGACCAGGGCGGCAGAGGGACGTCGGCGGATCGGCGGAGTGATCATGCAACGTGTTGCCGTCATTGCCTTGAATACGTTCCGCGAGAATCTCAGAGATAAGATTCTCTACAATCTTCTATTCTTCGTCTTGCTGCTGATGGGCGGATCCGTCTTGCTGGCGGATCTGACGATCATGGAGCACAGGCGGATTGTCACGGATATGGGGTTGGCCACCATGAATCTGGCGGGAGTGGTCATCGCCGTGTTCGTGGGGATCGGCCTGGTCGGCAAAGAGATCGAGCGACGGACCGTCTATACGATTCTGGCCCGGCCGATCAGCCGCACGCAATTTGTTCTCGGCAAGTACCTGGGGCTGGTCTTGACCCTGCTCGTCAATGTGACGTTCATGCTCGCGGTGTTTCTCGTGACGCTCTGGGCGTACAAGACTCCTCTCCATGCGGCGCTGTTCCAGGCCGTGGGCTTGATCTTCGTCGAACTATTGCTCGTGACCGCGCTCGCGCTCTTCTTTTCGACGTTCAGCACGGCCACGTTGAGCGCCATTATGACCCTGGGGTTCTATGTCATCGGACATTTGACGACCGACCTCAAGGGGCTGGCGGAGAACAGCCAGCACGCCGCCGTGCAGACCGTGGTCACGGGGTTGTATTATGTGTGGCCCAATCTGGAAGTACTGAACGTGAAAGGGCAAGCGGCCACCAACGCGCTCGTGGACATGTCTTATGTGGCGACGGCGTCGATGTACGGGCTGCTCTATGCCGCCTTGCTGTTGACGGCCGCCTGCGCGGTTTTTCGCGATCGGGATTTTTAGCAAGGATCTAGGGGAGGTGCTGATGAGTGTGCTGGACAAGATCAAGAACCGTTCGGCTGTGATCGGGGTCGTTGGCTTGGGGTATGTCGGCTTGCCCCTGGCGGTGTTGCAGGCCAAAACCGGCTATCGCGTGATCGGAGTGGATGAAGTCGCAGAGAAGGTGGACCGGGTGTCGCGGAGCGACAATTATATCTCGGACGTGGATAGCGCCGAGCTGAAGGAGGCGGTGAAGACCGGGAAGCTTTCCGCCACCAGAGACTTTGCGGCCTTGCGAGGCTGCGATGTCGTCATGATCTGTGTTCCGACGCCGTTGACCAAGAATAAGGAACCGGATATCAGCGCCGTGGTCTCGGTCACCAGGCAGCTGGCCAAGTATGTGCATCCCGATATGCTCGTGGTGCTGGAGAGCACGACCTATCCCGGGACCACCGAAGAGGTCATGCTTCCGATCCTGACCGCAGGCGGGTTGAAGGTCGGACAGGATATTTATGTGGCGTTCTCGCCCGAACGGGTCGACCCGGGCAACCGGTCGTTCAAGACGCACAATACGTTCAAGTTGGTCGGAGGAGTGACGCCGGCCTGTCTGACCGTTGCGCGGACGTTCTACGAGCAATCCATCGTCAAGATTTTTCCGGTCTCGTCCCCTCGGGTGGCCGAAATGACGAAGGTGTTCGAGAATGTCTTCCGGTCCGTCAACATCGCGCTGGTGAACGAGTTGGCCATGCTCTGCGACCGGATGGGCCTCAGCGTCTATGAAGTCATCGATGCGGCCGCCACGAAGAACTTCGGGTTCATGCCCTTTTATCCTGGACCGGGCGTCGGCGGACACTGCATTCCCCTGGACCCCTATTACCTTGCCTGGAAATCGAAGGAATATGATGTCCATACCCGGTTCATCGAGCTGGCCGGCGAGATCAACGAGGGGATGCCCTATTACGTGGTGGCCAAGACCCAGCGGTTGCTCAATCAACACGGACGCTGCCTCAACGGATCGGAGATTCTGATCCTGGGCGTAACGTACAAAGCGGATGTGGCCGACTGGCGCGAGACTCCGGCGATCAAGGTCATGGAACTCTTGCAGCGGGAAAAGGCGAAACTGGTCTATGCGGACCCCTTTACGCCGTCGGTCGAGATTGAAGGGCGGTCGTATTCGGCCGTGGAGGTGACGGACGAACAGCTCCGCCGCTGCGCCTGCGCCGTCATCCTGACGGCCCATTCGGCATTCGACTATGAGCGGATTATCAAGTTGGCCCCGGTGGTGTTTGACACGAGAAACGGCACGAGGAACGTCAAAGGCAAGAAGGACAACGTGGTGCTGCTCTGACAACGGGCGGCACGCGCTATGTGCGCATGAACCGAGACGTCAACAGGGCGGTGCGGGTTGCGGTGGTCGGCGCCGGAGAATGGGGGAAAAACCACGTCCGGACCTTTGCCCACCTCCGCGGCGCGACGTTGGCGTCGGTGTGCGATTTGGACTCCGCCAAGCTCGAGGCGGTCCGTTCCGACTATCCCGGCGTGGCTGCGACGGCCCGGTACGACGATGTTCTCCGGGACAGCTCGATCGAGGGGGTGGTCATCGCCTCATTCGCCTCCAAACATTTCGAGCAAGCCCGCTTGGCGCTGGCCGCCAAGAAGCATGTGCTGGTCGAGAAGCCGATGACGCTCGCGCCGGAAGAGGCCGAGGAACTCGTGCACGTGGCCGATCAAACCGGCTGTTGCCTGATGGTGGGGCACTTGTTGCTCTACCATCCGGCGGTGGCCAAGATGAAGGCCTTGGTGGCCAACCAGGAGATCGGCGATCTGTTCTACCTCTATAGCCAGCGTCTCAACCTCGGCCGGGTCCGGAAGGATGAGAACGCCCTCTGGAGTTTCGGGCCGCACGACGTGGCGGTCGCCGTCTATCTTTTCGGGGACGAGCCGGAGGTGGTGACGGCCAAGGGCGAAGCGTTTCTTCAGCAGGGGGTCGTGGACGTGGTCTTTGTAACCCTGCATTTCCCCCGACGGAAGCTGGCCCATATCCATTTGAGCTGGCTGGACCCTCACAAGACGAGGCGGACGACCATTGTGGGGAGCAAGAAAATGGTCGTGTTCGACGATATGGAGCCGACCGACAAAGTCCGCATTTACGACAAGGGCGTGGACATCAAGCCCCAGGCCGTGGCCTACGAGGATTATCTTCACGTCCGATTCGGAGACGTATTGATTCCGCACATCGGCTCGATCGAACCCCTCCGGCTCGAGTGCCAACATTTTCTTGATTGTATCCGGACCGGAGCCAGGCCGATGAGCGACGGCAGGCAGGGCTTGCAGGTCATCCGGATTCTGGCCGCCGCTCAACGGTCGCTCGACCTGGACGGCGCGCCTGTCCCGGTCAAGGGATAACCATGGAACAGCAGGCCCCCTTTTGGGCCCATGAGACCGCGTGCGTGGACGATCCGGCCGGGGTCGGGGAGCGAACCAGGGTCTGGCACTTTGCCCACATCATGAAGGGGGCGGTGGTCGGCAAGGACTGTTCGATCGGGCAAAACGTGTTCATCGGGGCCGGGGCGGTCATCGGGGACGGAGTCAAGATTCAAAACAATGTCTCGGTCTACGACCGCGTCACGCTGGAGGATCACGTGTTTTGCGGGCCGTCGATGGTCTTCACCAATGTCATCAACCCCCGCAGCCACATCTCGCGCAAGCAAGAGTACCGGGCGACGCTGGTCCGGCAGGGGGCGACGCTGGGCGCCAATGCGACGATCCTATGCGGGTTGACCATCGGGCGGTTTGCCTTCATCGGAGCGGGGGCGGTCGTGACCCGCGACGTGCCGGACTTCGCGCTGATCACCGGCAATCCGGGCCGGCAACAAGGATGGATGTGCCGCTGCGGCGTCAAGCTCTCGCTGCCGGTGCCGGCCGGCCGTCGTCGGGTGGCCTGCCGGACCTGCGGGACCGAATATCGCGGCGCGGGGCGCAAGGTGGTCGAGGAGCCGAAGCCATGAAGCTGCTGACGGTCGTCGGCGCGAGGCCGCAATTCATCAAAGCCGCCGTGATCTCCCGGACGATTCCGCTGTTCAACAGCCGGCGGGCCGGTCACCGCCTGGTCCAAGAGGTGTTGGTCCACACGGGACAGCACTACGACGATGAGATGTCGGAGATCTTTTTCCGCGAGTTGGGCATCCCTGCTCCGGCCCATCACTTGGGAGTCGGGTCTGGCCCGCACGGGCAGCAAACGGGCCGCATGCTGGAAGGGCTTGAGCGGGCCATGGAGAAGGAAGCTCCGGATATCGTGCTGGTCTATGGGGATACCAATTCCACCTTGGCCGGAGGGTTGGCCGCCGTCAAGCTTCACATTCCCGTTGCACACGTGGAGGCCGGCCTCCGGAGCTACAACCGGGCGATGGCGGAAGAAATCAATCGCGTGGCCGTGGATCACCTGTCAACCTGGTTGTTCTGCCCGACGACGCAGGCCGTGAAGAACCTGGGCTGCGAGGGCCTTGTGACCGGGGTCCACCATGTCGGCGACGTGATGTATGACTCGCTCCGCTACAATCTGGCGCGAAGCGGCGCAGGCGCGCATCTCTTGTCCGAGTTGGGGCTCCGGCCCAACGACTATGCGCTGGCGACGATCCACCGGGCGGAAACAACCGACCGGCCGGAAATCTTGCGCGAGCTTGTCCACGCCTTCGGGCAGCTCGGCCTGCCCGTCCTTCTGCCGTTGCATCCGCGCACGAGAAGCGCCATGCGGCAGGCGGGGATCGCCCTGCCTCCCTCGGGTTTGCGCCTGATTCCGCCGGTCTCCTACCACGACATGTTGTCGCTCGAGCGGCAGGCCAAGCTGATCCTGACCGATTCCGGCGGGGTGCAAAAAGAGGCCTTCTGGTTGGGCCGGCCCTGCGTCACGCTGCGCGGGGAAACCGAGTGGGTGGAAACGGTGGATGCAGGATGGAACCGCATCGCCGGCACGGATGCGGAGGAGGTCGTCGCGGCGGCGCGGGCGGCGCTCGGCGAACAGCCGTCTGCGCCGGGCCAACCTTACGGCGATGGGCATGCGGCAGAGCGGATTTTGGAGGTGTTGGCCGTCCATGGGGGGCCACGGGGATGAGCTGTTTCCGGATGCTGTTCCGCTATCGGCGGTTGATCGCCAGCCTGGTTTGGCTGGACTTCAAGGTGCGCTATGCCGGGTCACGCTTCGGGCTCTTGTGGATGCTGCTGGCCCCGGCCCTGGTGCTCGGGAGCTATCTGTTGGTGTTCGGCGGGATCTTGCAGGTGCAGCGCAGTTCCGGCTGGACGGGGCTGCACTATGCGCTCCTCGTGGCCTCCGGCCTCCTGCCCTGGATCGGCTTCTCCCAGGGCCTGGCCGGCGGAACCGGGTCCGTGCTGGCGCAACGGAACCTGATGAAGAGCCATGTGTTCCCCGTCGAACTGCTCCCGGTGACGGCGGTTTGCTCCGGCCTGGTGGGGCAGCTCTGCAGCATGGTCCTGCTGTTGATCGTGCTCGGCTTCGCCGGGTCTGCGGGACCGAGCCTGTTGGCGCTGCCGCTGTTGCTGGTGCTGCAGGCGTTCTTCACCTTGAGCCTGGTCTGGTTTCTGTCCTGCGTCAACATCCTGTACCGGGATCTTTCCCAGATCCTGAGCCTCGTGACGGTGCTGCTGATGTTCATCTCGCCGATCGCCTACACCTCCGAGATGGTGCCGGCCGGCCTGGGGCCGGTGATCAAGATGAACCCGTTGTCTTATCTGATCGACTGGTATCGGGATGCGTTGCTCTTCAACCGGATGCCGGATCTGTGGGGCATGGCCGTGTTCGCAGTCCTGACCGTGATCGCGGTGCAGATCGCCTATGGGTATTTTATGCGGCTCCGCAAGGTGCTGCCGGACTTTGCGTGATGGCATGATGGATCGTCTCGCGCTCTCAACTCGCGGGCTGTCGAAACAGTACCTCTTGTACCGACGGGGCCGCCACCGGCTGCTGGAGTTTTTCGGCATCCGTCTCGGGAACCGCGGACGTATGGTCACGGAACATTGGGCGTTGCACGACGTGAGCTTCGACGTCGAGAGGGGCAGCACCGTGGGCATTATCGGTCGGAACGGGGCGGGCAAGAGCACGTTGCTCCGGTTGCTGGCCGGCACGATCGCGCCATCCGCCGGCCAGGTGGAGCGGCACGCGCCAGTCTCCGCGCTGCTGGAGCTCGGGACCGGCTTCCATCCGGATCTGACGGGGCACGAGAACATCTACGCGAGCGGGCTGTACCTCGGATTGGACAAGCCGGCGATGGACCGTGTGTATGGCGACGTCGTGGCCTTTGCCGAGTTGGGGGAGTTCCTGCACCAGCCGGTGCGTACCTATTCCACCGGCATGTATATGCGCCTGGCCTTCTCGCTGGCCACCTGTATCCCCGCGGAGATTCAGATCATCGACGAAGTGCTCGGCGTCGGCGATCTGTATTTTTTCAGGAAGTGTTTGCAGCGGTTCGCGCAACTCAAGGAACAGGGACGCACGACGATCCTGGTCTCCCACGATCTGGGCACCGTGCTGCGACTCTGCTCGCGCTGTCTGTGGCTTGATCGGGGACGGATCGTCAAGGACGGCACGCCGCTCGAGGTGGTGACGGCCTACCTGGAATCGGTCTACGAGGACTACGACCGACAGGCTTGGCCGTCCGCCGACGCCGATTCGGCCGATTCCGGCGCCCTGCGCGCGACGAGGGCGGTGCGGGTCGAGCGCGTGGAATTTCTGGACGCGGCCGGCCTGTCCTGCCGGACCTTCTCGACCGGCGATCCGCTGACGGTCCGGATCACATACGACTCCCGGGTGGCCCTGGCGCATCCGGTCGTCTCGGTCGGGATCTATCGGGCCGACGGGGTGTTGGTCTGCAACGCCATCTCCTCCCTCGACGGGGCGAACTTGGAGCTGTTCGCCGGCCCCGGGTCGATCCGGCTGCTGTTCGACCGGCTCATGCTGGGACCGGGGGAATATGGGGTGGCCGTCGCCATTTATCCCTCCCTCGACCTGGGTGATTCGGCCAGTCCCCAACATGCCGCCTTGTGGCATCGGCCGCACACCTTCACGGTGAGCCGGCCGCTCGACGTGGCCGTCGATCTCGGCGTGTTCCGCCATCCGGCGCGCTGGCATGCGGAACGCGGCGCGGCTATGGAGGTGAAGACATGACGAGCCGGATGGCGCCATTGTCGCAGGAACACATCGACTCCAGGAACGCCTCGTTCTGGAGCGAGCTGTGCGGCTCGGGCCTGGCCCGTGCGCTGGGCATCACGGAACATTCGCCGCATAGTTTGCGCAAGTTCGATGAAGCCTATCTCGGCTTCTATCCGTATCTGCGGCGGTACGTCGAGTCGGACGAGTTGGCCGGTGCGCGGGTGCTGGAGATTGGCCTGGGCTACGGCACCTTGGGCCAATTGCTGGCGTCGCGGGGTTGCCGGTATTACGGGTTGGATATTGCCGAGACCCCCGTGACCGTCATGCGGTATCGCCTGTCGCTGCTCGGAGAGGGGAATGGCGAGGACCGGGTTCGCCAGGGCTCCGCCCTGGCGATTCCGTTCGACGACGGCCTGTTCGACCATGTCTACTCGATCGGATGCCTGCACCATACCGGCAACCTGACACGGGCGATCGCCGAAGTCCATCGGGTGCTGAAGCCGGGAGGCAGCGCCCTCATCATGCTGTACAACAAATACTCGTGGCGCCAGCTCGTGAGCGTCTCCCCCTGGGCCAGGCTGCGGACGGCCTGGTCGCGGGGCGGAGCCACGGACGACCGGCAATTTGGTGCGCAGATGCGGGCGCGGTACGACGGCAATGCGAAGGGCGAGGACCCTCCCCATACGGACTATGTGTCCCGGACGGAGGTTCGGCGGCTGTTTTCCCGGTTCCGGCACGTTGGGATCGAGAGCCAGAATTGCGATCCGCTCGTGTGGCGCGGAAGAATCCTCGCTACGCGCGAACAGTTGCTCGGCAGTTTCGGCCGGCTGTTGGGCTTGGATCTCTACATCCGGGGGCGGAAGTGACGGCGTCGTCGCTACGATCGGCTGAAACCGGCGAGCGGACCGGCCAGATCCGTCCGCTTCCGTTGTCCCGCCGCCTATCGGTGCTCCTGCTCTGCGACGATTACCAGGGCCATGCCAACACGGTGTTGGACCACATCGCGGCCTTCACCGACTTCTCGGCCCACGACGTCCGGGTTTTCAATCCGATCGGCATGACCCGAAGCCGACACCTGGACCTGGATGAGTTCGACGCGGTGGTGATCCATTACTCGATCAAGATCGTCTCCGAAGACCATCTGGCTCCGGCCTTTCGGGAGCAGCTCCGACGTTACCAGGGGTTGAAGGTCCAGTTCATCCAGGACGAGTACCGTTCGGTGAACGATTTCACCGAATTGATGCGCGTTCTCGGCATCCGGGTGCTGTATACGCTCCTGGCCGAACCCGAGATCCCCAAGCTCTACGACGAGACGCGGCTGCCCGGGGTCGTGAAGCTGACGACGTGGGCCGGTTTCGTCCCCAAGGGCCTGACCGAATATGCCGCCCTGCCGCCGGCCCGCCGCCCGATCGACATCGGCTATCGCGGCCGGACACTGCCGTTCTGGCTCGGCATCCTCGGCCAGGAGAAAGCCTGGATCGCGCAAGGAGTGCGCGAACGAGCCGGACGGTACGGGTTGCGGTGCGACATCGGTTGGGCGGAAGAAGACCGGATCTACGGGCGGCGGTGGATCGAGTTTGTGGCGTCCTGCAAAGCCACGCTGGGCACCGAAAGCGGCTCGAGCATCACCGATTTCGACGGCTCCATCGAACAACGGACCAAAGCCTACCTTCTGGAGCATCCTCGGGCGGATTTCCAGGAGGTCCATCGCGCGCTGCTGCGGCCCCATGAAGACAACGTGAGGGTGACGGCCATCTCACCGCGAATATTCGAGGCGGCGGCCCTCCGAACCGCCCTGATTTTGTTCCCCGGAACGTATTCGGGGTTGATCGACCCGTGGGTTCATTACATCCCGCTGGCCAAGGACTTCTCGAATCTGGACCGGGTGGTCGAGAAGTTGCGGGACGTCGAGTTTCTCGAGACGCTCACGGAGCGGGCGCACCGGGACCTGATCGCCTCGGGCCGCTTTTCGCAGCAGGCGTTCGCGCAGGAATTCGACGGCGTGCTGCTGCAATACGGGGCGCGCCGGGGCAAGCGACGGAAGCTGTCCTACCGGCTGGCCTGTCTTGAGCGGCCCTGCGCCATGGCAGCCTCAAATGTCCGGGAGTCGCTGCACCCCATCCTCCGAGTGCCGCAGGATGCCGTCAAGGCGGCGCTCGCCGTCGCGTTGCTGCTGATGTCCGAGGGCGGCCGTCAGATCGCAACCCGTTATCTGACCAGCCGCGAGCTGCGGCGCAGCGCCCCGTTCGGGGAACTCCTGCGGGATGTGCTCAAACTGGCCGTCGTGGGCCAGACCATGCACGGCATGCGGACGAGCAAGAAGCCGTTCCGGATGGCCGTGCGGCTGCAGGCCGACGAAGGCCGGATCGTGTTCGAGAGTCTGCGCGGGCAGGAGCCGGGTCCTGGGGCGGGGGACGGCGGGGATGACCCCAAAGCGGAGGCATTTTGGCGACGCTTCGGGTCGGTCGTCCAGGAGCGACGGCTTCAATTGATGGTATGGAACCACGCGGCCCTCGGCGGAAACGTTCGCTACAGGCTGGCGCCGTTCGCCGGACTCACGGTCTGCGTCGGCGACTACGACATGCACGCGTTCGCCGGATTGGTGGAGTTGGCGCGCCGTGCGCCGCAGCCGGCGTGGGCGTTCCTGTCGTCGATGCTGCATCGGCGGGTGGCGTAGGACGAGGTCACGGTATGTGCGGTATTGCCGGCATTCACAATCTCCGCGGTGAACGGTACCCGAGGTTGGGACAGGCTCTGGGGGTGATGAACGGCTTGCAACGGCACCGGGGCCCAGACGGGGAGGGGGTCTGGGAGCATCGGAGCGGCGCGGTCGGCTTCGGGCATCGACGTCTCAGCGTCATCGACCTCGCGTCCGGCCAGCAACCGATGCGCGACGCCGAAGGCAATTGGGTGACCTATAACGGGGAAATCTACAATTACCTGGAGCTGCGAGAAGAGCTGGGCCTCGAGTCGTTTGCGACCCGCTCCGACACCGAGGTCATTTTGTGCGCCTACCGCAAATGGGGGCAGGACTGCGTCAGCCGCTTCCGGGGCATGTTCGCCTTTGCCCTGTGGGACGAGGCCAACCAAACGCTGTTCTGCGCTCGGGACCGGTTCGGGATCAAACCCTTCTACTATACGACGGTCGGCGGCACGTTTTACTTCGCGTCGGAAATCAAGGCGCTGCTGCCGTTCCTGCCCGAGGTCCGGACCGATCTGGAGGGGTTCAAAGAGTATGTCACGTTCCAGTTTTGTCTGGCCGGCAGGACCTTGTATCGGGATGTCGCCGAACTGACCCCGGGCCACGTGCTGGTCGCGAAAAACGGATCGGTCGAGACCCGCCGGTACTGGGAGGTCTGGTACGACCTCGACTTCGACCATACCGCGAAGTACTTCGAAGAACGGATCCAGGCGCTGCTGGACGAATCGGTGCGGCTGCACCTGCGCAGCGACGTGCCCGTCGGCGCCTATGTGAGCGGCGGCCTGGATTCGAGCATCGTCGCCTCGCTGGCCGCCCAGCGACAAGGGGAAGGGTTCCAGGGCTTCACGGGGAAATTTTCGCTGGGGCCGGCCTATGACGAAAGCCGCTACGCGCAGGATTTGGCCAAGTGGCGGGGCTTCGAGTTACATGAAACGGAAATCACCGCCGCCGATTTCGTCGAGCATATCCGGCAGGTGATCTACCACTTGGACTATCCGGTCGCGGGGCCCGGCTCGTTCCCGCAGTACATGGTGGCAGGGTTGGCGGCCCGCCACCGCAAAGTGGTGCTGGGCGGCCAGGGCGGGGACGAGATTTTCGGCGGGTACGCCCGCTATCTCATCGCCTACTTCGAACAGTGCATCAAGGCGGCCATCGACGGCACGATGCACAACGGCAATTTCATCGTCACCTACGAGTCGATCATCCCCAATTTAGAAGCCCTGCGCGAGTACAAGCCGCTGCTGCAGGAATTCTGGCGGAAGGGCCTGTTCGAGAAACTCGACAAGCGCTATTTCCGGTTGATCAATCGCGCCAGGGACTTGGGCGACGAGGTCAACTGGGAGGCGATCGAGCGCTACACCCCCTACGAGACGTTCCGCAGCATTTTCCGCGGACGGAACGTGCAAAAGGAGTCCTATTTCGACAGCATGACGCACTTCGATTTCAAAACCTTGCTGCCGGCCTTGCTGCACGTCGAAGACCGGATGAGCATGGCGCACGGGTTGGAATCCCGGGTGCCCTTCCTGGACCATCCGCTGATCGAATTGGCGGCGACGATTCCCTCCGACGTGAAGTTCAAGAACGGGCGCATGAAGCACGTGCTCAAGAACGCCATGCGGGGCGTGCTGCCGGAATCCATCGCGAACCGGACCGACAAGATGGGCTTCCCCGTTCCACTCCAGGAGTGGATCACGCAGCCGGGCATCGTGCAGGAATTCGCGCGGGACGTCTTGTCGTCGCAGCGGGCGCTCACCCGCGACCTGGTGGACAACCGGAAAGTGCTGGAGGGCTTGGCGCAGGAACCGCGGTTCGGCCGCAAGCTGTGGGGGCTGCTGTGCCTGGAACTGTGGCAGCAGACGTTCCACGACCGAGCCGCCTCGTTCACACATCTGCTCGAAGCGGAGGGAACCACATGAGAGTGCTGATCACCGGGGGCGCGGGGTTCATCGGGTCCCACGTGGCCGAGCGTTTGCTGGGCCGGGGCGAGCAGGTGCTCGTCGTGGACAATTACGCGACCGGCCGGCGGGACAATCTCACGCCGCACCCGAACCTCACCCTCGTGGAGGGCACGATCGCGGACGGCACGCTGGTGCATCGGCTGTTCCGCGAGTTCGCGCCGGACCGGGTGGTCCATGCGGCGGCGTCCTACAAGGACCCGTTGAACTGGGCGGAGGACAGCGCGACCAACGTCGTCGGGACGGCGCACGTGGTCCAGGCCGCCCAGCAGGCCGGAGTGGCGCGGTTCATCTATTTTCAGACCGCCCTCTGTTACGGCCTCCATCCCCTGGAGCAGCCGATCACGCTCCAGCACCCGCTGCGTCCCGGCGCGAGCAGCTATGCGATCAGCAAGACCGCAGGCGAACATTATGTGGCGCTGAGCGGGCTCGACTACCTGTCGTTTCGCCTGGCCAACGCCTACGGCCCGCGCAACATCAGCGGGCCCCTGCCGACCTTCTATCACCGGCTGACCAATGGCAAGCCCTGTTTCGTCATGGACACGAGACGGGACTTCATTTTCGTGGACGACCTGGTGACGGTGGTGATGCGGGCGCTGGATGGGCAGGGCGAGAAAGGCCTCTATCACATCGCCTCGGGGCGGGACTATGCGATCAAGGACCTGTTCGACGCCACCGTGCAGGCGCTGGGCATCCCGGCCCCGGCGGTGGAGGTGCGGCCGAGGAGCGAAGACGATGCCTACACCATCCTGCTAGACCCCCGGAAGACCTGCGACGCCTTTTCGTGGACGGTCAGCACGCCACTCGACATCGGGGTCAAGAAAGCCATCGAGTGGTACAAACAGTTCGGCATCGCCCAAACCTACACGCATCTCAAGCCGGTTGAAGCCCAGGCCGCGCCGCGGTAGGCGGCGGACGAGGGGAGCGGGGCCGCGATGAATGCGTTCGACGAGGCAAAGGTCCTGGTGGTCGGCGGCGCCGGCTTCGTGGGCGGCAATTTGCTCCGGGCGCTGCTGACGCGTGGCTGCAAACTGATCCTGGCGGTGGACAACTTGCTCTCCGCCGAGCGCGCCAACGTGCCGGAAGACCGCCGCGTGCAGGTTATCGAAGGCTCCATCGCCGACGACACCGTCCTCGCGCAGCTCGCCGACGAGTTCGACTACGTGTTCCATCTGGCGACCTATCACGGCAACCAGAGCTCCATCGCCAACCCGTTGGAAGACCATGCCAACAACCTGATCACCACGCTCAAGCTCTACGAGCGGATCAAGTCCTTCGCGAAGATCAAAAAAGTCGTCTATGCCGCGTCGGGCTGCACCTTGGCGCCGCACACCTTCGGGCACGCCGAAGCGACGCAGGAAGACGGGCCGGTCCCGTTCGATCTGGACAGCCCCTACCAGATTTCCAAAGTTGTCGGAGAATTCTATTCCGTCTACTACTTCAACCGCCACCGGCTCCCGACCGTGCGGGCCCGGTTTCAAAATGTCTACGGCCCGGGGGAGATTCTGGGCGCAGGCCGGTGGCGTGGGACGCCCGCCACGGTCTGGCGGAACGTGACGCCGACCTTCGTGTACCGAGCGTTGAAACGGCTGCCGCTGCAGGTCGAGAACGACGGCAAGGCCAGCCGGGACTTCATCTACGTGGAGGACATCGTGCGGGGGCTGCTCCTGTGCGCGACCGAGGGCCAAGCCGGAGATGTGTACAATCTGGCCAGCGGCGTCGAGACCTCCATCCTGGATTTGGCCGCCCTGGTAAACGAACTGGCCGGAAACCCCACGCCGATCGAACGCTTACCGAAGCGCGCCTGGGACCATTCGGGGCGCCGGTTCGGCAGCACGGACAAGGCCAAGCGCATCCTGGGGTTCGAAGCGGCGACGACCCTGACGGACGGCTTGCGGCGGACCATCGCATGGACGAAGGCGAATGAAGTCCTGATCGACCGGTGCATCCGACAACACGCGGCTCAGATGGACCGCTTCGCGCATTCCCAGGTGTGACGACGCCGCTGGGCCGGCGCGCTAAGGAACCGATGATCGAGCGGATTCCCACCTTGATCCTGTACGCGAAGAGCGTGCCCCACTGGCGGCGGGTGGTGGCGGATACGCTGGTGGGGGGGCTGCGCCTGACGCCCGACATGGTTCCGGCCCCGTTGCGCCGGAGCCGCCGCGTTCGCTTCCTGTTCGCGGAGGAGTACCGGACCCTGTCCTATCTGCTGGATTGGCAAGAGGCGTTTTGCGAGGCCTCGTCCCTCGACGAACGTCTGTGCAACATCAACAATCTCTTCGAGTATCAAGCGGCCCTGCGGACGCTGCAGCGGTATCCCCTGATCGTCATTCTCCACTCGGCAGCCGGCGACAATATGGCGTTGTTACGCCGGGCGGCGAGTCGACTCAAGGACCGGCGCGGCAAGCTGGTCCTGTTCCTCGGCAACGAATACAACGGCATGCCGGACAAGATCGGCTTTGCCCGGGACGTGGCGGCCGATTACATCGCCAGCCAATTGCCGCGCGAGGCGGCGGCCTGGCTCTACGCCGAGTGCGGACCGGCCAAGATCGTCGAGGCTCCGCCGGCGCTGAATCCGAAGCTGTACCAGCCACAGACAGGTCCACGCCCGGTGGACCTGGGCTTCCGAGGGGATCGTTATGAAGACCGGCTGTTGGGCGACAGGGACCGGGCCCGGATGCTCCATGCCGTCGCGGAACGGGCCGACCGGTGGGGGTTGGTCAAGGACATGGCATGCATCCGGTATCCGCGCGACGAGTGGAGCCGGTTTTTGGGAACCTGCAAAGGCATTGTCGGCGCCGAGTCCGGCACGGCCTATTTGGAACGGGATGATCGAACGCAGGAGGCGGTGAAGCAGTACCTCGCGCGCCGTCCGGAAGCTCCCTTCGAGGAGGTGTTCGATCGCTTTTTCAAGCCGTACCCCCATCCCGTGTCGGGGAAGGCGGTGTCTTCCAGACATTTCGAGCCGATCGGGACCAAGACGTGCCAGATCTTGTTGGAGGGCCGGTACAACGGGATTTTGCAAGCGGAGGAGCATTACATCAGCGTGAAGCCAGACTTGTCCAATTTGGACGAAGCCATCCGCCGGTTCAAAGACGACGCGTATCGGCAGGCCATGGTCGAGCGGGCCTATGAATACGTCCTGGCAGGCCATACCTATCGGCATCGCGTCGATCGCCTGTTGCGCACCGTGGTGGCCGACGGACTGCCGTCATGGTGACCAGGGGATAACGAGGACATCGCGATGTGCGGGATCGCAGGACACGTGACAGCGGATCACCGGCCCGTCGATGCGCGCCTGGTTGCGGCCATGGGGGACAGCCTCAGGCATCGGGGACCGGACGACCAGGGCCTGTACATCAACGGCTCTGTGGGGCTGGCGCACCGACGATTGAGCATCCTGGATCTCAGTCCTGCCGGCCGCCAACCGATGTTCAATGATGCGGGCACGATTGGGATTGCGTTCAATGGGGAGATCTACAACTACGAGGAGTTGCGCGGCAGACTCCGGTCTCCTCGCGCCTTCCGGTCCCGGACCGATACGGAGGTCCTGCTGGCCCTCTATGAGGATTATGGGGTCGAATGTCTCCCGCTTCTGCGCGGGATGTTCGCCGTCGCCATCTGGGATGAGCCGCGCCGGCGACTGGTCCTGGCGCGGGACCGGCTGGGCAAGAAGCCGCTCTTTTACTCGGCGGATCACCGTGGGCTGCGCTTTGCCTCCGAGCTGAAAGCCTTGCTGCTCGACGGGCCGGCTCCGTCCGTCGATCCGCTGGCCGTCCACCATTATCTGACCTTCCAGTATGTCCCGACGCCCCGCACGATCTTTCACGGCCTGCGGAAACTCCCGCCGGGGCACGTGTTGGTGTATGAGCAGGGCAAGGTTTCCGAGAGCGCCTACTGGTCGCCGAGGTACGACGAGAAGCAGGCCGAACGATCCGAGGCCGATTGCAAAGAAGAATTTCTCGCGCTACTGACCGAGTCGGTGAAACTGCGGTTGGCCAGCGACGTGCCCCTCGGAGCCTTTCTCAGCGGCGGGGCGGATTCCAGCACGGTCGTGGCCATCATGAGCCGGCTTACGGGACAGCCGATCAAAACCTTTTCGATCGGCTTCAAGGAAACAGGGTTCAACGAACTGCCCTATGCCCGCGAGGTGGCCGCGCGCTTCGGCACGGAGCACCACGAGTTCATCGTCGAGCCGTCGGCCTTGGATATTCTGCCCAAGCTCGTGCGTGTCTACGACGAGCCCTTCGCGGACGCGTCGGCGATCCCCACCTACTATGTCTCGCAACTGAGCCGGCAATTCGTGACGGTGGCGCTCAATGGAGACGGCGGCGACGAGCTGTTGGCCGGCTATCCTCGATATCATCTCACGCCATTCGATAGGATGAGCGCGCGCTACCTTCCGGCGTCGATCCGGGAGCGCCTGGCCGGTCCGCTCGCCCATCTCCCCTTCGGCGCCTCCGGTCTGGGAAGAGTCCGGAACCGTCTCGAACGGGCGCTGGCCCCGTTCAGCCGGACCTATCTCACCCGCATCGCCTACTTCTTGCCGGAGGAAAAGAGGCAGCTCTACACGTCGGACTTCCGGGATTCCGTCAGGGGACAGGATTCCTTCGCTCTGCTGGACGGATGGTTCGAGCAAGCGCAGGCTTCGGATCTGCTCGATCAGGTGGTTTCGGTGGATACTCGGTCCTACCTGCCGGACGATCTGCTCGTCAAAGTGGACCGGGCCACCATGGCGCATGGGCTGGAGGCCCGCTCGCCGTTTCTGGACCATCGCCTGGTGGAGTTCTGCGCGTCCCTTCCTGCGCATATGAAGGTGCGGGCCGGCCAGGGCAAGTATCTGCTGAAAGCGGCCATGCGCGGGACCTTGCCCGATCGCCTGCTGGATCGCGAGAAGATGGGGTTCGCCGTGCCGCTGGACCGATGGTTTCGCGAGGAATGCCGCGAGTTCGTGCACGATACGCTCCTGTCCGCGCGCGCGCTGCAACGGGGCTATTTCGAGCCGGTGCAGCTGCGTGCGATGGTCGAGCAGCGGCAGGGAGGCCAAGGCGGATATGGCGCGTGCGCCTATGCCCTGCTGATGCTCGAGCTGTGGCACCGGGAATATGTCGATCGGAGGGCGGCATGAGCGCTCAAGCCGCCGGTCGTACGGTCGCCGCGCCCGTTCCTCAGGAGGTCCTCCACCAGCGGCAGGGCCTCGAGACTGGCGTGCGGGAGTCGGCGGACGCGGCGCTGAGAATCTGCTTCATTTCCCCCCTCGGGTACGGCCTGTACCGGCCGGAGAGCGGCCTGCCGTTCGGCGGAGCCGAGGTCCAACTGTTCCTGCTGGCGAAGGAGATGGCCAAGGGCGAGCGGCGACAGGTGCAGGTGCTGACGACGGTGGAACAGAAGCCAGGCACGGAAATGCAGGGTCGTGTGACGGTGGTGCGGCGCCGGGGGCTGCATCGGTTGGAGGAGCCCTCCGGCCTGTTTCGGCGCGGATGGAACTATGTCCAGGCGTTCCGCGACATGTACCGACAACTGAGGGCGATCGGCGCGGATGTGTATCTCCATTCCGGTTCCGGCGTGGAGGTCGGGGCCTACGCCCTGATCTGCCGCCTCCTGCGCACGCGGTTCGTCTACGTGGTGGCCTCGTCGGCCGATCTGGACGAGCCCTATGGCAAGGTCCAAGGTCCCTTGCGGTGGCTCTATCCTGTCGGTCTCCGCCTGGCCGACGCCATCGTCTGTCGGACCGAGGAACAACGGGTGCGGTGGCGCGAGCGATACGGGCGGGGCTCCTGGCTGATCCGCACCGGCCATCCGATCCCCGAGGTTCTGCCTGATCAACCAGGAGCCGGCTCGATCCTCTGGGTCGGTCGAGCCCATCCGCTCAAGCAGCCGGACCGGTTCCTGGACCTGGCCGAACGGCTGCCCCACGAGCGTTTCATCATGGTCGTGATGCCGGATCCGGCCCATCCCGACTTGTCCCTTGCGTTGCGTCGACGGGCCGCCAAGTTGCCGCAGGTGACGTTCCATGAAGGGGTTTCCTGGGAGGCAGTCGATGGGGTGTTCGCACAGGCCAAGCTTTTCGTCAATACCTCCACCTACGAAGGGTTTCCCAATACCTTCGTCCAAGCGGCGATGCATCGCGTGCCGATTCTCTCGTGGCTGGTCAATCCGGACGCCGTGTTGACGGCCCATCGCATCGGCGCCTGCGCGGAGGGTTCTTTCGAGCGGCTGGTCGAAGAGGTCCAGCGTTTTGCCGGTCACGACGAGCTGCGCCGTGAGACCGGGGAGCGCGCCCGCCGGTATGCCGAAGCGCATCATGATGTTGCGCGTGCGGCCGAGACCTTCGACGCCCTCTTGCGGCAAGTGGTCGGGCAGAGGGAGGCGGTATCGTGAAGCCCTTGCGCCTGGCCTACATCGGCCCCGCCCATTCCGTGACCACCCGCCGTTGGGCCGAGTGGTTTGTGCGGCGCGGCCACGAGGTGACGATTCTGACGGTCGAGCCGACGGACGCAAGCCTTCCCGTCGGGTTTCGGCAGATCGATCTCAGTTCGGTTTCCGGCCCGCGCAAACTGGGCCGGCTCTTTTCCGTCGCCAAGCTGGCCCTCCAGCTGCGCCGGCTGCGGCCGGATCTCATCCATATCCACTATGCGAGGGGATTGGCCTGGGGGCAACTGCTTGCGGGAGTTGCGCCGTCCGTCGTCACCCTCTGGGGCAGCGATGTGCTGGAGGAACAGGGGGCGTTCAAGGAATGGTACAGCCGGCCTCTGACGAAGGCGCTGTTGCGGAAGGCGTGTCTCGTGACCGTGCATTCGGCCTTCATGGAAGTCCGCGTCCAACCGTTGTTGGATCGGAGCTCCGTGACCGCCCGCATCGGCTGGGGCGTGGATGTCGCCCGGTTCCGGCCTGGGTTGGATGTGACGCCCCTCCGGGATCGCTGGCAGATTCCGGAAGACCGCCGGGTCCTCTTCAGCCCGAGGAGCGCGCAGCCTTTCTACAATCTGGACCGGATCATCCAGGCCTTGCCGCTAGTGCGCAGGCGGGTGCCCCGGGCGCTGTTGGTTCTGGCCGAGTCCCTGCCTGACCGGGCCTATGTCGAGCGGCTCCGCCGGCTGGTCGATGACCTGGGGGTGCGCGAACAGGTCCGTTTCGTGGGGGCGATCCCGTACCGGGACATGCCGCTCTGGCTGAATTTGGCCGAGGTTTCCGTCATGGTCCCTCAGTCGGACGGGATGCCCAATTCTCTCTGGGAGGCGATGGCCTGCGGTGCCATTCCCCTGTTGAACCGGCTGCCGCAATATGCCGAGCTGATTCGGGACGGAGAGCACGGGTATTTCACAGACCCGGAACCGGAACCGCTGGCCGAGGCGTTGGCGCGGGCCTTGGCCGACCCGGCCGAGCGAGAGCGGATGGCCAGGCGGAATCGGGCGGTCGCGCTGGAGAGCGGCAATCAGGACCGCGAGATGGCGAGAATGGAAGGGTGGTATGCGACGCTGCTCGCTGGGCGAGGCGCCGGGTGGGCGCCCACCGGCAACGTGGGGGAGAGGGACGCAGTGCCATGTGCGGAATTGCCGGAATCGTCCACATAGACAGGCGGCCGCTTGACGGAGGGCTGCTGGAAGCCATGACCCGTTCCCTGGCCCACCGGGGGCCGGACGGAGAAGGCTACGCGTTGCTGGCCCGGGACGGGACGGGCAAACCGATCACGGTCGCGGGCCGGCTGTCCGATTCCATCCGGTCCGTCCCGCGCGACTATGCCGTCGGGTTCGGCCACAGGCGTCTGGCCATCCTGGACCGGTCTCCGCTGGGCCACCAGCCCATGTCCTGCGACCGGGAGGAAGTCTGGCTCACCTACAACGGCGAGCTCTACAACTATCTGGAGCTCAAGCAGACGTTGCGGCAGCGGGGATGGTCCTTCCGGTCCACGAGCGACGCCGAAGTGCTCCTCTATGCCTATAAGGAATGGGGCGAGGATTGCCTCCACCGGTTCAACGGCATGTTCGCCTTTGCCTTGTGGGATGCGCGGGCGCAGAAGCTGTTCTGCGCCCGCGACCGGTTCGGGATCAAGCCCTTCTACTATCACTGGGACGGAGACCGGTTCTGCTTTGCGTCCGAGATCAAGGCCTTGCTGCAGAATCCCGCCCATCGGGCCAGGCCCCATGACCGGATGGTCTATGACTACCTGACCCTCTCGCGGCAGGACCACAGCACGGAGACCTTCTTTCAAGGCATCCATCAACTGGCGCCGGGCGAACGGCTGACGCTGCGGCCGGGTCGCGGAGACGGACAGGGAGCGGCGCTCGACCGTGACCGTTGGTGGCGGTTCGCGGTGGGGCGGCAGGAGGTGTCGCTCGCCGATGCGGCGGCCCGCACGCGAGAGCTGCTGGAGGACAGTGTCAGGCTGGAGCTGCGGGCGGATGTGCCGGTCGGGAGTTGCCTGAGCGGAGGGTTGGACTCGTCGAGCATCGTCTGTCTGATGAGCCGCTTGCTCGGGCCGGGAGGGGCGCCGCGGACGTTTTCCGCCTGTCATGAAGACGGGCGTTTCGACGAGCGGCCCTATATCCGTCCGGTGCTGGAACGGACCGGGGCAGCCAACGAACGAGTGTTTCCCGACGCCACGCGGTTGTTCGCGGAGCTGCCGACGGTGCTCTGGCATCAGGATGAACCCTTCGCGGGGACGAGCATTTTGGCCCAATGGGCGGTCATGCAGGCGGCCGGTGGGGCCGGCATGAAAGTGTTGCTGGATGGGCAGGGAGCGGACGAACTGCTGTGCGGGTATCCCGGCTTCATGGGGGCCCGCCTGGCCGATTTCATCAGCACCGGCCGATGGGGGGCGGGCATCCGCGCCTGGCGAGACTGGCGCAGGATGCATGGCGGCATCCGGCCGGCTCTCCTTGCCGGCTTGGGACGGGGGCTGCTGCCCGGCCCCATGGCTACCGGCCTCCGCCGTCTCATCCAAGGGGAGGACCGATGGCTGGCCCCGGCCTTTGTCCGATCCTGGCGGGACGGCGCTGGGGAGGGGCGGGCCGTTGCCGGACAAACGGCACTGGACAGGCATATGGAACGGGCGGTCACCCAAGACTTACCCGCCTTGCTCCACTACGAAGATCGGAACGCCATGGCCTTTTCCATCGAAGCGCGGGTGCCCTTTCTGGACCATCGCCTGGTCGAATGGCTGGCCGCGCTTCCGCCGGAGCACAAGCTCGAGGGAGGCACGACCAAAGTCGTGTTGCGCGAGGCCATGGCCGGCCTGTTGCCGGAGGAGGTCCGTCTGCGCCGCGACAAAATGGGGTTCGTCACGCCCCAAGACCGGTGGTTGCGTGTCGAGCTGAGGCAGGAGATCGAAGCGATCGTGGCATCGGACCGGTTCCGCTCCCGTCCTTACTGGCAGGCCTCGGCTGTGCAGGATGCCTATCGGCGTTATTGCGACGGACAGGTCTCCATCGGCTCCACGGTCTGGCGATGGATCAACCTGGAACTGTGGCTCAGGAGATTTTGTGATTGAACCGGACGGCAAGACGGGAGTCGGCCAGGCCGGCTCCGCTCCTGATGTCGCGCTGATCCTCTTGAACAACAGCGGGATCGGAGGGACAGAGCGGCGCTTCGCCCAGGTCTACCGAGGACTCAGAGCCCGTGGCGTCTCCGTGTCGCTGGTGATCAACGAATCGTTGCAGCAACGGCTTGTCCGGTCCGGGTTGTTGGAGCCGGATGAGGCGGCGTTGGTCGTGAAGGAGCCGGTGGGCAAGGTGGCCCATACGTGGCGCAAGGCGGACTATGGCCTGGCCTGTGTAAGCGTCGGCTGGTGGCTGTTGAAAACCAAGCCCAAGGTCATGCATCTGGTGCTGGGCGGGGCCTATGTGACGCTGCCGGCTCAGGCGTTGGGCTGGGCGCCGCCGGCCGTCTTGTCTCTCGTCTGCCCGAGCCTGCGGGACCTGGTCGGGTCTGCCTCTGGCCTGTGGCTGTACCGGTCGGCGCTCAAGCGCGCGGCTTTCGTGGACGCCCTGACTGAGTCGGTGGGAGTTATGGCTGAGGCGGAAGGAGCAGCTCCGGATCGGATTCGGGTCTCGTCCGGCAGTTGCGTGGACACGGATCGGTTTCGGCCTGCTCGGGCCAAGAAGCCCTGGGTCGTCTTTTCCGGCCGCCTGATCGACGAGAAGAATCCGTTGCTGTTCGTGGAGGCCTGTGCGCGCGTCCATCGGCTGGTGCCGGAGGCCCGCTTCTTCCTGTTGGGGAACGGACCCCTACGCCGCCCGGTCGAGGAATCGATCAGACGGCACAAGCTGGACGCCTGCACCGACGTGGGCTGGCGGGACGAGGTGCAGGAGATCCTCGGACCGGCGCTGCTGTTCGCCTCCCTCCAGCGCATGGATAATTACCCGTCCCAGGCTTTGCTGGAAGCCATGGCCTGCGGGGCCTCGGTGGTTGCGACGGACGTGGGGCTGACGGGAAAGCTGGTCGACGATACGGTCGGGCTGCGGGTTCCGGCCGATCCGGTTTCCGTCGCCGAGGCCCTGGTCCGGCTCCTGGCCGATCCGGAGCGAACGCAGATCCTGGGCGAGCGGGGACGGGAACGGGTGCTGCGCGAGCACAGTCTGGATGCCTATTTGACGCATCTCGAAGGGCTTTACGCAGCGGCGGGGGAATCGGGCGCGCAGCCGGCCTATGCCTCGGCTGAGGCGCGGCGATAAGGACCGACGATGTTTCTGCTGATCTTGACCTTCCTCCTGGCCTTTTTCCTCTCCCTCTACGGGGTGCCCGTGGCCCGCGCGGCTGCGCTCAAGTACGGCATTGTGGACAGCCCGGACGGGCGGCTCAAGCATCAACGCGAGCCCGTGCCCTATCTGGGCGGACTGGCGATCTACCTGGCCTTCCTGATCAGCCTGGCCTTCACCTTCGAGTTTCGCCACGACGTGCTGGGCATCGTCCTGGCCGGGACCCTGGTCCTCCTGCTGGGCCTGATCGACGATTTCGGCGTGCTCTCGCCGAGCATCAAGCTGATGGGGCAGTTCCTGGCCGTCTTCGTGCTGATCAAAAGCGGCATCCGGGTGAATATTGCGGTCCTGCCGGATTGGCTGGACCTGGCGCTGACGGTGGTCTGGATGCTGGGCATCATCAATGCGTTCAACCTTCTGGATATCATGGACGGGCTGGCGGCGGGGGTCGGGTTCGTCTGTGCGGCCTGTCTGCTCACCGTGGCGTTGCTGAACGGAGACCAGACTCTGGCCTTCATGCTGACGGCTCTGGCCGGGAGTCTGTTGGGCTTCCTGCGCTACAACTTCCGCCCCGCCCTCATCTATATGGGCGATGCCGGCGCCATGTTCATCGGGCTGATGCTGGGCGCGGTGTCGATGATCGGTCAGTACCAGGGGAGCCATCCGCTGGCCTTGCTGAGCCCGGCGTTCATCCTGGGGGTCCCGCTCCTGGACACGATCTTCGTCATCTACATGCGGCTGTCGCGCGGCGTGCCGGTCTTCATGGGCAGTCCCGATCATTTGGCCTTGCGCTTGCGGCGCCACGGATTTCCGGTGCCGGTCGTGGTGAGCCTCATGTACGGAGCCTCGACTGTGCTGGGCGGAATCGGGCTGGCGCTTCTGTTCGTCGACATGCAACTGGCGGCGGCGTTGGTCGGCCTGACGGGATTGGCCTTCATCGTGACGACGCTCGTGATGAAGCGCGTGGACGTGACCGTGCCCGGTCCGATGCAGGCCGCCGGGCCAGTCGTGGCGGTTCCCGCGGACGTCCGGGAAGAGCGGGTGCCGTCATGATCGTGATCGTCGGCGCCGGTCTCGCCGGCCTCAGCACCGCCGCCCATTTGGCCAGGCCCTACCGGATCTGTGAGCGGGATCACGAAGCCGGCGGGCTCTGCCGGTCCTACGAAATGAAGGGGTTCACCTTCGACATGACCGGCCATCTCCTGCATTTTCGCCAGGCGGAGATCAAGGCCCTGGTGGAAGGGTTGTTGGAGGGTAGGCTGGAGCGGCACGTCCGCCGGTCGTTCATCTACTCCCACCGGACGTACACGGAATATCCGTTCCAGGTGAATACCTATGGGCTGCCGCCGGAGGTCGTCCGGGACTGTCTGCTGGGGTTCATCGCC
Source organism: Nitrospirota bacterium (assembly GCA_028876065.1). GTDB lineage: Bacteria > Nitrospirota > Nitrospiria > Nitrospirales > Nitrospiraceae > SYGV01. Next base: position 38,552 of record JAGWTI010000013.1, read on the forward strand.
ACGTTGGCCAAGCCCTCCGGAGAGGCGGCGAAGGAGCCGTCGTTCAAGGCCTGGATTCTCGACAACCTGGGAGAAGGCATCGCCAGGCACTTCATGGTGCCGTTCAACGAAAAGCTCTGGCAGGTGCCGCTGGATGAGCTGACCTCGGACTGGGTCTCCTGGCTGATTCCCAAACCGGACATCAAGGATGTGATCAACGGGGCCCTGGGCATCAAGGACAAGGCCTTCGGCTATAACCCGACGTTCCTCTATCCCAAGCGGGGCGGCATCGACGCCTTGCCGAAGGCGTTTCTGCCGCGCGTGCCGGACATCCAGTATGGAACCGAGCTGGTGGAACTCGACACGCAGCGCCGTCGGGCGACCGTTCGGACGGGACAGAACGGCTCGCGCGTGCTGGAGTACGAGAAGCTGGTCTCCACGATCCCGATCCCGGAGCTGGTGAAACGGTGCACGGATGTGCCGAGAGACCTCCGGGAGGCGGCGGAGGGGTTGCGCTGCGTGTCGGTCTACAGCGTCAACCTGGGGGTGGCGCGCGAGCGGGTCACCGACATGCATTGGATTTACTTCCCGGAGCCGGACTATCCGTTCTACCGGGCCGGCTTTCCGATGAACTTCTCGCCCGGCCTGGGCCCGTCCGGCTGCAGCTCGCTGTACGTGGAGATCTCGCATCAGCCGACGGAAGCGCTGGCGTCGGACGACGTGCTCAAGCGGGTCCGGGGCGGGCTGGAACGGGCCGGCATCTTCACCGCGAAGGATGAACTCGTCGCGGCCGACGTGCGCGACATCCGCTATGCCTATGTCCTCTTCGACCGGCATCGGGCCAGAGCCCTGCCGGCGATTCTTCAGGAATTGGAACGGCGCGGCATCCATTCCATCGGCCGCTACGGCCGTTGGGAACATACGTCCATGGAGGACGCGATCGGGCAGGGCAAGCAACTGGCGGAGCAGCTCAATCGGCAAGGGGACCCGGCGCAGAGCGGGCCACGGCCGGCGGCCGCCGCAGGCAGGGCCGGAGCCAATCCATGAACGAGCCGATCGCCGTCGCGCACCTCATCACCAAGCTGGAACTGGGCGGAGCGCAGCAGAACACTCTGTTTACCGTGTCGCATCTGAGCCGCGACCGGTTCCGCCCGATGCTGCTGACGGGGGAACCGGGGCTGCTCGATGCCGAGGCGGCAGCTTTGCCCGGTGTGGCGTTCTATCAGGTGCCCTCGATGGTCCGTCCCATCAACCCGCTCATGGACCTGCTGGCCCTGATGGCGTTGACGCGGCTTCTGGCCAAGCTCAAGCCCGCGATCGTCCATACCCACAGTTCCAAGGCGGGGATTCTCGGCCGTGTGGCGGCCAGGCTGGCCGGGGTGCCGGTCATCGTCCACTCCATCCACGGCTTCGGATTTACGCCTGCCCACGGTCCGCTGGCGCGGCGGTTCCTCGTGACGTTGGAGCGGTTGGCTGCGCGCGTGACGACCGGATTCATCGCCGTGTCGGAGGCCAACCGTCGGCAGGGTGTGGCGCTCGGCCTGTTTTCCGCGGATCGTTGCACGGTCGTCCGGAGCGGGATCGATCTGGACCTGTTTCGCAACGTCCGGGTGAGTCGGCCGGCCAAGCGACGCGAATTGGGTTTGGACCAGAACCGGCCGGTCGTCGGCATGATCGCCCCGTTCAAACCGCAAAAGGCCCCGCTGGATTTTGTGCGTATGGCGGCGCTGGTGCAGGAGGGCAGGCCGGATGCGCAATTCCTGTTGGTCGGCGATGGAGAGCTGCGGAGCGCCGTCGAGGCGGAGATCGCCAAGTTGGGCCTGGCCGGTTCCGTTCATGTAGCCGGCTGGCGGCGGGACATTCCGGACGTCATGCATTGTCTGGATGTCTTGGTCCTGACGTCGCGCTGGGAAGGGTTGCCGCGGGTCTACCTGGAGGCGTTGGCGAGCGGCGTGCCGGTCGTCGGGACGAGGGTGGACGGGGCCGCAGAGGTGATCCACGACAGCGTCAACGGGTATTTGGCGGAGCCGGGCGACGTGCGGGGCCTGGCCGAACGGGTCCTGTCGCTCCTGAACCGTCCGGAGGAGGCGGCCCGCATGGGCCAAGCGGGCCGGTCGCTGCCCGGTGAGTTCGACATCCACGAGATGGTCCGGCAACAGGAGCGGGCCTACGAGCAGTGGCTGGCCGCAACGAGAAACGAGAAGTCCTTGAGCCGGGCGGCAGCCTATGGTACACCAACAAAGAATTGAGTGATTGAATCATTGGCTCATCGGGGCATTGGTTCAATGAGGCAATGGCACGATGATGCAATGGGGCAATTCCAGATGAACGTTCCCTTGTTGGACCTGAAAGCGCAATTCCTCGGGATCAAAAAAGAAGTCATGGACGTGGTCGAAACCGTCTGCGAGGAGCAGGGGTTCGTCCTGGGGCCACGCGTCGTGGAATTGGAGCAAGCCCTGGCATCGTACGTCGGCGCGTCCTACGCGGTCGGGGTCGCCTCCGGCAGCGACGCGCTCCTCTTGTCCTTGATGGCCGTGGGGGTCGGGCAGGGAGACGAGGTGATCACGGTGCCGTTCACGTTCTTCGCCACGGCCGGGGCCGTGTCGCGCCTGGGCGCCAAACCGGTCTTCGTGGACATCCGTCCGGACACCTTCAACCTCGACCCCATGCGGATCGAAGCCAAGATCACGGCCAAGACCAAGGCCATCATCCCGGTGCACTTGTTCGGGCAATGTGCCGAGATGGGGGCGATCAACGAGATCGCCACACGCAAGAAGCTCGCCGTGATCGAAGATGCGTGCCAGGCCATCGGCGCCATGCAGCACGGCGTCCGGGCCGGGGTGCTCGGCGATACGGGCTGTTTCAGTTTCTTCCCTTCCAAGAACCTGGGCGGGTTCGGGGACGGAGGACTGGTCACCATGAACGACGCCAAGCTCCACGATGCGCTGGCCATGCTGCGGGTGCACGGGAGTCGGATCCGCTACGTGCACGAACAGATCGGCATCAACAGCCGGCTGGACGCCTTGCAGGCGGCCATCCTGCGGGTCAAGCTCAATCACCTGGACCGGTGGACCGAAGGCCGCCGGCGCAACGCCGCCCGGTACGACAAGCTATTCGCCGAGACCCGGCTCATAGACCGGATCGCGACGCCCGTCACCCAGCCGGGCAACTATCACGTCTTCAACCAGTACACGATCCGCGCCCAGCGGCGGGACGAGTTGAAAAACTTTCTCAAGGACCGGGGCATCGGGACGGAAATCTACTACCCCATTCCCATGCACGAGCAGGACTGCTACCGGTTCCTCGGCCACAAAAAGGGAGACTTCCCCGTCTCCGAGCAGGCCTCGGCAGAAGCCTTGTCGCTGCCCATCTTCGCCGAGCTGACCGACGCGCAGCTCGACTACGTCGTCGAGTCTATCAAGGCGTTCTACGACAAGCGCTGACCGCCCAGCCGATTTCTGGTTTCCCGCAAGAATTCAATCGGATAAGGGCGCCAATCGCCGGACGAATAATTGCACCTTGATAAGATACTAACTAGTATTAACCAATATGGACTTCAACCGGGCGGACGGGATGGACGGGGAGGCAGGGATCATGGGAACGCTTCAAGGGAAAGTGGCGATCGTGACCGGGGCGTCGAGCGGGATCGGACGGGCGATTGCCGAGCGGCTGGCGGCAGAAGGGGCGACCGTGGTGGTGAACTACAACCAGAGCGCCGACAAGGCCAAGGCGGTGGTGGCGGGGATCGAGGCCAAGGGCGGCAAGGCCGTGGCGGTCCAGGCGGACATGAGCCGGGTCGCGGAGGCCCGGCGGCTGGTCAAGGAGGCGGTGGCGAAGTTCGGGCAGCTCGATATCCTCGTGAACAATGCGGGGCTGTTCTTTCCCAAACCGCTGATCGAGACGACCGAGGAAGAGTTCGACCGGATCTTCGCGCTCAACGCCAAAGGACCCTACTTTGCGATGCAGGAGGCGGCCAAGGTCATCACGGACGGAGGGCGCATCGTGAACATCTCGACCTACGGGACGCATTTGGGGTTTCCCGGCGCCACCGCCCATCTGGGCAGCAAGGGCGCCTTGGAACAGTATACGAAAGGGCTGGCCCACGAACTGGCCCCGCGAGGCGTGACCGTCAACACCGTCTCGCCGGGGTTAACCGAAACGCACATGATGTCGGACCCGTTCCGTCAGGTCGGCATTCAGCTGTCGCCGTTCAAGCGCATCGGGGTACCGAAGGACATTGCCGATGTGGTGGCCTTCGTCGTGAGCGAGGAGGCGCGCTGGATGACCGGCCAGAATCTGCACGCCGGCGGCGGCGTGGTGATGTGAGGGGCTGAGGTCGGGACAAACCGAGGCGGTGCGAGATGAGAGAGAATGAAACGGGGCCAGGCCGTTTGAAGGCCTGGCCCCGTTCGGTTTTGTGCTCGCGGTTGTTGTGCCGAGGTGACTGCTTAGCGGCCAGGCACGGCTTGGATCAGTTTGCGATCGCCCTGATCCCGCGCGCAGCTTTGCTCGGCGATCATACGTTGCCCGGCGCTGGCATCGGCAGGAATTCTGGCCTGACAGGCTTGCAACGTGTCTCCGACGGCGCCGGCCGCCATCGTGCTTCTTCCCGTCGCCACGGAAGGCGCGGCCGCTCCCGAAGATTGACGGACTTCCTCAGAAGGCATCTCGGCACAGCCTACGATCAGCGCCAGGGTTGCGACCATGACCATCGGTCCGATGAAGTGGGTGTTCATTGCTCGTTCCTCCCTTGTGGTACTCATGATTGGTGGTGGTACAGGAGCTTCGGAGACCGGGGAATCGATCGCGCATCGAATGGATTGGTGCGGCGCGAGAGATCAAACCGTCAGCGTGGCTCAACGTATCGGCCGCCATCCTGCCCCAGAAGCGAGGCGTGGGTCAACCGAATAGTGGCGAACGAGGTGTGATGTGGCGGGATGGCATGGCCGTTCGCTTCCGCACCTCCGGAGCAAAGACGCCTCGGCTGACGAAGGTCGGGCAGCGTCGGCTTCGCCACGATGCGATGGTGCTACTGTGCCGCCGGCACCATGCTATTAGCCGCTCGCCTCATCGGACTAGAAGAACGGCGAGCGGCGCCCTCTCTGCCTTCTTGTATCCCGATTCCCGCCGTGGCGAAGGCCTCCCTGCCCATCCCTTCCACCCGCGTCAGAAGAGAGAGGGGGGGTATCGGGACAGGCCGTTTGTACAAGCCCGTTCCGGAGTCCAGTTGAGGGCATTATCGCCTAGGGCGTGCAAGCATGAGCGCAACAAAGCCTTCCTGCTCAAAATGTCGGTCCGATGTCAGGACGAGCGAAAGGCGATGTTTGCGTATGACGGTCATGGAGAGGCAGTCTGTCAGGCTGTAGCCTTTGTCGGGTCTGGCTTTGTATCAGACAAACGCGCTGTTGAAGAAGGTTCGGCTTTGCGGAATAACTTTGACCATCGGATTGTTCAGGATGGTCTCGACTGTTCTGATAGCGAAGGTGCGGATGTTGACGCCACTGTCGGCCAGAGCGTTCAAAAATTCCGTGAGAACGGCGTCGGTGGTAATCAGCCGGACTTGGCCGAGCGACGATGAAGCTTCGACCGCGGCTGCGTGGTGTTGATCGAAAGGGTTCGTGAGGGCGATCCAATATGCCGTGTCGGCAAAGACCTGCTTCAAGGCCTATGGCTTTCGTAGAGGTAGTGATCGTGCTTGGCAGAGAGGTCGGTGGGGAGTTTTTCGAAATCCGGCGCTGGAATCTGGCAGGCGATAGCCAAAATCTCATCCCAAATCGGTTTCGGTGCGCGGGGCTTGGCCAGACGCTTCCTTCCCGGTGACTGAGCGGTCGCGCCGTTTGGTTTGTGTGTCCTTGCGCGTTTCATAGTGGCTTCAGTGTAGTAGGCAGTCGAGAAGGAGTCAAGAAGCTTGCAGACGATGCCTCGCTGGCGAAGGGGGAGGCGGGTGTGCCGGGGCGCCTCGCCTCCGCACCTCCGGAGCGACCCGTCTGACTCAGCCGGGCGGAACCCTTCGGAAATTCCCTCGCGGACTCGGTCAGTTTCCGCTTTCCTTCCCGGCAGAGTCTCGTCAGGCTCTTTCGCTCCTCCGGCGAAGTCGGCTCGCGCCCCAGTACACCCGCTGGAAAGAAATTTCGCGCCTAAAAGAGAGAGGGGCGGGACAGGTCGCTCTTTTGACCTGTCCCCGATTTTCTGCCTTGGTCAGTTTCTGTGATTCATTAGCCGGATAAACTGCAGGATTCGCAGCCTATCTCGTGGCACTAGATGGAGTGATTGATAAGTGTATGACTTTGCAGTAGGCTTGCCCAGAACAGATTGCTGAGACCGCCTTGCTATGCAGCACAGATAGCCTGCAGCGCACTTAATAGTTAGACCGTCTCTACGCCAGACCGAGACGAGGATGCCGAAACACTACGTGTATCGTATGGATCATGATGTCGGCTTTGCTCCTCGAATCCAAGGACGCCTCTGCACGCTATGCGGATGCAAAACCACCACCGTAGAGCGATGGGCTGAGCCGGGGAGCTGGGTAGTCGGAATCGGAGGCTTGGGCACCGGCCGGCCAGATGCCCTTATCTATGCGATGCGGGTAGACTCAACTCCTAGTTATCACGCGCTTTCGAGGGGCCAGCATCACGTGGCCGCTTATCTCCGAGGTCACGGAATCGCCCAGAATGCCCACGTCCTTTTGGCAAACTACTTCTTCTATTTCGGTGAAAATGCCCTATTGCTTCCGCGTCGCCTCAAGCACATCGTGATCGACCGCCAGGGAGCTTGGCGTTTGACCGACTCAGATGTTGAGGCCCTTCAACGTTTTCTTGGCCCGTATGGACCAGGCAAACACGGCGAGCCGAACAACGGTCGAAAATGCCGCAGCCAAAGACAGCCACGTCATGCATGCTTCCGGACGACGGTCTAACAAACGAATGGAGCCGATGCGCCCATCGTCTCGTGCGATCATGACACTGAGGCGCGCGGCTCATTTGTCGCGTTAGGCGTTAGAGGCAACTCTGCGATGAAGGACACGCTTTTTCACGCGATTGATCCTCGCGACGGAATGTTCTGCCACAACATCAAGCTCAGTGCGGGGCGTCTCACAGCGGTTTCGTTTGTTCGATCGGCTGTGCCGGAGTGGAGTGGTATGCGCTCGCCCTATGAGGCTTTCACCCGCGAAACCGAGAAAGAGGACTTCTTTGAGGCTGTTCGCGCTCGGGGTTTCCCGTCTGCTCCTCCGAGGAAAGGGGCCTTGTTTCTCTTTGCATCGATTGAAGACGCGGCGACGGCAAACGCTAGCTGGTGGCAGGACCAGCGGGTCATCCTTCCAGCCCAGATCGTGCAGGCTTCTCGAGTCGGTGCCTTCGATGCTAGCCAACTTGATGCGCCGCGCGAACGCTGGGAAGCCGCAGCTTGTTCGTACTGGGCTGGTGAAACCACCGGCCGCCCGCGAATCGAAGTGCTCGTCGATGGTATCGTTCAGCTCCAGGGATGGGAGCCATTCGCGAAACTGCTCCGCCCCGGAGCATGAGAGATGCTAGCACCCAACCATCAGGTCGAACCGGCCGCCCTTCTCACCCCTTCGCATGCTTAGCCAGAATGTCGTTGATCAGGGTTTGGTAGCCGATATCCCGCTGTTTCGCCTCTTTCTTCACCTCTTCGAGTACGCGCGGATCAATGCGAATAGCGATCAAGCGGCGGGCGGACTTTCCAATCGGAGGACGCCCAACGCGGCGCATCGCGCGCAACTGCTCGTCCGACAGCTCGGGGATATCCGAGAAATCAATCGGCTGAGTCTTGGCGATACGCGGCCTTTTCCTTCCGGTTCGCTTGCCGGGCACTGATGATGCGAGTAGCTTCGCCATCACTTTTCCTCCTCACGGTATAGGCAACCACCAAAATTCGCCCTGCGGACGATTTGCCGAGGCGGAGAAAACGCTGTTCGGCAATCGAGTGCAGGATGTCTTCACCGTCCAGCGCATCGTCGTCGGCAAAAACCGACGTGGCTTCTTCAAACGACACTCCATGTTTGGTGAGATTGACAGTCGCCTTTCCAGGGTCCCATTCAAACACGATTTTAGTATATACACAACGGAGAGGTGGAGCAAGAGGATGCCGGTCTGGGTTTTCGGCACGAGAAAGAGCGCTAGGACTATTCTTTGCTTAAAGAGCGGGGACAGGTCCATTGGCGACCTGTCCCCGTACACTCTCTTTTATTTTTGGCCGCGAGGGTGGAAGGGATGGCCGGTGAGGGCTGCGTGACGGCGGGAGTGGGGTGGTGGATAGCGGAGAATCGCCGCGCGCCGTTCTGCTAGTCCGGTGAGGCAGCCCGGCCGACAGTAAGGTATGAATAGCCGAGCGACCTCAACGCATCGTCAGGCAGCCAGAACCCGGCCACCCTTCGTCACCCTTCTTCGTCTTTCAGCCGTTCGTCAGCCGGGTTTCGACGTCTGCTCCGAGAGGTGCGAAAGCGAACGGCCGTCCTGCCCCGCTAAGACCTTTCCGACCAGTCCGCCCTTCGTCACCTGCTCTTCTTAAGTCGTGACCGCCCCTTCGGATGCCGATGAGACATGGCGGGCGTACTTGGCCATGACGCCCATCGTATAGCGCGGCGCCGGCGCCTTCCACTTGGAGAGGCGCGCCTTGATCTCCTTGGCCGTCAGCTCCACATCCAACCGGCGTTTGGCGATATCGAACACGATCATGTCGCCGTTCTTGACCGCGGCGATCGGCCCCTTCTTGGCCGCCTCGGGAGCCACATGTCCGGCCATGAGCCCGTGCGTCGCGCCGGAGAACCGTCCGTCGGTCAGGAGCGTGACCGAATCGCCCAGCCCTTCACCCACGATGGCTGCGGTCACGCCCAGCATCTCGCGCATGCCCGGTCCGCCCGCCGGCCCTTCGTAGCGGATCACGACCACGTCGCCGGCCTTGATGCGCCCGGCCTTCACCGCGGCGAAGGCGGCTTCCTCCCGGTCATAGACCTTGGCCGGGCCGCGGAACTTCATCATCGAGTGGCCGGCGACTTTCACCACGCAGCCTTCCGGCGCGAGGTTGCCTTTCAGGATGACCTGGCCGCCGGTCGCCTTGAGCGGATCGGACAGGGGCCGCAGGACTTGCTGCCCCGGCGTTTCGGTCGCGCCCTTGGCTTCTTCCCCGATGGTCTTGCCGGTCACGGTCGGTTGGTCGGGATGGAGGATGCCTGCGTCCAAGAGCCGCTTGGCGACCAGGGTGGTGCCGCCGGCCGCGTAGAGGTCCGAGGCCGTGAAGCGGCCGCCCGGCTTGAGATCCGCCAGCAGCGGGACCTTCCGGTTGATCTTGTCGAAGTCGTCGATCGTGAGCCTCACGCCCGCTTCCCGCGCGACGGCGAGCAAGTGCAGGACGGCGTTGGTCGAGCCGCCGGTCGTGGCGACCGAGGCGATGGCGTTCTCGATGGACTTGCGCGTGATGATCTTGCGCGGCCGCAGGTCCTGTTTCAGCAGGTCCATGACCATTTTTCCGCAGCGGAAGGCCACGTCGTCCTTGTGGGAATCCATGGCCGGGACCCCGTTCATGCCCATGGGGGAGATGCCCAGGAACTCGAAGGCGATGGCCATGGTATTGGCGGTGAACTGGCCGCCGCAGGCGCCGGGGCCGGGGCAGGCATGGTCTTCCAAGTCTTTCAATTCGGCGTTGCTCATCTTGCCGGAGGCATGGCGCCCGACCGCTTCGAACACGTCCTGGATGGTCACGTCGTGGCCCTGGAACTGGCCGGGCATGATCGAGCCCCCGTAGAGCATGAGCGAGGGGACGTTCAGGCGGGCCAAGGCCATGACCGTGCCGGGGATCGTCTTGTCGCAGCCGGAGAGGGCTACGACCGCGTCGAACAGATGGCCGCGGGCGACCAGCTCGATGGAGTCGGCGATGACCTCGCGGCTGATCAGCGAGGCCTTCATCCCCTCCGTGCCCATGGAAATCCCGTCGGAGACGGCGATGGTGTTGTATTCGATCGGCGTGCCGCCGGCCGCGCGGATGCCGGCTTTCACCCGCTCGGACAGCCGGCGCAGGTGATAGTTGCAGGGCATGACCTCGATCCAGGTGTTGGCGACGCCCACCAGCGGTTTCGTGAGGTCTTCGTCGGTGAAGCCCACGGCCTTGAGCATGGCGCGCGCCGGCGCGCGGCCAGGGCCGTCGAGCAGATCGTGGCTCTTGTGTCTGGTGTCGGTCGGCATGTTATCTCCTCTTACCTATGGTTCGGCAGGATGTTGAAAAAGGCCTCCAGCTGCGTTCTCGCATCGCTTAAAGCCTCGACGTACAGCAAAAAAGTACGCCTCGGCTTTTCACTCGCTGCGGCCTTGCTGGGCGGCCTTTTTGACCATCCTGATTTATTAATATTCCATGCAGAATGGCTGAGAAAACACTTTCGCACAGGAACGGGGGGAGGGTCAATATCGGGATCGGAGGTCTGCGAAGGGTCCGGGCCGGCTAGTCGGTTGCCTCGCCCATGTCGTCGTACCACTTTTCTTTGCGGATCGGGCAGAGCCCTTTTTGACTGATGAGCGCGGAGACCTCGCCGATCATGCCGCTGTTGCCGCAGAGGTAGACGGACAGGTTCGCGACCGACGCAACTCGGTCCGCGACCAGCTTGGTGACGCGGCCGGTCGATCCGGTCCAGCCAGGCTCAGGCCTGGAGAGGGTCGTGATGAAGCGGAAATTGGGACGTTGTTTGGCCAGGGCCTCGAATTCCTTCTGGTAATAGAGGTCCTTCTGGCTGCGGAGGCCCCAATAGAGGGTCGCCGGGCGGGCAAAGCCGCTTTCCAGCAGGTGGTCGAGCATGGAACGGAAGGGGGCGATGCCGGTGCCGGTGGCGACGAACAGCAAGTCGCGCTGGCCGTCCTCTTTCAAGTAAAACGAGCCGGCCGGTCCCTTGAACTGCGTCTCGTCCCCCTCTTTCAGGCCGAACAGGTAGGTCGAGCCTGGGCCGCCGGGAATCAAGTTGAGCAGCAAGGTGATGCGGCCCTTCTGGCTGGGTGGGGAGGCGATAGAGTAGGCGCGGGTGGCGGGGCGGGGCAACGTGGGGTGGGGGACGTCGAACGAGACGAACTGGCCCGCCTTGAAGCGGATCTCTGCCGGGTCGGTCAGCCTGAGGCCGATCTCCCGTACATCGTGCGTGAGGTTTCTGATCTGATCGACGCGAGCGTGGTAGAGCAGTAGAGACATTCGTTCATGCGCACAGGCCGGCGGGGGTCCCTCAGGACGGACCCCGCCGGCCTGACCGGCTAGTCCTTCTTGCCTTTTCCTTTGCCCTTGCCCTTCTTCTCCTCGCCCTTCATTTCCGTGTCGATCACCGCGCCCGTGTCCGCGTCGATGTGCACTTCCGTCACCTTGTCGTCGGCGCCGACGATCTCCACTTCCCAGACGGCCTTGTCGTGCTCGCGCTCCAGCTCGGCTTCGATGACTTTCCCGGTCACCTTCTCCTGGGCGGTCTTGATCGCCTGCTCGACCGTGACCTTGGCGGTCTTGGACATTGCCACCGCTTCCTTGGTTTCGTCCTTCTTCTTGTCCTTCCCGTCGCTCCAGGCCGGCCCGTTGAACACCAGCACCGATCCAACCAGCAGGGCCAATCCGGTCATGAGCTTGCCAGTCGTGGTCATGAGCGCACCTCCTTCGTCATCGGGCGGGAGCCGGTCGGCTCCCGTTCCGCATCCTCAGTGTTTCGGCTCCGCCTTGTCCGCGTCCTTCTTCTCGCCCTTCGCGGCGCCATGTCCTTTCATCATGCCGCCGTCCTTGTGCCCTTCTTTGGGGCCGTCCTTGTACTTCTTCATCATCGCCTCGTGGACCGCCTTGATCCGCTGGCTCTGTTCCGGCGTCAGGAGGGCCATGACGTCCCGCCTGGCCTTGATCGCCGCCATGCGGAGCGCCACCTCCTGCATCTCGCCCTGCTTCATCTTGTCCTCGATGGCCGACAACTCGCTCTTCTCATCCTCCACCAGGGCCTGCAACTCGCGCTCCGCGACCATGATGTCGGCTTCGGCCTTGATGCGGGTCTTGTCCAGGTCGAGCTGGATGGCCTTCAGCTTGGCCACTTGCTCGTCCGTCAGGCCCATTTCCTTCTGGGACTGCAGGAGGCCGCGCAGGAGGTGCCCGGTGCTGGCATGGTGCCCGCCCATGCCGTGGCCATGTTCTCCGCAGCAGCCGTGTTTTCCGCCGGACTCCTGGCCGTGGCCGTAGCTGCCGTCCGCCCAGGCCGGCTGCAGGCCAAGCCCCAACAGAGCCGCGATACACACCGTTGTACTCAGTAATCTGATCAACATCGTCTCCTCCTTATCGTTGTACGAGGGTCATGGATTGCTCGCCGGTCCTTTGGCATGGCAGGTGTCGATGCCCAACAGCTTCCACGCCGGACAGAACCCGGCGATCCCGCTCACCAGGGCCACGGCGCCGACCAGGTAAATCGCGATCACGACGCCCATGGAAACGTCGGCGAGGTAGCCGACGGTCACCAGGATGCCGCCCAGGACGACGCGGATGGCCCGTTCGGTGTTCCCCAGATTGCACGACATGATGGTACCTCCTTTCAGGGGACTGAAAAAGGCTCCCACGTGGTGTTCCGACGCTCCGCCATGGCCTCCGGCCGCGCGCGACATCCTCCGTTCTCGTTCAATGACCGAAGAGCCCGCCTTCCGCCCTGAGGGCGTTGATCATAAATTGCACGGCCAAGGCCGCCAGCAGCAGGCCCATGAAGCGGGTGATGATCTTTTCCGCGATGGGCCCGAGCCACCGGGCTCCGTGGCTGGCCAGGGCGAAGGTGCTATAGCTTGCCAGACCCACAGCCACGAGGCAAGCCAGGAGCACGACCCGCTGGCCCAGGCCGTCAGTTTGCGCGTCCAGCAGAATGACGGTCGAGATGGCGCCGGGTCCGGCCAGCATCGGCATGGCCAGCGGCGTGACGGCCACGTCGGCCTTGTCGGCGCCGGCGGCGGTTTCTTCGGCGGTTTCCTGCACGGCGGACCGCTGGGCGCGCAGCATGTCCAGCGCGATCAGCAGCAGGATCAGGGCGCCGGCAATCTGCAGGGCCGGCAGGGTGATGCCCATGACTTTGAACAGGGCTTGGCCCATCAGGGCGAAACTGCCCAGGAACCC
>JAGWTI010000098.1 GCA_028876065.1 Nitrospirota bacterium
GTGTCCGCCCGTCGTCAGCCCAGCTTCTTCTCGTTCCGTTCGTCAGCCGCTCTGATTTGTTCACGAGCTCGGCGACAGGATCCACTCTTGGCCCAGTTCCTGTCAGCCTAGTTTTTCGATTCTGCGGCAGGCTTCGTCCAGGACTGCATCGGTCTTGGCAAAGCAGAAGCGCATGAAGCGTTTGCCCATCTCGCCGGAGAAGAAGGCTTCGCCCGGCACACCGGCCACGCCGGTTTTTTCCAGCAGGTACATGGCCCGCTGCTTGCTCGTCGCGCCGGGCAAGCGGGAGACATCCGCCAGGACGTAGTAGGCCCCCTGCGGGACGGACGGCGGCAAGCCCGCCCGCGTCAGCGCCCGGCAGAAGCGATCCCGTTTGTCCTGATACTCATGCGCGAGGCCTTCGTAGAAGGATCGCGGCAACTCGTTGATCCCCACCGCCACACCGTACTGCAGCGGAGCCGGCGCGCAGACGTAGAGCACATCGTTCATCGCGCCGATCGCCTGCGCCCATTGGGCTTCCGCCACGCTGTAGCCGATCCGCCAGCCCGTGATGCTGAAGGTCTTCGAGTAGCCTCCGATGGTGATCGTCCGTTCCGCCATGCCGGGAAGGGTGGCGAAGCTGATATGTCGCCGGCCGTCGAAGAGAAAATATTCGTAGATCTCGTCGGTGAACACGAACAAGTCGTGCCTATCGGCGAAGACCGCGATCCAGTCCAGCTCGGTCCGACTATAGACCTTGCCCGAGGGATTGCCCGGCGTATTGACGATGATGCCTTTCGTGCGCGCCGTGACCGCCCGATCGAGGTCCTCCGGCGCAAACGTCCAGTCCGGCGCGCGCATGGGCACGAATCGGGGGACGGCTTCGACCGCCACGAGGGCCTGAATGTGGTAGGCGTAAAAAGGCTCGAAGACCAGCACTTCGTCGCCGGGATTCAGCAGCGCCAGACAGGCGGCATGGAAGGCGCCGGTGGCCCCGGCGCTGACCGTGATGTCGGTGTCGGGGTCGGCCGCGAGCCCGTTGTACTCCGCCAGTTTGCGCGCGAGGGCCCCCCCCGCAACTCGGAGAGCCCATCGTACCGGGTATAGGTATTGAAGCCCTGCTCGATGCCGCGTTCCGCGCCCTGGAGCACCGCCTGAGGCGCGGGGGTATCGCAGACTCCTTGGGCCATATTGATCCCTTTCACCCGATCGCAGGCGATCGTCATGGCGCGGATCTCCGCCTGCGACAACCCCTCCGTCCGTCGGCTCACCTCACGCGGCATGTCTGCCTCCCGTCACTCCTGCACCGATTAATTCTCGCGCTGCGATTCCCGCACCCTCGGCTTCACTTTCATCTTTCGCCATTCCCAAGGCGGCACCGGCTCGGGATCGGCCCACAGACCTCGCTGGGCCGTATGGGCCTCGGCCTCGAGGAGCGGAAGCGCATCGTCGCCTCGATACGGGCGGGCCCACCAGCAGAAGCCGGCGCGGACCAGCTCCCGATTGAGCACACGACCGTCCGGCAGCGTCACCTGCCCGGCAAGCCCCTCCCGCCACGGCCCCTCCTCCGTGACCGTGACCTCCTGCTTGAGCGCCAGCTGCACGGCGTGCTGTTTGGCCTGCCTCCCGAACGCCTGTTGGAGTTCGGGACAATCAATCCCGGCCAACTGCACCAACCGGCCGGAGCCTTCCCGCACCACCGTCAGCGTATCCCCGTCGACCACGTTCACAACCAGCCCCGTGAACCGCTTCGCTCCGTCCTCGCCGACCGCCGGAGACGCGGGCGGAGGCTGGGACCTGGCGCAGCCGCCCAGCAGGACGCCGAGCAAAAGGCAGGTCGGCCACCGACCGCCTCTGACCGATCGGCTTCGAGCGGCGCCGGCCAAGCCACGGAGACTCATGGCGACTCCGGGGCCTCCCACCACTTCGACAGGTGCACGTGGCGCCGGCCCGGATAGTCCGCATAATGCGAGATGTCGTTGAACAGCATCAACCGCGCCCGGACCGGGTCTTTGAAATCCACCACGTTCAGGCAGGCCGGGGACTGGTCCAGCCGGTCGCGATAGCCGCGCGCATCGAAACCGAGCAGGCTGCTGAGAATCAGCCGCAACGTGGCCTTGTGCGAGACCACCAACACATTGGCGCCGACGTGCCGCTCGACAATCTCGCGGATCACGGGCAGGGCGCGGGCCATCACGCTCACCCCCGACTCTCCGCCTTCCGGCGCGAAGGTGAACGGATCGGCCTCCCAGGCCGCATATTCCTCGGGGAACTGCGCTTCGACTTCGTTTCTCCGGAGGCCTTCCCAGCGGCCGTGGTTGATCTCGCGGAGCCCGTCGCGCGGGATCGGGGTCACGGCATGGGCGCCGACGATGATGGCCGCGGTTTCCATCGTGCGGTTCATCGGACTGGCATAGACCGCCGCCAACTCGGCGCCGGCCAACCGTTCCGCCAGACGCTCGGCTTGCGCACGGCCCTCGTCGGAGAGCGCCACATCCGTCGCGCCGGCGAACCGGTCCTCCGCGCTCAGCACGGTCGCGCCATGACGGACGAGAAACAATCGGGTCGTCATAGGCCTTCCTCCATCGATGGGAACCCCACGCCCATGCCATGATCGCCGGCCCGTATGGTCCTGTCAAGGATTGCGCAGCCGGTTTCGGTATAATGGCACGCACCACGTTGCAGGGAGGGCACGATGACGAGACTCCGGGGTCCGGCATGGCTGTGCATCGCCCTACTCGCCCTGTCCGGCTGCGAGGGGAACAAGGCCGACGAGCTGTTGGAGACCGCGCAGTTCGAGGAGCGGCAGAACAACCGGGACCATGCCCGGCAACTCTACGAAGACATTTTGCGGGACTACCCGAAGAGCGAGGCGGCTCGGAAGGCGCAGGACCGGCTCCAGGAGTTGGCAACGGGGCGCTGAGCGTGGCTAATCGGGGGGCCGGGAGATCGGCCCGCAGCCCGCCGCATCTTTCCAGGTGATAACCAGACAGGCCCCGCCCTTATTCGCCCGACAACTCTTTCTGTCTGGCCTTGCGGCGGCGGCGCTGTTCATCTTCGATGCCCATCTGCTCGATGGGGCCAGGGGTGAGCGTGGGCGCGTTCGACGGCTCCGGCTTGAACCGCGGCTGGCTCGCGCTCGAGCGGTCCCAGCAACGCTCATAGGCCGACACCATGTCCTGCAAACCGCTTGCGGACTGCCGATCCAGACATTCCCGGCTCGTTCCGGAGATCTCCAGCCGTTTCAGCTTCGACTCCATGGACTCGCCTTGCCGCAGCAGCTGCTGCCGCCGATTCGTCAACTGCTCGACTTCCGCGTTGGTGGTGCGAATCTGATCCGCGATATCGCTCTGTTGCCGCGCAATGTCGCCGGCATCCGAAGAGAGGCGGTCGCTGCCGGACGTACATTCCGACCGATGCGTGTAATAATACTGCGCCGTGCTGCAGCTGGTACTGGTGACGGAACGGTCGCTCTCGTTCTCGCTGGCCTGGCGGTTCAGCTCCCCCTCCTGGAACTGAAGGTCCTGAAGCCTGGCCCGGCTCGCCGCGAGCTTGGACTCGACCTCTTGTTGCTCCCGCAGCACCGACGCACTGTCGTACAGGACGCTGGATGGATCGAGGTTTTGAGCTGCGGCGGGACCGATGAACCACGCCACAGACACCGTCACACAGAGCGCCAGTCTGGAGATGCCGAGATGGTGTCTCATGGAGCGACCTCCGTCCCTTCTCATTGGTACACCGCCCTGCTTACTTCGTCAACTTCCGGTAGCGAATCCGGTGGGGCTGATCGGCCTCCTTGCCCAGCCGTTTCTTGCGGTCCGCCTCGTAGTCGCTGTAGTTGCCCTCGAACCAGCAGACCTTGCTCTCGCCTTCGAAGGCCAGGATGTGGGTCGCGACCCGGTCCAGGAACCACCGGTCGTGGCTGCTCACGACCGCGCAGCCGCCGAACTTCTCCAGCCCCTCTTCCAGCGCCCGGAGCGTGTTGACGTCCAGATCGTTCGTCGGCTCGTCCAGGATGATCAGGTTGGCCCCCTCCCGCAGCATGCGTGCCAGATGCACGCGGTTGCGCTCGCCGCCGGAAAGATCCCTGACCTTTTTCTGCTGCTCCGTCCCGCCGAAATTGAACTTGCCGCAGTAGGCGCGCGAGTTGACCTCGGCCTTGCCCAGCTTGATCGTGTCGGACCCGTCCGAGATCACTTCCCAGACCGTCTTCTTCGGGTCCAGGGTCCGGTCCTGGTCCACGTAGCCCAGCGTGACCGTCTCGCCGATGCGCAAGGTGCCCGCGTCCGGCTTCTCTTTCCCCACGATCATCTTGAACAGGGTGGTCTTGCCCGCCCCGTTGGGACCGATGACGCCGACGATGCCGCCGCGCGGGAGATTGAAGTCGAGACTCTCGAACAACAACTTGTCGCCGAACGCCTTGGTCAGCCCCTTGGCCTCGACCACGATGTCGCCCAGGCGCGGGCCCGGCGGGATGTAGATTTCCAAATCGTCCGCGGCTTTTTCGTTCTCTTGGCTGAGCAAGTCCTCGTAGCGCTGGATGCGGGCCTTGCCCTTGGCATGGCGGCCCTTGGGGGACATGCGAATCCATTCCAATTCGCGCTCCAGGGTCTTGCGCCGCCGGGACTCGGCCTTTTCCTCCTTTTCGAGCCGCGCCTGTTTTTGCTCCAGCCAGGAGGAGTAGTTGCCTTCGAAGGGGATGCCCTGGCCCCGATCCAGTTCCAGAATCCAGCCGGCCACGTTGTCCAGAAAGTACCGGTCGTGGGTCACCGCGATCACCGTGCCCTTATATTGCTGGAGATGTTGCTCCAGCCATTGCACGGACTCGGCGTCCAGGTGGTTGGTCGGCTCGTCCAGCAACAGGATATCCGGCTCCTGGATCAGGAGCCGGCAGAGGGCCACTCGCCGCTTCTCGCCCCCGGACAACACATCCACCTTCATGTCCGGCGGCGGACAGCGCAGCGCGTCCATGGCGATTTCCAGCTGATGTTCCAGCTCCCAGCCGTTGGCCGCCTCGATCTTCTCCTGGAGCTGGCTCTGTTTCTCCAGCAGCTTGTCCATTTCGTCGGGGGTACAGTCGCCCAGCTTGTTGCTGATCGTCTCATAGTCCTTCAGCAACGCGACCAGCTCCTTGCGGCCCTCTTCGACCACTTCCTTGACGGTCTTGCCCTGCTCCAGTTGCGGCTCCTGCTCCTGGAGCCCGACCGTGTAGCCCTTGGACATGGTGATCTCGCCCAGGTAGTCCTTGTCCAGCCCGGCGATGATCTTCAGCAACGTGCTCTTGCCGGACCCGTTCAACCCCAGGACGCCGATCTTGGCCCCATAGTAGAAGGAGAGGTAGATGTCCTTCAGCACTTGCTTCTTGGGCGGGTAGACCCGGCCGACTCCGATCAGGGAAAAAATAATCTGCTTGTCGTTCGTGCTCATGGATTCTTCAATGGCTCCTATCGTTCCTTTTCCGCCCGTTCGATGGCTTCTGTCTGATCCTTGCCCAGATCCGCATCCAGGAAGTCGCCGCAGTCCGGCACTTCCATGTGCAGATCCGACGTCACGTCGATTTCCACCGTCGCGTCCCTCATGCGAAAATCCAGGACATGGCCGCCGGCGGTCCGCTCCCCGTTGAGAAAGTGGACATGGTAGCCCGGCACGTTCACCCCCTGGGCATAATCGGGAAAACGAAACCCCACCAAGGTTCCGCGCATCCCCTCATGGACATAGGCCGGCTGATGCTTGGCCACTTCCACGAGCGGCGGATAGGGCTTCTCCTGCCTGGGCACGGTCCGCACCTTAATATAGTCGAAGATCGCCTGCACTTTCACCGCGTAGAAGATGTTCTTGCTGGGCACGGCTTTGTCCACGGCCTGTTGAAAATGGCCCCAGTCGGTCAGCTCCTCCCACAGAACCTTGACCGTCGGATCGAACCGCATCACGACCGCGAAGGGAGTCTTGGCCGAGGGCGCGACCGGGTAGGCCTTCCCATCGGCCTTCATCTGATAGAACGTCCCGTCGAACGCGATCATCTCGCCGTCCAGCGCATTGAACGTGCCCAGGCCGAAGTCCCCGTGCTTGGCCAGCTCTCCGTACGTCACCTCGCCGTCGTAGACCCCCTCCATCAAGGCCCCGATCGTCGAGGTCTGGAACAGCTCGTGGGCCAGGCGCGAATCGTGGTGAAACAGATCGCCCTCCTGCCGATGGGCGCGAAAGGCCTTGATAAACACGTCGTCAATGGCCATGGAAGGACTCCTCGGCTGCCTGAGGGCTTGTAACACAGATCGAAACAGCCGTACAACTGTTCCGCCCCGGCATTTGACGGGCCCCGGCGCGAGTGCTAGCATCCCGCACCGACTCGGCCCTGCGCCGGCGGCCGTTACCTACAACCGGATCCGTCTTCCTGAGCACTCTATGGCCAGCGCCCTGCTCTATGACCGCCTGCAATTCGCCTTCACGGCGACCTTCCATTACCTCTTTCCCCAACTGACCATGGGCCTGGCGCTGCTGATCGTCTACCTCAAGAGCCGCGCCCTCTGGACCGGCGACGACCATTACCGCCGGGTCGCCCGCTTCTGGATCAAGATCTTCGCGATCAGCTTCGCCTTCGGCGTGGTCACCGGCATCCCCCTGGAATTCCAGTTCGGCACGAACTGGGCCAGGTTTTCCAACTATGCCGGCGGAGTCATTGGCCAGACCCTCGGCATGGAGGGACTCTTCGCCTTTTTCCTGGAATCCTCGTTCCTCGGCATCCTGCTGTTCGGCGAAGAGAAACTGGGGCCCAGGGTCCACTGGGTCGCGTCGGTCATGCTCTTCCTCGGCTCCTGGCTTTCGGGATGGCTCATCATCGCCACCAACGCTTGGATGCAGCACCCGGTCGCCTACCGCGTGGCCGAAGACGGGACGCTGCACGTCACGAGCCTCTCGGGGCTGTTCACGAACGACTGGCTGCTCCGGCAATACCCGCACAATATGGCGGCCTCGGTCGCCACCGGTGCCTTCGTCATGGCGGCCGTCGGCGCCTATTACCGGCTCTCGGGCATCCATGACCTCTATGCCAGGACCTTCCTGCGCACGGGCCTGGTCGCGGCAGCGCTCGCCAGTTTCCTGCTGTTGTTTCCGACCGGACATGAAGCGGGCAAACAGGTGTTCACCTATCAGCCGGCGACCGGCGCCGCCTTCGAGGGCGTGTTCCACAACGAGAAGGGAGCCGGCATGGTCCTCGTCGGCCAGCCCAACATGGAAACCCTGACCATCGACAATGCCATCACGGTCCCCTGGGTGCTCAGCATCCTGGTCTATCAGCGGGCCAAGGCAGAGGTGCGCGGGCTGGATACCTTTCCCCGTGATACCTGGCCGGACAACGTGCCGCTGCTCTACTACGCCTACCACATCATGATCGGGCTGGGCACGATCTTCGTCGCCGTCACCGGGGTGGCCCTGCTGTGGCTCTGGCGGGGCAAGCTCTTCGACTGCCCCTGGCTCCTGTGGGTCCTCATGTTGAGCGCACCCTTGCCCTACATCGCCACCACGGCCGGCTGGATGACCGCGGAACTCGGCCGCCAGCCCTGGCTCGTCTATGGATTGCTCAGGACGGCGGAGGGGGCCTCGCCCCTCGTCAGCTCCGGCAACGCGCTCTTCACCTTGATCGGCTTCATGGGTCTCTATACGCTCTTAGGCCTGCTCTTTCTCTTTCTCATCTTCGACACCATCAATAAAGGTCCGGCCGCGAGCCCGCAACCTCGTCCGGCGGCAGGAGACCGGTGATGGAGACCCTGTGGTTTGCCATCGTGGCGTTGATGTTGGCGATCTACGTCGTCCTGGACGGATTCGATTTCGGAACGGGCATCGTCTACCTCTTCGTGGCCCGCACGGATGCGGAACGGCGGACCGTCCTGCAGGCTATCGAGCCGGTCTGGGACGGGAACGAGGTCTGGCTCATCGCCGGCGGAGGCCTGTTGTTCATGGCCTTTCCACGGGTCTACGCAGCCGGGTTCAGCGGGTTTTACCTGGCGCTCATGCTCGTGCTCTGGCTGCTGATTCTGCGCGGCATCTCGCTGCCCCTGCGTTCGCACCTGGCCAATCCCCTCTGGCGGACGTTCTGGGATTGGGTCTTCGCCGGAGCCAGTTTGCTGCTGGCGATCGTGTTGGGCGCGGCCCTGGGCAACCTCATCCGCGGGGTGCCGTTGAATGCCGAGGGTTACTTTTTCGCCGCGCTCTGGACGGACTTCCTGCCCGGTCCCGCGCCGGGCATCCTGGACTGGTACACCGTTCTCATGGGACTGGAGGGGGCGGCGCTCCTCACGGTGCACGGGGCGAATTATCTGGCGATGAAGACGGAGGGGCCAGTCCGGGATCGGGCCCGGTGCGTCGCCGCGCTGGGCCAATGGACCGTCGCCGCGCTCACGCTGGCCTCGCTCCTGGCCCTTCCCCTCGTGCAACCGGGGCTACGCAGCAACTACGACGCACATCCAATCGGGTATGGCTTGCTCCTGCTGGCCCTGGGGTCGCTGGCCGGCCTCTTCTACTGGCGCAGGAAGCAGCGGGACGGGGCGTCGTTCCTGGCCTCCAGCCTGCTGATTCTCGGTTTGCTGGGCAGCACGGCCTGGGGCCTCTATCCGAACCTGCTGATCTCGACCGTCCATCCAACGCACAGCCTCACCGTCTCGAACGCCGCCGCCTCCCATGAGGGTTTGCAGTGGGCGCTCGGCTGGTTCCTCGCCGGCTTCAGCCTGGTTCTCGCCTATTCGGTCTACGTCTACCGTTGCTTTCGGGGGAAAATCGTCCTGTCGGAAGACGAACGACCGGGGGCGTGACTCGACGGCACATCGTACCCCAGGATGTTCAAAAAGGTCGTCCTCGTACCTCGTGACGCGTATTTCGTCGTTCGTGAAGAGTGGTCCGTGTTCAGTTATCGGTTCTCAGTTTCCGGAACCGACCACTGAGCACTGATGACCGACAACTCTATTCCAGCGCTTCACGGAAATGCCGGAGGCCTTTTTCAACCTCCTGTCAATGTTGGGCGGACGAGTCCATCGCTTGGACCAACTGCGCATTGTCCCGGTAATCGACCGGCATCTCGATCAGGGCCGGCCCTTCGCAGACCAGGGCTTTCTTCAACGTAGGCACGATCTGATCGGCCGAACCGATCCGGAACGAAGCGGCGCCGAAAGCCTCGCCCAGCTTGACGAAGTCCGGGTCGCCGAAGGTCGCGCCGAAGATCCGGCCGTAGTCCCGCCTCTGCAGCGTCTGGATCAGATTGTAGCCTCCGTCCTTCCAGACGACGTGCACGATGGGCAGCTTCAACCTGACCGCCGTTTCCAATTCCATGCAGGTCATCAGGAAGGACCCGTCGCCCGAGACGGACACCACCTTCTGTCCCGGCCTGGCCAGGGCCGTGCCGATGGCCCAGGGCAGGGCCACGCCCATCGTCTGGTGCCCCATGCTGAACAGGAGTCGGCGGGGCTCGTAGCTGAAAAAGTAGCGCGCCATCCAGATCTCATGCGCGCCCGTGTCGCAGGTGACGGTCACGTCGTCGCCGATCGTCTGCCGGAGATCGTGGATGAAGCGGAGCGGATGGATGGGCGTGCCGGACAGCGTCGCGCCCTTCGCCTGCTCGTCCAGCAAGACCTTTCGCGCCGCGGCCACTTCGGCCCATTCGCCGGATGCAGTCAGACGCAGCCGTTCTGAGAGACCATCCA
Organism: Nitrospirota bacterium; assembly: GCA_028876065.1. Taxonomy (GTDB): domain Bacteria; phylum Nitrospirota; class Nitrospiria; order Nitrospirales; family Nitrospiraceae; genus SYGV01. The sequence goes on from JAGWTI010000098.1 coordinate 9,669, forward strand.
GGTTGCGGGCGATGTCTCCCGGTAATTCCACCGAAGGCCGATAAGCCCGATCCACGCCGGCTGGATTCTCATCAACATGGATGATCTTCGCGTGTCCCGACACGTTCCACGCCGTCGAGTCATATTCGACCGTATCGTAGCCGACCGTCAGGATCACGTCGGCCTTCTGGAGGACGAGGTCTCCCGGCTGGTTGCGGACATAGCCGACGCGGCCGACGAACCGGTCCACCAGATCGCGCGAGACGACCCCGGCCGCCTCGAAGGTGCCGATCACCGGCAGGGGATGCGTGCGGATCAACCGGCGGACGGCGTCCGCCGCCGCAGACCCGCCGGCGCTGACTCCGAGAAAGACCACCGGACACCGGGCGGCGCTCAACAGCGTCGCCGCCCGATCCAGGGCCTCGGCCGCCGCGGCGCCCGAGCGAGGAGGCTCGCCGGCCGGGATCGGCTGGGCGGTGACGGCCGACTGGGACACATCCACCGGCATCGAAATGTGGACGGCACCGGGGCGCGACCGGGCGGCGAGCCGGAACGCGTTCGCGACGATCTCCGGGATGCTGTTGGGCTCCCCCGCCTCGATGCTCCATTTGGTGATCGGCGCGAACAGGTTGACCGTGTCCACGTTCATGTGGCTCTGCTTGAACCGCAGCGCGCGCGGCACCTGGCCGGTGATGATGACCAGCGGGTCCCGGTCCTCCGTCGCCGTGGCCACGCCGCAGACCGAATTGATCAACCCAGGGCCTGAGGTGGTCAGAACCACGCCGGGCTTGCCCGTCACCCGCCCCCAGGCCTGGGCCATGAAGGCGGCGCCGGTCTCGTGGCGGCAGACGACGAATGTCGGACCGTGGTCCGCCAACACATCCAGAATCGGCAGCACCGCGCCCCCCGGCACGCCGAAAATGTACTTCACGCCTTGCGCCTCGAGCGACTGCACGAGCAGCTCCGCGCCGTTTTTCGCAGGAGTCCAATCAACCACGCTGTCCTCCTTTTGTCGCGACGCTAGACGCGTCGTTTTCTCAATCTCGGATATGTCGGCACCCACATGCGCTGATCCACGAGCCGGGCGATCTCCTCCGCCGATGTCCGTTCGGCCACGCCGGCCCTCTGGGCCTCGGCGGCCACGGCGATCGCGATGCGCCGCGACACCTGGCGAATCCCTTCCAGCGACGGGAGCAGCGGCGCATCCGGCTTCGACAGGGCCGGCGAAGCCTCGGCCAGCGCCATCGAGGCGGCCATGAACATGCCGTCCGTCACCCGGCGTGCCTGGACGGCCAGGATGCCGAGGCCCAGGCCGGGGAAGATGTAGCTGTTGTTGCATTGGGTGACGGGGATCGTCCGGCCCAGATAGTTCACGTCGGCGAAGGGACTGCCGGTCGCCACCAGCGCCTTCCCCTCCGTCCAGGCGAGCAAGTCCGCCGGCACCGCTTCGCAGCGCGAGGTCGGATTGGAAAGCGGAAAGATGATGGGGCGAGCGACTCCGTTGGCCATCTCGCGGACCATCGCCTCGGTGAAGGCGCCGGGGACACCGGAGACGCCGATCAGGATCGTGGGCTTCACGTTTTTCACCACATCCATGAAGCCGACTTGGCCCGTTTGCGCCAGCGTCCACCCGGACCAGGCGGAGTGGGGCTGGACGAACTTCTGCTGAAAGGGGAGCAGGCCCGTGAGCCCTTCGCGCAGGAGGCCAGGCCGGTCGATCAGCCAGAAGCGGGACCGAGCCTCCGCCTCCGACAGCCCCTCCCGGACCATGGCCGCGCAAATCTGCTCGCTGATCCCGCAGCCGGCCGACCCGGCCCCGAACGTGACCACACGCTGATCGCGGAGCGGGGAGCCGGTAACCTTGACGGCGGCCAGCAGGGTGCCGGTCGTGACCGAGGCGGTCCCCTGAATGTCGTCGTTGAAGGTGCAGAGCTGATCCCGGTACCGGTCCAGCAGACGGCCGGCGTTCGCCTGGGCGAAGTCTTCCCATTGCAACAGGACGTTGGGCAGCTTGCGTTTCACCGCCTGGACGAACGCGTCGATGAAGTCGTCGTACTCCTGCCCGCGCACCCGCTCGTGGCGCCACCCGACGTAGAGCGGATCGCGCAGCGCCTCGGCGTTGTTCGTGCCCGCGTCCAGGATGATCGGCAGCGTGCGCGTCGGATGGATGCCGCCGCAAAGGGTATAGAGCGACAGTTTCCCGATGGGGATGCCCATGCCGCCGGCCCCCTGATCGCCCAGGCCGAGGATCCGCTCCCCGTCGGTCACCACGATCACGTCCACATCCCGATAGGGCCGGTTCTCCAGGATGGTGTCGATGTCCTGCTGCTCCGGCACCGAGATGAACAGGCCGCGGGGCCGCCGGTAGATATGGCTGAATTGCTGGCAGGCGGCGCCGACGACGGGGGTGTACACGATCGGCATCATCTCGGCGACGTGCCCCAGCAGCAGGGCGTAAAAGAGCGTTTCGTTCTCGTCCTGCAGGGCCCGCAGGAAGATGTGCCGCTCCAGGTCGGTGACCTTTTGCCGGTAGGCCTGGTAGGCCCGCTCCAACTGGACCGCCAGCGTTTCTTCATGGGGCGGCAGCAGCCCTTGCAGCCCCAGTTCGCGCCGTTCGGCGAACGTAAAGGCCAGGCCCTTGTTCAAGAACGGCTGTTCCTGAAGCGCTTGGCCGGTCAGGGAAGAAGCCAGGACCTCTTCGCC
>JAGWTI010000099.1 GCA_028876065.1 Nitrospirota bacterium
CCCTGCTGGGGCTGCTGACCATCGCGGCAGTGTGGGGGCCTCTGCCCATTGGACAGGCTGAAGAACCGTCGAAAGCCAAAGGCGCGTTGGAGAAAGTCTTTCCGAATTCGAACAAATGCAAACGTTGCCATGAACGAGCGTTCGAGGAATGGGAAACGTCTCCCCTCTCTCGCTCCATTCATTCCCCCGCTTTCCGGGCCTCGTTGGATGAGTACCTCGCCTTTTCCGGCGGCAAGGATAAGGCCCTCTGTTTCCGCTGCCATGCCCCCCACATCGTCGAGTTTGCCGATCAGGCCCAGGCCTTTGTCTCACAAGTCCAGTCCGGGGATCCGACCATTGATGGAGTGGGCTGTGCCCAATGCCATCTGATCAGGCAAGTCGATCGGAGCAGCCATCCGCCCGTCCCGAAGTATGAGCCGGGGAAGACCCTGTTCGGTCCCTACAAGGATTTTGCCCAGAATCTGGCCCATCAGTCTATGGAGCTGGAACTGTTCCGCAAGTCCGATCTCTGCCTGAACTGCCATCAATCCGTGCCGGCCTCCGCCAATTTGGGCAAGACCGATGATTTGCTGGGGCCATGGGAAGGCAGCCAAGCGATCAAAGGCGGCAAAGAGTGCCAGACATGTCACATGCCGGAGCAGGTCGGCGAATCAGCGAACGGCGAGAACAAGCGCAAGGTGGCGAACCATTCGTTCCCGGGGCGGATCGGAAAGTTGCGGCAAGAGGCGGCGAAACTCGCTGTGGAGACCGCCGTCAAAGGGGAGCAGACCAGTGTGGTTGTGACGGTGCAAAGTCTGGTGCCGCATAACCTCCCCACCACCCATCCGGCCTGGGCCAAGGTGGTGTTGGAGCTGGCGGTGAAGGGCAAGAATCTGAAAACCGTCTACACGGGGCAGCGGGTCTACGGGCGTACCTTCACGGATGCCAAGGGGCAGAAGACCGTGTTCGATTTCAAGGCGACGAAGGTGCTGGAAGATACGGTGCTGAAACCGGAGGAGACACGGACGGAGACCTTTACGTTTCCGACGCCAAAGGATACCCGCTCGTTTGATGTCGAGGTCTCGTTGAGCTATGCCCCGGTGACAGGGCCCCCCGAGTTCCTGCAACGAATCGAAGCGGAGTCTGCCAAGGGCGCCCAGGATCCGGCGTTTCAACCGATCCCGATTGTGCGGCACGCGGTGAATGTGCCGTTGAAGTAAAGACGGGGTTCGATGGGGGACCGCTAGTCGGCGGCGATCGTCGAACCGGGCGATTTCATCTTGAAGATCTGGATGGCGGAGTAGATATTCTTGGCCGGCTGATTCAGGATCAGGGTCGAGTTGGTAATGTGTGTATCGATCAATTCGAACGGCCCGCCGCTATAGTAGACTCGGCAGAGGTCCATGGTGCAGTTCTTGAAGACATGATTGTCGAGCGTCAGCTGTTCTTCCTTAAAAGTCTTACCCTCAACCAAAATATACTCGGGTCCCATCGGCATCGCCTCCTCGGTCAACTATAGCAGACCGTCTTACGCCGAGGCAAACCGACGAACAGGTCCAGGCAGGCCTTCCGACGGTGTTTCGCCTTGATCATTGCCATCTGTCTGTATACAATGTCCCGACTTTTTGCTGCAGAGTGCCCGGCCGTTTGGCCGGGGCTTGTGCGTGGAGATGCGTACGACGGGTTGTGAAGGGGAGGAGCGTTCAGTGGATGCAACAGCGGTTATCATGTTTGCGATCGCCACGGCGATCGCCGGAATCGGCTACGGGCTCTACTTGGCCTTGTGGGTGTTCAAGCTCGATGCCGGCAACCGGGAGATGCAACGTATTGCCCAGGCCATCCAGGAAGGGGCGAGCGCGTACCTGAATCGGCAGTATCGGACCGTCGGCAGCGTGGCAGCAGGCTTGTTCGCGGCTCTGTGGCTGGCGGGAATCTGGTCGGATAAGTTCGGGTTGCTGACGGCGATCGGGTTTCTCGTCGGCGCCGGTGCATCGGCACTAGCCGGCTACGTGGGCATGTATATCGCCGTGCGGGCCAATGTCCGCACCGCGCAAGCGGCTCATCAAGGCCTCAATGCTGCGTTGACCGTGGCCTTCAGGGGTGGAGCAGTGACCGGGCTTTTGCTCATCGGGTTGGCGTTGCTGGCGCTGACCGGCTTCTATACCATCGCCTCGGCCATTGCCGGACAGGAAAAGGCGATTCATGCGCTCTTGAGCCTGGGCTTCGGCGGCAGTCTGATCTCGGTGTTCGCCCGCGTCGGGGGCGGCATTTATACAAAGGCGGCGGATGTGGGCGCCGATCTGGTCGGCAAGGTGGAGGCGGGGATTCCGGAAGACGATCCGCGCAATCCGGCCGTTATCGCGGACAACGTCGGCGACAATGTCGGCGATTGCGCCGGCATGGCGGCGGACTTGTTTGAAACCTATGCCGTGACCATGGTGGCGGCGATGGTGCTGGCTTTCACGCTCTTCGGAGGCCAAGCGGCGCCGATCCTCTATCCGTTGGCCTTGGGCGGGTTGTCGATTCTGGCGACTATCGTCGGCATTATGTTCGTCAAAGTGGGGCCCGGCGGGGGCATCATGACCGCGCTGTACAAAGGGCTCTTTGTCGCGGGCGGGCTCTCGGCCGTGGCCTTCTATCCCGTGACCGTAAAGATGATGGACGGGGTCGGAGGGGTCAGCGGGGGGAGCTATTACATGGCGGCCCTGGTGGGGCTTGCGGTGACGCTGGCGCTGGTCTTCATCACCGACTATTACACGTCCAAGAGCTATGCGCCGGTGAAGGCGATCGCCAAAGCCAGCGAAACCGGCCACGCGACCAACATCATTGCGGGGCTGGCGGTGGGCATGCAGGCTACGGCCTGGCCGGTGGTGGTGATTGCGGCGGCCATCTTAGGCAGTTACTGGCTCTGCGGGGGAGCGGACGGGGGCGGCCTCTACGGCGTGGCCGTTGCCGCCGTATCCATGCTGTCCATGGCGGGCATCGTGGTGGCCATCGACGCCTTCGGGCCGATCACCGACAACGCCGGAGGCATTGCGGAAATGTCGCACTTGGGCAAGGAAGTCCGCGACATCACCGATCCGCTGGACGCCGTGGGCAATACGACCAAGGCGGTAACCAAGGGATATGCCATCGGGTCAGCCGGCCTGGCGGCGGTGGTCCTGTTCGCGGAGTACGCGAGGGCCGTGGAGGGGCAGAGCAAGGGGATGACCTTCGATCTGTCGAACCCCAAGGTGTTGGTCGGTCTGTTCTTGGGAGGCATGCTGCCCTTCCTCTTCGGGTCGATGTGCATGAAGGCAGTCGGGCAGGCCGCCGGGTTGGTGGTCGAGGAAGTCCGACGGCAGTTCCGGACCATCAAGGGGATCATGGAGGGGACGGGAAAGCCCGAGTATGGGACCTGTGTGGACATTGTCACGAAGGCCGCCATTAAGGAGATGATGGTTCCCGGTCTCATCCCGGTGCTCTCTCCGATCGTCGTCGGGGTAGTTCTGGGCCCTCAGGCTCTGGGCGGTGTGCTGGTGGGCAGTATCGTCACGGGCCTGTTTGTGGCCATCTCCATGACCAGCGGTGGCGGCGCATGGGACAATGCCAAGAAGTATATCGAAGAGCAAGGGCTGAAGGGGAGCGACACGCACAAAGCGGCCGTGACCGGCGATACCGTGGGCGATCCGTATAAGGATACGGCTGGGCCTGCGATCAACCCGATGATCAAGGTGATCAACATCGTGGCGCTCTTGATCGTGTCCTTGATCGTGTAAGAGATTGTTGAAGGCTGGCCTAGGCTTGACGCGGTTGGAGGCCTGGAGTATCCTGACTCCGTGAGCGGTCCCAGTTTAAAAGGCAGGTGATCGGGCCATTATCTATCCGACGACGCTTGGAGGTGCTCCTATGGAACGACAGGAGAAGAAAGCGGAGTCTAAACGTGACCAGCAGGTTCGAGACGAGGCCAAGCCCAACCCCAAGGTGCTTGAAGCCGGGAAAAAGCTGAAAGAGGATATTGACAAGCTGGTCGACGAGATCGACGACGTGCTTGAAGAAAATGCCGAGGAGTTCGTGAAGAACTATGTCCAAAAAGGAGGGGAATAGCCCTCCGTCTTCTCTCTCCTCGATGTGCCTAGTCAGGCATCTGCTAAGACGGCTCGCTTCCTGGCGAGCCGTCTTTCTTTCCACACGGCTGCGTCAAGCGCGATTCCGTCGCGTCATGCGAACCTGCACACGAATGTGGCCGGTCTCGTAGAATAGGCGACAGGCTCCCGTCTTATCAGCCTGTACGAGATCGGAGGCGGGGTATGCACTCTCCTGCTCGGTTTGACAAAGCCCTCCCCGCACTATAAGCTTTTACTCTAATTTCAGCGGGTTGCATGTGATCGGCCGGTGAGGGACGACGGAGGTTTTGTGCCGACCAAACAATGGGTGTTGCATGAGGTGAACCGGCAGCAGCAGGCGGACCTTGCCCGCTCCCTCTCTATTTCTCCCATCACGGCGGCCGTGCTCCTGGCACGCGGGGTCGCAACCGAAGCACAGGCTCAGACCTGGTTGGCTCCCCATCTCGTGGCTCCCCACGATCCGTTTTTGATTCCCGACATGGAACGGGCCATTGATCGGCTTCACCGGGCTCTTGCGGAGGGGGAGAAGATTTGTTTCTACGGCGACTACGATGTTGATGGAATGGCTGCGACGAGCCTCTACGTCACCTATTTCCGCAGCCATGGGGGACAGGTGTTGAGCTATATTCCTCACCGCGTTCGGGAGGGATATGGATTGAACGAAGCGGCTCTGCGCTGGCTGCACCGGCAGGGCGTCAGTTTGGTCGTGACGTCGGACTGCGGCACGACTGCGCACCGGGAAGCGGAGGTGGCGAAACAGCTTGGGTTGGACCTCATCATCACGGACCATCATCAGTGCGAGGAACGATTACCCCCCGTACTGGCTCTCTTGAACCCGCACCGGCCTGATTCCGTTTATCCGTTTACAGGCCTTTGTTCCGGGGGGCTGGCCTACAAGGTGACCAAAGCCTATCAGGATAAGTACGGGGCCATCGGGGAGGACCCGGAAACGTTGTTGGACCTGGTTGCGTTGGCGACGGTGGCCGATATCGTTCCACTCCATGATGAAAATCGGATTTTGGTCCGAGAGGGACTCCGTCTGATCGCACAAGGGGCCCGTTGCGGGATTCGAGCGTTGAAAGAAGTCGCGGGAGTCAGCCGCGACGTGACTACCGGCACGGTGGCCTTTCGGCTGGCGCCACGAATCAATGCTGCGGGACGGATGGCCCATGCCGATATGGGAGTTCGGCTGCTGACGACCGAGTCCGAAACGGAAGCCAGGGATGTTGCCGATCAGCTTGAGCAGCTGAATCGGGCTCGGCAGCGTCTGGAAGAAGAGACGACGGCGGAGGCCGTCTTAATGGCCCAGGGGGAAACGGAACCGGCTGCCCTGGCCGTGTGGGGGAGGCACTGGCATCTCGGGGTGGTGGGAATCGTGGCGGCACGGCTGGTGGAGCGATTTCATCGGCCGGCGGTGGTCGTGGCGGTGAACGACCAAGGGATTGGCAAAGGATCGGCCAGAAGTATTCCGGGCTTTGATCTGTACCGGGCGCTGTCGTCCTGCCGTGATCTGTTGGATGCGTTTGGCGGCCACCCATGCGCCGCCGGCCTGACGATTCAGGAATCCCGATTGGAGCAGTTTCGTGCGCGGTTCGCCGAAGTCGCGGCCCATGGGGAAGGCGGCGCGCCGAAGCAGCCCTTGCTCCACCTCGATGCCGAGGTCCATCTGAGCGACGTCAACGATCGGTTGGTGCAGGAATTGGCTCTCTTGCATCCGTTCGGGGCCGGCAATCCTGAACCGACCTTGGCGGTGAGGAACCTGGCGATCCTGGGCAGCCGGGTGGTCGGTGACCGTCACCTGAAGTTGACGGTTCGCCACGGCAACTCCAAGCCCTTCGAGGGCATCGGGTTCCGCATGGGTTCTCTGGCCGATTGCGGGCTGTCGGCCGCGCAATCGGTGGATCTGGCGTTTGTGCCCGAACGAAACAGCTGGAATGGCCTGGATCGGATTCAACTGAGGATCCGGGATCTGAAAGCCAGTCAACCGCTCTAACGGTATATGGCGATGCCGAGCGATACGATCACCGACCTGGATCAGCTGATTACAAAGGTCCGGACGTATAACCCAGAGGCCGATGTGGATCTGGTCAGCCGTGCCTATGCCTTCTCGGCCAAAGCGCATGAAGGCCAAACCAGGCGATCAGGCGAGCCCTATCTCCAACACCCGCTGGCCGTGGCCGGCGTGCTGACCTCCCTGCGATCCGATGTCCCGGCGATCGTGGCCGGGCTGCTCCACGATACGCTTGAAGACACCCTGACGACGCCGGAAGTCCTCGAGCAGGAATTCGGCAAGGACATCGCCCGACTGGTGGACGGGGTTACCAAGATCGGCAAGATCCAATTCCGGAACCACGAAGAAAAGCAGGCCGAAAACTTCAGGAAAATGGTCCTGTCGATGGCGGATGACATCCGCGTCATCCTGATCAAACTGGCCGACCGTCTTCACAACATGCGGACGCTTGAACATCTGACGGAAGCCAAGCGCCAGCAGATCGCGCAGGAAACCCTCGAGATCTACGCCCCGCTGGCCAACCGGCTGGGGATCGGATGGATGAAAAACGAACTGGAAGATCTTTGTCTCAAGTACTTGAAGCCGGATGTCTATGCCACGCTGAAGTTGCGCGTGGCCAAACGGGACGAGGATCGCCAGCAGTACATCGAAGAAGTCATTCGCATGGTGAAGCAGGCGTTGGCCGAGGCGGGGCTGAAGGGGGAAGTGCAGGGCCGCCCCAAGCACCTCTATGGCATTTATCAAAAGATGGAGCGGCAGTCCATTTCCTTTGAGGAGGTGTACGATCTCACCGCGATTCGGATCATCACCGACACCAAGATGAATTGCTACGCTCTTCTTGGACTCATTCATTCGCTCTGGCGTCCGGTGCCGGGACGCTTCAAGGATTACATCGCGATTCCGAAATCCAACCTCTATCAATCCCTGCACACCACGGTCGTCGGCCCCAAGGGCGAGCATGTGGAATTTCAGATCAGGACGGAGGAGATGCACCGCCTCGCCGAATACGGCATCGCGGCGCATTGGAAGTACAAGGAGCGGGGCCAGATCGACGACAAAGACGGCAAGGTCTTCAGCTGGCTCCGCCAGTTCGTGGAGTGGCACCAGGACCTGACCGATAACCGCCAATTCATGGACTCGGTCAAGCTCGATTTGTTTCACGACGTCGTCTATGTGTTTACGCCCAAAGGCATGGTCAAAGAGATGCCGCTCGGGTCGACGCCGGTGGATTTCGCGTATGCGATCCACACCGAGGTCGGCGATCATTGCGTCGGCGCCAAGGTCAACGGCAAGATCGTGCCGCTCAAGCATCAGTTGACCAGCGGCGACGCCGTCGAAATTCTGACCTCGCCGACACAGGTGCCGCACAAGGATTGGCTCAAATTTGTCCGGACGCCGAGAGCCAAGGCCAAGATCAAGCATTGGCTCAAGGTCGAGGAACAGAAGCGCAGCCTTGAAATCGGGCGCCGGCTGCTGGAGCGGGAGTTCCGGAGGCATGCCATGGCCTCGGCACAAATGCTGAAGTCCGAACAACTGCTGGAAGCGGCTCGCGGGTTGGGGTTCGACACCGTGGATGAGATGAGCGCCGCAGTCGGCTACGGGCGGCTCTCGACGGGGCAGGTCGTGAGTCGTGTGGCGCCGGCCGTTTCCAAGGAGGACAGGGGGGCGGCTCACGAAGAGTTGCAACCGACTCGTCCGCAAGTCGACAGGCAGGAGGAAAAGGGTGTCAAGGTCAAAGGTGGGCGCGATCTGCTCATGCAACTGTCCCGTTGTTGCAACCCCGTCCCTGGGGATCGAATCATGGGATATATCACCAGGGGGCGAGGTCTGACGATCCACTCGGTCGGATGTCCAAACTTAGAGGCGCTGGATTACGACAAGGAACGATTGGTGGAGGTCGACTGGGACACGGCGACGTCCAGCACGCATGCGGTCATGGTGTCCGTGTTGGCGGTGGATAAGACGGGAGTCCTGGCCAACGTCTCGTCGGCCATCTCGGGGGCGGAGGCCAATATCAGCCGCGCCGAGATTACCACCAGGGAAGATCGCAAGGCGGTGCTTGACTTCGTGGTCGAGATCAGCAACACGGCGCATCTCGGGCGCGTATTGAAGGCCATTGAAGGCGTGGAAGGGGTTATCACGGCCCGTCGCATTCGCGCATGGCAAGCTCGGTAAGACGGGCGGGCGCGTGTGGCCTCGGAAGCGAGTGAGGGGCCACGAGAGAGCAGGGGCTTGTCACCTCCCTATGCGCACGCGATCAGCGGGCTTGGAGAGAAGGGGGGATCTGGAACTGCAGTTTCACGCCGCGCTGAAGCTTCAAGGCATCGGCCATTCCGGCCGCGACTTCCAGGACATACAGGGCGTCATGGATGGGTTGGTACTGCGGACAGCCGTCGTCGCTTCGGCTGCAGCCGGGGACGTTCCGTTCGATGTAGACGATACGCTTCTGCTGGTCCATCCAAATGATATCCAGCGGAATGATCGTGTTTTTCATCCAGAAGGTCCACTGCTGAGGCTCGGGGAAGATGAACAGCATGCCCCGGTCTTGGGCCAAGGATTGGCGAAACATCAGGCCGCGTGCCCGCTTTTCCGTGGTGTCGGCCAGTTCGGCGAGGATGGTGTCTTTCTGAGGCGTCATCACGGAGACGACGGGACCTTCCGGCGCCAGGGCACCCGCTGATCCCAGGCAGAACGTGAGCCAGAGAAAGGCGCTCATGCCGAATGCCGGCCAGGGTCGTGCAAAGTGGAGGCGAACCGTGTTGAAAAACATGGGCGAATCCTAACGGCCCACTGCCAGGCTGTCAAGGCGCAGCTCCTTGATTGACAATCGTTGCAAGGGCAAGCTAGGGTGCTTGAAAGTTACATGGGTAGTATGGACCCGATCTGGCTGAGACAGTACGACCCCGGTGTTCCCGCTTCCCTTGCCTATTCCGATATCGCCCTTCCCGAACTGCTGACGCAGGCGGCGGTCCGGTACCCGGACCGGCCGGCCCTCCATTTCTACGGCAATGTGATTCGCTATGCCGAGTTGGACCGGCTTGCGCATCGGTTTGCGCGCGCCTTGTTGGAGCTGCAGGTGGAACCAGGCAGCACGGTCGGACTGATGATGCCGAACATGCCCCAGACGGTGATGGGCTACTATGGGAGCCTGCGGGCCGGAGCAAAGGTCACGCCGATCAATCCTCTCTGCGTCGAGGGGGAAATTGAGTATCAGGTGCAGGATGCCGCATGCGAAACGATCATCGTGTGGGACCACCTGTACGAGCGTGTGCAACCGTTGGTTGGACGCACGAGCTTGAAGCGGGTTATTGTCACGGGCATTGAGGAGTATCTGCCTCGGATGAAGCGCCTGTTGTATCCGGTGCAAGCCATGCGGGAGGGACGGCGCGCCGCTGTGCCGCTGGGTCCGTCGACGCTCCGCCTGCGGGAGCTGATGACCGGCTCTGACGCGCCGCTGACCACCCAGATGCAATCGGATGATGTGGCTGTGCTGCAGTACACGGGGGGGACGACCGGTGTTCCCAAGGGCGTGGCGCTCACGCACCGCAACCTGCTCAGCAACGCCTGGCAGTGCCGGAATTGGATGCCGTCGCTGCGAGAAGGAGAAGAAGTATTTCTGGCCGTCCTCCCGTTTTTTCATGTCTACGGGATGAGCGTGTGCCAAAATCTGGCCATTGGATGCGGCGGGTCTCTGGTGTTGCTGCCCCGCTTTCAGATGACCGAGGTGATCAAGGCGATCGAACGAGAACGGGTGACGGTCTTCCCCGGCATCCCGGCCATGTATCAGGCGATCAACAACTATCAACACTTGGCGGGCCATGATCTCCGGTCCATGCGTATCTGTATCAGCGGAGCGGGCCCGTTGCCGCCGTCCGTCCAGGATCGGTTTGAAGCGATTACGGGCGCACGACTGGTTGAGGGCTATGGGTTGACCGAGGCCGGCCCGGTGACGCATGTCAACCCGATTAACCCGCCGCCCGGCCGGCGCCGGGTCGGGAGCATTGGGTTGCCGCTTCCGGACACCCAGGCCAAAATCATGGACATGGAGACCGGCGACAATGAGCTGCCGCAGGGAGAGATCGGAGAACTCGTTGTGCGAGGGCCTCAGGTGATGTCCGGCTATTGGAATCGCGAGGAGGAGAGCAGGCAGGTGCTCCGGAACGGCTGGCTGCATACGGGAGATCTGGCCCGGATGGATGCCGAGGGGTTTTTCTACATCGTGGACCGCAAGAAGGACATGATCAAGTCGGGAGGGGAGAATGTGTATCCGCGCGAGGTGGAAGAAACGCTCCTCAGGCACGACAAGATCAAGGATGCGGTCGTTGTCGGGCTTGCCCAGGGATTGCGTGGGGAACTGATCAAGGCGTATGTTGTGTTGAAAGAGGGAGAGCGGGCGAGCGCCGCGGAGATTCTGGAGCATTGCCGCCAATACCTGGCCAAATTCAAGGTGCCGAAGAAGGTGGAGTTCCGGCCGGATCTTCCCAAGACGATAGTGGGGAAGGTCCTGCGACGTGTGCTGATCGAAGAGGAACGGAAAAAAGGAGCGTTCAAGGCGGATGAAGAAGCGCCATGAGCGTCTCAACGATGGAGGCCTGCTTGCATTTACCCGTCGGCCTATGGCATTTTTCAACTCGACATCCGCCGGTCCGGATGCGCAGGAGGTCCAATGAAAGAAAAGCGGTTGGTGCATTACAAAAAAGGGGTGTTTGTCTGTCCGAAATGCCGCCAGTCCTACGTGCAGGACAAATGGATCGAGGAGTGGCGGATTCGTTGCCATAAGTGCGATTATCGAGGGACATTGACCGATATTTCAGTCGACGAGCGGATGGAAGAGGAAACCTTCCGACACTGATCGTTGAGCGACGCTCGTCTCCCGCCTCTGACTCTGCCCGTGAATGGTTGCACAACGCTCGTGCGTGCTTCGCCTGCATGGTCTTGCCACCTGTATGGGGCCGAGATTCATCCGTTTCAATCCATTGCTCGGAAAGAGGAGGGATGGTGATGCGCCAAGCCGCGGTCGTGGTCCTGGTATTGATGGGGTGTGTTGCGTTAAGCACGCCCTGCGCCCGAGCGGTTGAGTCAGGGGCAGGGGTCCGCGTGCTGGTCGCCTACTACTCGATGACAGGCCATACGGAGAAGATGGCGCAGGGAGTCGCCAAGGGGGCGCGCGAGGTGGCCGGCGCCATGGTGTCGTTGAAGCGCGTCGAAGAGGTGACGGCCGACGACCTCTTCGAGTCCGATGCCGTGATCGTCGGCTCTCCGGTCTACTGGTCGAATATGGCCGGACCGGTGAAGACGTTCTTCGACAACTGGCAGCTTAAATTCGGGGTGTTCCCTGAGTTTAAGATGCGCAACAAGGTCGGGGCGGCCTTTGCCACGGGAGGGCAGGTGTCGGCCGGAAAAGAAGTGACCATGCTCACGATGCTCGCGGCGATGCTGGGGAACCAGATGATCGTGGTCAGCGGAGGCGGGGCGTTCGGCGCGTCGGCCACGACCGAAGGAAACAGTCCCGGGATCGACGAGCAGGAACTGGCCGGCGCCAGAGCGCTTGGACAACGCGTGGCCGAGGTGGCGGCGATCATGAAAAAGGGGGCGAAAGACTAGGCTGCGAGGACGACAGGACTGTTTGTGCTGAACGGGGAGGAGAGACGTTGGTACCACCATGGCAGTCGGCGGCTATGGTCATCAGGCGGCAGATGTTCTTCACGCAGCGTCCGCAGCACTCCTCATCGTCGATGCCCAAGGCCTGAGCGAGCCGATCTTCATCGCACCGCCCCGCCAGTTGTTCGGATTGCGTCACCCGCCTGATATCCGACTCCGTCAGCCCTTTGCATAGGCATACATACATGGTGCCGGCTCCTTCGCGAAGCGCGTGCTAGGATGGTTGGCTTCTGTCGGGAACGATTATGATAACCATTCTCATCTCGTGGCATGATCATAATCGTTTTAACCTTGCGTGTCAAGCAGGATTTCCGATTGC
>JAGWTI010000100.1 GCA_028876065.1 Nitrospirota bacterium
TCGGTGCTTGCAAGTCCGATTGCGCATAACTCGGCATAACGGACTGCCCTGATGGCCGAAAGAACATAATGGCGCTTTCACCCAGCAACGCATTCTCTTGACGGTCCACAAGACGACGTACTTGTGAAGCTGGCAGGGAAGCAACTGCAGCGTGGTAGCAGATCGGGGCCAACTCGCATAAGGAAACCACCTGTCCTTGAAGTTGGGTTACCATTCGCCGTATGCGATCAACCGATTCTGCACGTGCCTGCGGTAATTCACGAAACCACAGCTCAATCTCAAACGGAACTAGTGTGTCATCGTGGGCGCTCGATGCCTCCCGCCAATACTGATCCACGCCGGTCTCCAATAATCTGTCTTTCACAGACCACCGACGAACATCCGTGAGATGCTTGAAGAGTTCAGTAAACGGTGCATATCCCGGTGCCATGCGTCTGCCGCTCTGAAAGCGTGTCCAAAGGCTTAGTAATTGTCCAAGGGCTTGCTGATTAGCCATCACAAGAAATAGCCGACCCGAGAGTGGCTTTGTTGCATCTCTGGCATCGGAGAAATCGTTGTCCGGCGCTATGTCTTCAGCATCCCACTCGGCCATAAAATCAAAACCGGGGACTCGCTTTGCAGCTTCAATGAAGTTTGAAATGGAGCCCACGGTCTCAAAAACAATTACCTCTTCGGGCACCTGCCCAGCAGCTGAAGTCCGAAGCTCTACCACACGTTGATCAAAATACCTCCGCAAAATATCAAGACGGGGAGCCAACCGCTCCCCCTGCCTTTGCCTACTTGGCAAACGCAGGGGAACACCTCTTCTTGAAGGACTGATTGGTGTGGCGAGTACGGGATTTGGCAGAACAATTAGGGGACGGTCTGGCATGGATTACCGAGCTTTTCTCCTAGCCCTCACCCTCCACTGCTCAATTCTCTCGGAAAGAATAGATGTTGCATCTTTTTGGTCTTGGGCGAGAACGATGCATCGAATCAAGTCCAAGGTAAAATCTTCGAGTTCCGCAAAACTCTCAAATCGAATGCGCTTCGCAAGGGTGTTAGGAGAAATTCTGGCGGGCAATTTCCACCTTTCGGCCGCCAACTGAAACCAATTAGCAACTTGCGAAACCGTCGGAGGTGGGAGTTCCAAGCGGATTTGGAAACGACGCCATACTGCCCGATCAAGAAGTTCTTGGTGGTTGGTCGCTGCAACAACAATAACATAGCTCGGAAGCCGGTCGATCTGCAGAAGGAGAGAGCTAACTACACGCTTGATCTCGCCAGTGTCGTGCACATCGCCTCTCTCTTTGCCGAGAGTATCAAACTCATCAAAAAACAAGACGCAGGGACGCGTACTGACGTGCTCGAAAAGCTTCTGCAATCTGCCCGCTGTCTCGCCGAGGTAGCTTCCAACGACTCCTTCGTAGCGCACCGAAAACAGAGTTAGCCCGAGAGATTGTGCAATGGCTTCCGCTAAGCATGTTTTCCCGTTTCCAGGTGGACCAATCAGCAAAATCCTGTGCCGTGGCTCAATATTGTGAGCACGCAACAAATCGGCTCGTAGCTGTTCCTCTATCAACTCGTCACAGACCAGCCTGATCTGCGGCAACAAAACGAGGTCACTTAGGCTTTTCCCGGGCTGAGTCTCATGAAGCAGGCTGTGATAAGCTCCATTCATAATGGGAGGGGGGGGAGCTGCGATTTTCTCACTTTTGCGAACTACATCATCTAGTTGATCAGCGAAGACATTGTGCTGCTTTGCACGTTCTTCGGCGATGATCGCGTCAACTGTGCGCTGAAACAGGCTTCGGTCCCCTTGCACGCCAGCCTTCACTAGGCTAAGCAATAAATCAGAGCGTGCCATTGTCTGTTTTCTTCCTTGTGCAGGAGTTTAGGATCATATTTGACTTTTACGAGATAGGTTAATGTTAACAGGCTACTTTTTCTATGGAATCATGTCAAATCGCCACTGCAGGCCGATCAAAAAACAAGGGGCCAGGGCTTGGAAGCGACCTGGCACAACACTCCCCTTTTTAGCCGTGGCTGGTCTCTCCGAGCGGGAACGGGTCCATCGGCGACGCGTTCCTGCCCACCCCTCATTTCCCCCGTGGCTGGAACGGATGGGCAGGGAGGCGGAGGCACGGCGGGAACGGGGCTGTCAGTGGGAGAAGGAGTGCCGGGCGCCGTTCTGCTAGTCCGATGAGGCGACCGGCCAACAGGAAGGCGTGAATAGCGGCGAGGATTCAGCGCATGGTGCCGAGGCCGACGGGGCCCGCCGTTCGTCAGCCGCGGTAGTTCTTATTCGCTCCGGGAGGCACTGGAGCGAAGGGCCATGCCACCCCGCCTCTTTCCGTTCGTCAGCAAACTTTCTCATGTCGCTTGCGGCAGATCCTCGATCCAGAGGAGTCGCCGACCGCGCTCCTCATTCGCCAGCGCCGAGTAAAATTTCCTGTCTGCCGTGACCATGCGCCCCTCTATGACTTCGGCTAACGCCAGGTAGAGACAATCGTACAGGCTGCGTTGGGTCTGCAACGCAAGCGTGTAGGCCGAGCGAAACAGCCGCTCGTCGGCATGTCGCTGCAACGGCAGATGGCGCAGTTCTTTCAGGACAAAGTCGCCTTCTTCACGGGTCAGCTCGCCGCGTCGGATTTTCTTGACCAGCACGCTTCCTATTTCGAGCCAAAAGAATGCCGGGACCGACAACCGAAGCCCCGGTTGTCGGAGTCGTCCCGCTGCATCGGACAGCGGCTCAGGGATGAACCACTTGATCGCCACGCTCGCATCGACCACATAGCGGGTCACCGATCACGATCCTCACGGATCAGGCCGGTGCTGTCGCTAAACCGACGACCGGACTGTTTCAGACGCTTCTGAAATCGCCCGATCCGCTTCCAGGCCGCCTCATAATCCGGCGCCGCTTCTTCCAGAATCGTCTTGACCTCGGACTGCAACGACCGGCCATGTTCCTTGGCCCGCCGCTTCAACCGCTCCACCACTTTGTCGTCGAGCTGCCGCACCAGTACCTGAGCCATATTCCCTTCCTCCTTAAATTGCTATCACAATGCTAGCATTCGTCGGCACCGCCGTCAATCGCCATGCCGCACCGCACCGCCCCGCCCGATTGATCCCCAATGCGTGCATCCGGCTGGAACAGGTCCCTCGGCGGCCTCTCCCCACCATCCCCTCTTTTTTCATAGCCGTGGCTGGAACGGATGGGCAGGAAGGCGAAGGCACAGCGGATATTTCCGAGCGGGAACGGGTCCATGAGCGACGCGTTCCCGCCCCCTCTCTTTTTTTACGCGGATGGTTTTTAGCTTTGCCTAAGGGGTAGCACGGGCAAGAGCGCAATTCGCCGGAGGAGCGGGGCGCCCACCGAGACTTTGTCAGGAAGGAAAGCGGAAACTGACTGAGTCCGCGAAGGAATTTCCGAAGGCTTCCGCCTGGCAAAGTCCGAAAGGGCCGCTCCGGGAGGCGCTGGAGCGAAGGGCCCGTGCTACCCCGCCCTCTTTCCGTTCGTCAGCCTCTCTCCGCTGGGTCTGGCACGAAGCGATCTACGAGGACATTCTTGTTCATTCCTCTATCACCCACGGCTCATGCTCAGCCAGCGCAGCGAGGTTTCGTGCGCCATGCACCACACGGAGCACCGTCACCGCTTCATCCTTGAGCAGATAGACAAGCCGGTATCCCTTGAAGAGCACTTCACGGATATCCGGACGCCCGAGCTCCGGCACGACCCGTCCGACCTGCGGGGATTGCTGCAATTTTTCCGTGGATTTGATCAGCCGATCAATGAAATTGACGGCATGGAGAACGGAATCGCGGGCGATGAAATCTTCGATTTGTTGGAGGTCGTGACCGGCGGTCAGCGACCAGCGGACTTCCGCCATCGAGCGAGTCTTTCTTTCAGCTCTTGGTGGGTCAGGACTCGCCCCTCCGCCACATCCTGCAATCCTTTGTCCACCTGCTGCTTGAAGTACAGCTCTTCCATGATGGCGTCGGTCGTCACATTGTCAGGCAGCTTGCGAATCAGCTCCAGTGCTTCTGTCTTCGGCTGTCCCATCGGCACCCTCCTCGGTCCGCTGCACCAGCCCGCACTCAACGAGACCTAGTATAGCCCGTTTTCTTTTGGACAGGAAGCTCCTTTCACCCAGGCGGCCCATGCACGGAGCGGCCAGGCCGCCCCACCCGCACCGTTCGTCATCCGCGATCCCCTATCTCTGTGAGCACCGCTTTCAATGCTATTGCCAAGCTTGCTCGTTTCTCTCTCCCCCCTTACGTTTCCATCATCTCCAGCCTGGCGTCGAACTCATGCCCGCAGGCCGTGCAGCGGATGACATCCGATTCCACCGCCATTTCATCCGACCTGATCCCCATGCCGCCGCAATCCGGGCACCGGGCGAGGTGGACTTTGCGGTTGTCCACGGTCTCGAATTGCGAGCCGCGGAGACAATAGACCGGCTTCCCGTCGAGCAGCCACGGCCGGCCTTGCTTGTCCATCACCGGCAACGCGAGATAATGATGGTTCGCGTAATCCTCGATGGCCTGCCGGTTCGCGAACCCGGCCTTGATCGGCTTGCCCCCCACCGCCTCATAGAGCGCCTGCTCTTTCACGATCGCCTTTGTCGGGCCCATGTCCCACCTCCTGCTTCTCGTGGATCGAGACTGCCGCGGTCGATTTGGCATCGCATCGGATCAAGGGGCAGGTCTTGCGCGCGCACAACCTGATTCGACGATACGGACAGGCTACGCTTTACGAAAAATTGCGTCAACCAGCCGAGGGCCTGGCTGGTCTCTCCGAGCGGGAACGGGTCCGTGAGCGACGCGTTCCCGCCCACCCTCTCTTTTTCACGCGGATGGAACGGATGCGCGCCGAGGTGCGCGGCGTGGCGGAACCTGCCTGTCGGGAGCCGTGAGCGTGCCGCGAGCCGTTCCGCTAATCCGGTAAGGCGAGCGGCCAAGAGAGGGATTCCACGCAGCAGCCCGATACCAACGCATCACGCCGCCGCCGAGCGCACGCACCGTTCGTCATCCGCGGCTTCTTCTGATTCTGCGAGCAACAAGCCGACCAAGCTGCACCGCCCTCCCCGTTCCTCAGCCACGACAACCCTTATTTTTGACTGATCGTTCCAGAACATGCTACATTGCCGACCTTCTCACAGCGGACCGCGCCAAGGGATAAGAATGGACAAGCCATGCCGACCATGAAGGTGACACAGATTTGGCGGTACCCGGTCAAGTCGATGGCCGGCGAACGACTGAACCGCGCGCTCATCGGCCCTCTCGGCATCGAAGGGGACCGAGTCGTCCACGTCGAGGACGCACACGGTCGCCTGATCACAGCCAGAACACACCCGCGGCTGCTCGGTCACCAGGCACGGCTCAATGCCTCCGGCGAACCTGTTATCGGCGGCCTGCTCTGGACCAAGCCCGAGGTGCGCCGGGACATCGTGGACATCGTCGGGCCTGGCGCCCGGTTGGTGCGCGACGACTCGGGCGATCGCTTTGACGTGCTCCCCTTGCTGGTTGCGACGGATGGCGCCATCGCGGCCTTCGGGCACGACGGCCGGCGGCTCAGGCCCAATCTGGTGATCGGCGGCGTCGAGGGCCTGGCCGAACGTTCCTGGCCGGGGCAATGTCTGCGCATCGGAGAGGTCCTCATCGGAATCCAGGACCTGCGCGGGCGCTGCGTCATGACGACGTTCGACCCCGACACCCAGGAACAAGACCATCGGGTGCTTGCAGGCATCGTGCGGAAATTCGGCGGCACGCTCACGCTCAATTGCGACGTGATCCAGGGCGGCGAGATTCGCGTCGGCGACGCCGTCGAGCTGGTCCGGGACCATGACTGCGCGGCCATCCGCGCTTAACGGGACCGGCCCTTGGCCGGATATCGAGAAACTGCAATAGGCGTACGATGGCTCGACCAAAAGAATTCGATCCCGACGAGGCGCTCGACCAGGCGATGCACGTCTTCTGGCACAAGGGCTACGAAGCCACGTCCGTGGAAGACCTGCTTGCGGCGATGGACATCAACCGCGGCAGCCTCTACGCCACGTTCGGCGACAAGCGCGAACTGTTCCTGAAGGCGATGGACCGGTACTGCTCCGGCGGCGGCGTGGGCAGCCGTATTTCCATCCTGACGCAGCCCGGCCCGGCCCTTCCCCTGATCCGACGGTTTATCGCCGCCATGCTGGAATTCGGCCTCTCCGACCCGCAGCGCCGCGGCTGTTTGATCACCAATACGGTGATGGAATTGGCCCCGCACGAAAAGGATATCGCCCGCAAAGTATCGGGGCGGTTTCAGATGGCGGAGGAAGCCTTCTTTCAGTTGCTCACGCGCGCGCAGCGGGAGGGCGAGCTGACCCGGGAGAAAGACCCGCGGGCGCTGGCGCGGTTCCTCGTCACGATGATGCAAGGCACGATCGTGATGATCAAGGCCGGCATCCCGGCGGACCAGATCAGGCAGACGGCCGACACGGCCCTGTCGGTCCTGGACTGAGCCGGCGAAACGGCAGGCGCTATGTCATCAACAAAGGAGGCCTGTATGACGACGGCTCAGGAAATCGGCAATGAACTGGTGGCTCTGTGCCGACAGGGCAGGAACATGGAGGCGATCGAGAAACTCTACAGCCCCGCGATCGAAAGCGTGGAGGCCTTGGCCCATCCGCAGATCGGGCAAGTGCAGAAAGGCCTCGACTCGGTCAAGGGCAAGAATCGCTGGTGGGTGGACAATCATCAGATCCACAAGGCCGAAGCCAGCGGGCCGTTTCTCAACGGGGACCGGTTCATCGTCCACTTCACCTACGACGTGACGCCCAAACAGACGGGCCAGCGGATGACGATGTCGGAAACGGGACTGTACCAGGTGCAGAACGGGAAGATCGTCAAGGAAGAATTCTTTTATACGATGTGCCAATGACGGCGTCGCGGGTCGCGAGGCCCCGCGTCCCACATTTCACAAGGAGGTCGCCATGCGCCACCTACTGAGCGTCCTGATTCTGGCCGTGCTGTTCACCGGACTCACCGGCTGCAGTTACCTCTTTTATCCCAGGGCGAGCGACTATGCCGAGAAGGCGAAAGGCGCCACCGGCGTCGAGACCCTGATCAACCTGACCACGATGATGGAGGCGAGCGCCAAGGCCTCGAAGGGCGGCACCGGGTACGACCAGCCGCTGAACGACCTCCACAACCAGTTCCACGCCTTCGACGATACCCTCTGCTGTCTCGACGAGGACAAGCGCGATCAGCCCGCCTATGCCCTGGCCGTGACCCACAACAAGGAACTCTGGGCCGTCTTCAAGCGAGTGTGGAAATTCAAGAAGGACCAGCCGCAGCGGGACCAGCACCTGGACTTGTTCGTCGTGGAGCTGGGGGAGCTCAGGGACACGTTGAAGACCATCAAGTAGCCCCTTACAAGGGAGAAGGATCATGGCACGATCGGTGACACCGGCAACAAAGCGGCCACGCGCCGCCGGCTCGGTTGGACTCCTCATCGGCACCCGCAAGGGGGCCTTCATCCTGCGCGGCGACCGGTCGCGCCGGACCTGGACACTGTCCCCGCCTCTGTTCCTCGGCCACGTCATTCATCATCTGGTCCTCGACCCGCGCGACGGACGCACCCTGCTCATGGCGGCCAGCACCGGACATCTGGGGCCGACGATCTATCGCTCGACCGACCGGGGCAAGTCCTGGAAAGAGGTGGCCGCCCCGCCTGCTTTTTCGAAAGCGCCGGAAGGCCAGCAGGGTCGGACGGTGGGCCACGTCTTCTGGTTGACGCCGGCTCATGCGAACGAGCCGGGCGTCTGGTATGCGGGCACCTCGCCGCAAGGGCTCTTCCGCTCCGAGGACGGGGGCGTCACCTGGAAGCCCTTCTCCTCCATCAACGACGATCCCCAGTACCGGGCCTGGATGGGCAGCGTGCAGGACGGCACGCCGGACGGGCCGAAGCTGCACTCGATCATCGTGGACCCGCGCGACCCCGCCCACCTCTACTTTGCCATGTCGGGCGGCGGGGTGCACGAATCGGTGGACGGAGGCAGGACCTGGACGACCCTGGTGCAAGGGCTCGACGTGGTCGAGGGGTTCGACCCGGCCAACGTCGCCTTCCACGACCCTCACTGTGTCCGGCTCTGCCCAGGCAACCCGGACCGGCTGTATCAACAGAATCACTGCGGCATCTATCGGCTCGATCGGCCGTCGGACCGGTGGGTGCGCATCGGGAGAAACATGCCGAAGCAGGTCGGCGACATCGGGTTTCCGATGGTCCTGCATCCGCGCGACCCGGACCAGGTCTGGGTGTTCCCCATGGACGGAGGCACGGTCTGGCCCCGCGTCAGCCCCGGCGGCAAGCCGGCCGCCTATGTGACGCACAACGCCGGCAAGACCTGGGTGAGACAGGACAAGGGCTTTCCCCGGTCGAACGCCTGGTGGACCGTGAAGCGCCAGGCCATGACGGCCGACGGATGCGACCCGGTCGGGCTCTATCTCGGCACCACGAGCGGCGAGGTCTGGGCGAGCCGCAACGGCGGCGCGAGCTGGACCTGCCTGGCCCGGCACCTGCCGGAAATCTACTCGGTGGAAGCGGCGGAGTTCTGACCGTGACCGTGCATATCCCCAGCGCGCTGCGTTCCTATACCGGGCAGAAGAGCGAGGTGGAGGCCGAAGGCCGGACCCTGGCCGAAGTCCTGTCGGTCTTGGATGGCCGCCATCCGGGCCTGCGCTTTCGGATCGTCACCGAACAGGACCAGATCAGGCCGCACATCAGGATCTTCGTGAACGAGACGCAAGTCCAGGCTCTGGAGACGAGGCTCGGGCCCGACGATCAGCTTTACATCGTCTTGGCCTTGAGCGGCGGATGAGAGGAGGCGCGCGGGCTGCGCGAGACGGTTCAGCGGGTGACGGCGACGACGCTACGGTATCCGGTTTTGGCGGGAGGCGTGGCCGGACGACCGGTCCACTTGGTAGGGCGGCGGCCAGACCGGTCTTGGCGGGACCGGCGGTGGCGCCGGCACTTTCTCGCCCAAAGACAGCGTCTCCAGCTGGAAGGTATGGAGGGAAACTCCTTCCGCCGTTTCCGGCTCGAGGGTCAGGCACGGCTCGCCGAGCTGCGCCGTGGCGCGCATCACCCGCTCCACCAACCCCTCCGCCTGTCCGCCGATAGCCCGGGCCAGGTGCTTGCCCGGGCTTCCCGTCAGGGCCGGATTGAACGGTTCGGCTTGGGCGGCGCGCAGGCTTGGGTCGTCGTCGAGCAGGGCGGCGCGGAATTCGGCGACGCTTTGAGGCCGCCGCCGATCGTCCGGGTCGAGCGCCCAATCGATGGCCGTGAGCAGCCCCGCTCCGTACTCCGCCACGTTGGCCGCGACCGTGGCCTGCGGGAGCGGGTCGGTCTTGATCCGCGCCGGGGCCTCGACGGGCTTTTTGCCCGTGACCATGTAGTACATGACCGCACCGAGGGAATAGAGGTCGTTCCAGGGACCCAGGCGGCCCTGCGGACTATATTGTTCGTAAGGGGCATACCCCGGGGTCAGAATGGCCGTGATCGGCTTGCCCTTGTCGGTGGTGAGCCGCCGCGCCGCGCCGAAATCCAGGAGGACGGGACTGCCGTCCGGCCGGACGACGATGTTCGAGGGCTTCATGTCCAGGTGGAGGAACCCCGCGCGATGCACCGCCTCCAGTCCGTTCAGCACCAGCATGATCACGTCCAGGACCGTGCGGCGGTTGGGGCAGCCCCGGCCCGACACCCAGCGGAAGAGCGATTCGCCCTCCTCGTACTCCATGACCATGTAGGCCGTGCCGTTAGTCTCGAAGAAGCGGCGGACGCGCACGATGTTCGGGTGCCGAAACGAGGCCAGCGTGCGCGCCTCGGCCAGAAACTGTTTGAGCGCGTTCTCGAAGGGATCGCGCCAGGCGTTGGCCCTGGGCAGCACGGTCCGATCGCCGACGCGCGTCACGAGGCTGGGAGGGAACAACTCTTTGATCGCGACCTTGCACTCCAGGTTGAAGTCCTGCGCCAGGTAGGTGATGCCGAAGCCTCCGCTGCCCAGGACCGAGAGGATGCGGTACTCGTGCAGGAAGGTGCCGACCGGGAGCGCAGCCACCGATGGCTCATGGTCCCGCTTGACCGGCCCTGGAACCTCCTTCGCCTTGAGACGAAGGGTATCGGGAGACTCCGGTCGGTTCATGCGTCAGGCCTCAGCATCTCGTTCTTCGCCATCCTGGCTCACCCTGTCGGCACGCGACCGTCGCCGTCACGCTCGACCGTTCCTCGCACGCCTGCTTCCCCCTCCCTAATTATGCAAAACCATGGCCAATGGGCCACAAGGCCTGGACAGCCTGGATTCGTCAGTCTCTATAGGCTGTTGTCCATGGTGAGCCTGCCTGTCTGCCGGCCATGTCACGTGGTCATCTCGGACAACGCTTGCACAATGAGCGCCGCCTTTGACAAAATTTGTCCCTGGCGGGAGGCCCATGCCTGATTCGTTCACCGAGTTCGTGCTGGATCAATTGACCGGCTTTCCGGGGGTCACGGCACGTTGCATGTTCGGCGGCCACGGCCTCTACCGGGACCAGGTCTTCTTTGGCATCATCCACAAGGGCTGCCTCTACTTGAAAACGGACGACGCCAGCCGCCCCCTCTACCGCGAACGGGGCATGCAGCCCTTTCGCCCCAACGCCAAGCAAACCCTCAGGCACTATTACGAAGTGCCGATTGACATCGTCGAGGATCGGGCGCAGCTTATCGCCTGGGCGGAACGGGCCAGCCGAGGCCCATCCCCGCAGACGCTCCGCACTCGTCCGACACCGAAGAGGACACGACCATGAACCTGTTCTTGCGCCGATGCTGCCCGATCGTGCTGCTGGGCCTGGTCCTGATGAGCGCCGGCTGCGATTCGCTGGCGATCCGCTTCGCCCCGGAGAAGCAGGCCGATTCCACGGCGACGCCCCTGTCCGAGCAGGCGATCCGTTCCTTCTGGGAGGCGCTCCATGCGGGCCGCTACGATCGCCTGCCCGAGGCGCGGCGGCTCCTGACCGCCGCCTATCTGGAGAACCCGCGCCACCCGCAGATCAGCCTGCTCCTGGCCCACGCCCACCTGTGGACCATCGCGGAGCGATCACGTCTCGCGGAGGTGCCCCCCGGCATTACCGACCATGCGATCCTCGCGGAGCACTACTTTGCCGAAGCCCATCGGTTGAATCCCGAGGATCATCGGATTCCCGGCTGGCTGGGCGGAGTCAAGCTGGCCCTGGGGCAGATCCATCAGGACGAACGGCTGACGCGCGAAGGCTACTTCATGCTCCACGACGCGATCCGCGCCTTTCCGGAGTTCAACGACTTCAGCGCCGGCTATGTGTTGAGCAGCAAGCCGCGCGGCGACGACCGCTTCCGGGAAGGGCTGGAGGACATGTGGGACAACCTGGACCGTTGCGCCGGCGAACGGATCGATCGGTCGAACCCGGACTATCGCAAGTACATGGGCCAGGTGACGCAGACCGGGCCGAAGCGGGTCTGTTGGAACAGTCGGATCGCGCCGCATAACTTCGAGGGCTTCTTCCTGAACATGGGCGACATGCTGGTGAAACAGGGCGAGCCGGCCAAAGCGAGGGCCATCTAATGAAGAACCCCGCCCTTACAGGCGGGGTCTCCTTAAAGTTCAAGCTGCGCTTGACCCGTCTCCTGCTCGCCCTGGTACCGGACATACTGCCGAATCGTGGCTTCGTTGACGCCCACTGTCGAGGC
>JAGWTI010000101.1 GCA_028876065.1 Nitrospirota bacterium
GGGAAAGCATCCGCCGCGCTCTAAACCTCGATCAGGGATGGGCTGCTCAGCAATCAACTTGGACGGAGGCCTTGCGCGTTCTGTGTGATGCCATGGAAGAGATTGGGATACTCGTTGTTGCCAATGGCATCGTCGGGAACAACACGCATCGCAAACTAGATCCAAACGAATTTCGCGGTTTCGTCCTTGCTGATCAGTACGCCCCGCTTGTGTTTGTTAATGGAGCAGACGGCAAGGCGGCCCAGATGTTTACGCTCGCGCATGAGCTGGCGCACGTGTGGTTTGGTAGCAGTGCCGCGTTCGATCTCCGCGAACTGCAAGCGGCGGATGATCAAACGGAACAGGTATGCAACAGGGTAGCGGCGGAGTTTCTCGTTCCGGAGGTTGCGCTGCGTCAATTCTGGCCTTCCGCCCGTCAAGATATAGAACCTTTTCAGTTTATTGCTCGGCACTTTAAGGTCAGCGTTTTGGTTGCCGCACGAAGGGCACTGGACCTTGGATTGATCACAAAAACGGCGTTCCTGGATTTTTACCGAGCTTATCAGGAAGACGAACGACGTGTTGCTGCACAGAGACTGGAGGGCGGTGATTTCTACGCCAATCAGAATCTGCGCATTGGTCGGCGATTCTCATGTGCTGTCGTCAGAGCGGCCAAAGAAGGCAAACTGCTGTATTCCGAAGCCTACCAACTAACTGGTCTTTACGGAAAAACCTTCGATCGCTATGCAGCCTCGTTAGGGTTCGGTGACCGCCTTGCCTAGTGCTCCCGTATACGTCCTTGATGCCAATGTGTTTATTCAGGCAGCACGTCGTTATTATGCATTCGACCTGGCTCCTCGATTCTGGGACAGCTTGGTTTCCCATGCAGCGAACGGACAGATTCGAAGCATTGATCGTGTCAAGCAGGAGCTGGAACGAGGAAATGACGAACTGGCGGAGTGGATAGAAACGAACTTCGGTAATGCAGTTGTCTCTACGGACGAGGCTGACATCATTCAGATTTTCGGTGAGATCATGGTTTGGATGCAGGCACAAGGTCAGTATACAGACGCAGCCAAGGCGGATTTCGCCAGCGGAGCCGATGGCTGGTTGGTGGCTTACGGGAAGGTGAAAGGCTGTGTCGTCGTCACCCATGAAGTTTTGAACCCTGATATAAAGAGAAAAGTCCCGATTCCGAATGTCTGTCAGGCGTTTGATGTGCCTTTCATTGACACGTTCGAAATGTTACGAAGGCTTGGGGTGCGATTTGCATAAATTAACGTGAACTGGCGGGTCAGGCATGCGTATTGACTTATTGAAGCCTGAAGAGTTGTCGGGAACCATTTTCGGAAATCCCCGCGAGCTAAGGCTGAGACGAAGCTGATAGTTGCATTTTCCTCCCACCAAGCGTCAATTACCCTCGATGCGGCATAGTTAGCGGCACATGGAACGTGGCGAAGCGCGAACCCTCATGATTCATGACGGTTCGTCGCGAGATCGTGGAGTCGCGTCGCGAGACGGGCAAGCACAGCCGCGAAGGACCGAGGCGTACTTGAAACAGTATGGTGAGGGACTGAGCGGCGAGTACGCCCGCCGTCAGGCTTGTCGCAGCAGCGAATCTGCGATCGCAGCAGAAGCGCTCATGAATCATGCGGGTTGGGCGACAGGCTTGTAAGCGGCCTGTCGCCTTTCTGTTTTTTTCTTCTCGGCGGCTGGAAGGGATGAACTCGACGGCGTTCGGCATGGCGGGACCGGGACATCGAGAGCAAAGCAGTGCCGGGCGCCGGACTCTTCTATTCCGATGAGGCGACCGGGTATCAGTACGGCAGGGATAGCAGGAGGAGATCATCGCATCATGCCGACGCCGGCGCTGTTCACCCTTCGTCAGCCGACGCTCTTAGAGGCGCGGAAGCGAGCAGCCACATGCCTCCGTCCATTTCTTCGTCAGCCGCCCCTCTTCGACCGATTGACAAGGAGAGCCGGTCCCGTTAGCGTGGGGTCCTCTGGGTCAACTGTGAGCAAGCGGCATGATTATTGTGACTCCCTCGGCCATCAATAAATTGAAGGCCTTGCTGCTCGAACATCCGGAGGAGAAAGTCGTGCGCATCACCGTGAAAGACCTGGACGACCGCCGGCTCACCTTCGGCCTCACGCTGGAAGAAGCGGCGCAGCCGGAGGACGACATCCAGGTGATCGCCGACCTCACGGTGGCGGTCGAGCGACGGAGCGCAACACGAATGGACGGGATGACCGTGGACTATCGGGAGCGAGAGGGGTTCACGTTTCTCCATCCAACCCAGCCGGACGACTTGACGCTACGACCTGCCAGCTTGAATTGAACGGCGCAAAAGTCCGGGAGCCCCATTCGTGTGGCAGCGGGTCAGCGGGCGCCCCCGCTCATCGCGCCACAATCTCCCCGGCTGCTACTCGCCGAAGGCTTGGGCCAGGGCCCGTTGGGTGAGTTCGACGAGGGCCCGATTCTCGTCGCTGACGGGATAGCCGCGCTGGGCCTCGCCCTTCCACAGGACCGAGCCGTCGCGCGCATCGATGCCCCGCACAACCACCTGCACGCGATAGAGGGACTGTTTGGGGTCCATGTGGGGATTGGCGCCGTCCGTGGCGGGGCGCCGGAACGTGAGGGGCATCACCGTGGCCTCGACCTGGACCAGAAACCCGGCGCCGAGTTCCGGCGCCAGGCGGACCAGGCTCGCTTGGTCATCCGTTGACCCGGTCAGGGTGACCGAAGCGGCCGCAAGAACCTGCCTGGCTCTCTCCGTCTCGACGGTCTCATAGCCGCGGTTGTGCAGCCAGGCGCCGGCGACGTCCACGGCGAGACCCTGGTTGCCCCAGACATAGCCGACGGCCTGCGGCGGGGGAAGAGGCCCGCGACCGGTCCCGCTGGGTGCCGCTCCCGGGGCGCAACCGCTCAGCAGGCTCGCGAGCAGGAGCAGGATCGGGTCTGTGTGTCGCGGGCGGCGGACGCTCCGGTCCGCTCGCCGGCGCCGCCGGCGAGATACGGGCAGGGGCCGGGGGGCGATCTTCTTCCAGGGTTGGGGGGAGCGAGGGCCGGACATACAGGATGCGGGTCCCTTATTTTTGAGACGGCTGGACGGAGCGCACGTATTCCTCGGTCTTTTTCCAGCGCCGCTGCAATTTCTGCTGGAACGTCTCGAGCTTCTGCTGCTGCTCGGGCGTGAGGCCCGGTTTCACCGCGGCGAGGGTCCTGGTCCAGATGGCTTCGACCTGGGGCTGCTGCTGAGCCCGCAACAGGAGCAAGTCGTCCTGCGCCTGGCCGACGAGCGGCCCCAGGCTGGTTTGCTGGTCGGCGGTCAGATCCAGGCTGCGCGTGAGCCGCTGCATCATCCATTGCTTCTTGGCCTTGGGCCCCTCTTCCCATCGGCTTTCGAGCTGGGATTGCATGTAGCAATGGGTGACGCCGCCGCCGATGAGCGTGCCGGACAGGAAGAGCAGGGCCAGGCCTCCCCAGACTTTCCACGGATTCAGGCGAATCATGACGTCTCCTTTGTCTCCTGTTGGCCCATCAATCGGACAACGAAGCCACCAGCGTTTCGGCCGGATCGTCGAACGACGGCGAGGCGACGAGATCCCCGCTCGCCGGCTGCACGAGCAAGTAGCCGACCAGCACGGCGGCGACCAGGCTCGCGGCCAGGGCGGTGCGCCAGACGAGCCGCTCCATGGGGAGCGTCTCGCGCGCCGGCCGCTCGTCCGTCAGGCTTGGCACCGGACTCCGCGCGACCGCTTGCATGACCCTGGCCTGCCAGCCTGGCCCCGCGTCCGGCTCCGTCTGGGACCGGCGGGCTTCCCGCAGGCGCTCGAACAGGATCCGGGCTTTCTCCTCGCGCGATGGGTTCTGTGAAGGGTTCATGGCGCTCCTCGTTTGTCCACCAATCCGAACAGCAGCTGACGCAGACGCTTGCGCGCCCGATGCGCCCGGACTTTGACGTTGATCTGACTCCAGCCCAACAGGGCCGCGGCCTCGCGGACCGAGAGGCCGTCCAGATGGACCAGCGTGAGCACGGTCCGGTTTTCGGGAGACAATTGGTCCAGCGCCCACTGCAGCACCGCCCGCGCCTCTTTCGTGGCGGCCTGTTCGTGAAAGGTCTGATCCGCTTGCGTCGTCAGCACGTGCTCGACCCAGGTCTGGCCCTCTTCGGAGAGGGCGCTCATCGGGACCTCGCGCGACCGGTAGGCCT
This sequence comes from Nitrospirota bacterium, assembly GCA_028876065.1. Classification (GTDB taxonomy): domain Bacteria; phylum Nitrospirota; class Nitrospiria; order Nitrospirales; family Nitrospiraceae; genus SYGV01. The sequence continues at coordinate 4,194 of JAGWTI010000101.1, forward strand.
CGCGCCAGAAGCCGTAGCAGCTCCGCACGGCGAGGACCGACAGCCAATGGTGAAACGGCGCCTGCTCCGAAAACGTGCCCAGCGAGGTGAAGGCGCGGACGAAGACGTCCTGGGCCACTTCCTCGACCTGTTCGCGCGGCACGTGCCGATGCACGATCTTGAAGACCTGGGCCCGGTGGCGCGCCACCAGGGTCTCGAAGGCGTCGGTCCGGCCGTCCAGCACGAGCCGGACGAGCTCCGTGTCGGTGCGCGCCTGGTCCTCGGACCAAGCCGCCTCCTCTCGACTGCGCGGCTGGCGGGACTCAAGGGCCACATCAGACATCATGCATCACGATAGCACAGGCGCGCGGATTCGACGACCCATCCGGTGAATTTCTCGGCCGGCTCGACGGTCTCGAGCGATCCGGCCGGAGGAAAGAGGAGGCGGGGGGTCGGTCAGGGGAGACCGAAGCCCCGCCTCACCGCGCGACCAGCAGGCTATCCTTCCTGATGGTGGCGCATCCGTTTTTCTCGCTCCGCCTTCACCTTGTCCCGTTGTTCCTGGGTCAGCAGAGACCAGACCTCCCGCTTGGCCTTGATGGCCGCCACGCGGAGCCCTATCTCGAAGGTCTCGCTCTCCTTGACCTTGGCCTCGATCGCCGCCATGTCGGCCTTCTCGTCGTGCACGAGGGAGCGGAGTTCCCGTTCGGCCACCTGCATGTCGGCCTCGGTCCTGATCTGGGCCCGGTCGAAGTCCAGGCTCAACTGCTTCAGCTTGGAGACTTGCTCGTCCGTCAGCCCGTACTCCTTCTGGTGCTTGAGGAGGTGGTGGAGAAAATGGCTCGTGCGGCCGTGGTGGCCGGCCATCCCATCCCCATGTCCGCCGCGCCCGTGCCCTCCGGAGCCGTAGCTCATCTTGCCGTGGCTTGACTCAGACCGGCCCGACGGCTCGTCCGCCTGGGCGATTCCGTAGAACGAGAACGTCAGGGCCAGAGCGAGGGCCCACAGGATGGGCGTTATTCTCTTCATCATCGTCGTGCCTCCTTATGTCTGCGCGCAAAAAGCCATCGACTGTCGGTCCGAGGAACGGCCGGCGTCGCTCCTCTTCTCCTTAGAGGGTAGAGTCGCCGCAGGGCCGGCAAAGGTTACAGGCGCCGAGCCAACCGACGCCCTCCCAGGCTGCGGAACCCAGTGGATTCGCCCGGCTGCTTCCGCTACAATCCGCCGCGATGCCCGACCCGGCCAGTCCCCAGGCAGCCACGGCGCCAGCGCAGGATGACAACCACCAGGTGGTCCGCTCCGCCGGCCTGATCGGCGTCGCCACCCTGTCCAGCCGTATTCTCGGGTTCATCCGCGACATGGTCCTGGCCCGCCTGTTCGGCGCCACGCCGGCGGCCGACGCCTTTTTCGTCGCCTATCGGATTCCGAACCTGCTCCGGGAACTCTTCGCCGAAGGTTCCATGTCCTCCGCCTTCATCCCGGTCTTCACCGAGTACCACGCCACGCGCGGGCAGCGGGACGCCTGGGAGCTGGCCAGCGCCGTCTTCACCACGTTGCTGACGATCCTGACCGGCCTCACGCTGCTGGGCATCCTGGCCTCGCCCGCGATCGTGTGGCTCCTGGCGCCGGGGTTCCACGAAGACCCGGCGCGCCTGGCCATGACCACGCTGCTCACCCGGATCATGTTTCCCTACCTCCTGTTCATCAGCCTGGCGGCCCTGGCCATGGGGGTCCTGAACTCGGTGCGTGCCTTCGCCGCGCCGGCCTTTTCGCCGGTCCTGTTCAACGTCTGCACGATCGCTGCCGCCTTGTTCCTCTCGCCGCTGCTGAGCGAGCCGATCCTGGGCGTGGCGGTCGGCGTGGTCCTCGGCGGCGCGGCCCAGTTCGTGATGCAACTGCCGGGGCTCCGCAAGCGCGGGTTCCTGTTCGGCTGGCGGTTCGAGCCGGGCCATCCGGGCGTCAAACGGATCGGCACGCTGCTGGTGCCCTCGCTCCTGGGCATGTCGGTGACCCAAGTCAACATCACGGTCAGCACGATCCTGGCCTCGTTTTTCGCCGGGGCGCCGACCTACTTGTTTTACGGCATGCGGCTGATCCAGTTTCCGCTGGGCATCTTCGGCGTGGCCCTGGCCACGGCCATCCTGCCGACGCTCTCCCAGCAGGCGGCCCGGGGCTTGCTCACGGAGCTGCGCGAGACGCTGGGCTTCGGCTTGCGCATGATCCTGTTCATCATTCTGCCCGCGATGGTCGGCCTGATTCTCTTGCGGGTCCCGATCGTGCACCTCTTTTTCGAGCATGGCACTTTCACCGCGGCGGACACGGCCGCCACGGCCACCGCGCTGCTCTGCTATGCGGTGGGGCTCTGGGCCTTCGCCGGCGTGCGGATCGTCGTCGCGGCCTTCTATTCGATGCAGGATACGAGGACGCCGGCCCTGGCGGCCGTGGCGGGCGTCGTCGCCAATCTCCTGTTGTCGCTCCTGTTGATGGGGCCGCTCCGCCATGCGGGGCTGGCGCTGGCCACGGCCCTGGCCTCCATGCTGAACGGGGCCATCCTGGTGACGGTCTTGAACCGGCGGCTGGGCGGCATCGCCTGGGGCTCGGTGGGCCGGTCGGCCGGGCGCAGCCTGATCGCGCTGGTGCCGGTCGTCCTGGCCTCGACCTGGGTGGCGGGAGCGGCGGTCTGGGGACATGAGGCGGACTGGGTTGCCAAGACCGTCATGCTCCTGGTAGGAGTGGGGCTCAGCGTGACCGGCTATTTCGGCGTCCATGCATTGATGCGCTCGCCGGAGTTGGACGTGGTCTGGAATCTGGTGCAAAGGAAATGGAGGAGATAACAAACCATGCAACGAATACAAGCTGCCGGGGAGTCGAACGAAGTCGGACGACGGGTGTTTCACACGCACTGGGGCTGGGCGGGGATCGCCGTCTCTCCGAAGGGCGTGACGCGGCTGGTCCTGCCCCGGTCGTCGCGGGCGCGCGTCGCGCGCGAGCTGGGGTCGGCGGAGGGGCCGTCCGGTGAACAGGGCCGGACCCTCTTGAGCCGGGCGCAGACGCAAGTGGCGGAGTTTCTCGCCGGGACGAGACGGGCCCTGGACTTGCCGATGGACCTCTCGGAGGGGACTCCGTTTCAGCGGAAAGTCTGGCGGGCGGCGCTGGCCATTCCCTACGGGCGGGTCCGTTCCTATAAATGGATCGCCGACCGGCTGGGGGGGACTCGTTATGCCCGGGCGGTGGGGACGGCGCTGGGGGCGAACCCCGTCCCGATCCTGGTGCCCTGCCACCGAGTCGTGGCGCAGGACGGGTCGCTGGGCGGATTCTCCGGCGGCCTGCCGGTCAAGCGGAAGCTGCTGACGCTGGAAGGCACGCTCTCTCAATTAAAGAGCTAGAAGAGCATATGGCGTATAGCCGGATGGGAAGAACGATGATCAGGGATGCCGGCGATTTCGCCATAAGCCATTTGCCATATGCCATACGCTCTTCGGTGTTGCGATGAAAGCCGTCGTGCAGCGCGTGTCGCGGGCCTCGGTGCTGGTGGACGGCTCGACGATCGGTCAGATCGACGCGGGACTGTTGGTGCTGCTCGGCGTGGCCAAGGGGGACGGAGCGGACGATGTCCGCTACCTGGTCGAGAAACTCTCGACGCTCCGCATCTTCGGCGACCAGGCGGGCAAGATGAATCTGTCGATCGGCGACGCGGGCGGCTCGCTGCTGGTCGTCTCGCAGTTCACCTTGCTGGGCGACACGGCCAAGGGGCGCCGCCCCGGCTTCGAGGCCGCCGCGCCGCCGGACCAGGCCAGGACGCTCTACGAGCAGGTCGTGAACGGGCTCACGGGTCTCGGGTTCCGCGTGGCCACCGGCCGCTTCGGCGCCCACATGGCCGTCGAGTCGGTCAACGACGGGCCGGTCACCTTCATCCTGGACAGCCGCGGCAACGGGTGATTCGGGTGCGCCGGCTCAAGTCTGCGGGGTTTGCGCCGATACAGAGAGCAGTAGGGTCGTTCGGTTCGGAATCAGCCGGACCACTTGCGGGCCGTGAAGGAGCTTGATATAGACTAGGGACAGTCGGGAGGTGGCCATGGCGACGTGCATACCCGAGCATCACCCATTGCGCCGGCTCTTCGGAGCCTTGACCGAGAAGAGCTTCACCGAGCATCTCGGCTGGCCCGACCTGAACGTCACGGACTACGTCTCCAACCTCCTCGTCGAATTCACGCACATCGAAAGCCTGCACCGCGTCCGCAATCAGCAAGGGGAACCGGTCGAGGCGGTGGTGGACCTCCTGTACGAATCCGAGGTGCTGCACGGGGCCCAGTCGCTCGAGCAGGAGCGGGACGTGCACCGGCACATCGGCGACTTCACCCTGTTCATGGCCGGCCTGTTCCCGGAGTACCTGCGCCGGCTGAAAACCGCCGGCCTGATCTACCACAAGGACTTCCTGGTGGACTATGTGAAGACCGGGAAGCGTTCCTACGGCATCGTCGCGCAGCTGGAAGACCGGCCCGACGCGGACAAGACGCGTCTGTACCGGAAGCTCTCCGACAACTTCGAGCTCTGCGTCACCGGCCTGGGTTTCGTCCGCAGCGACCTCGACCGGATGCAGGACCCGGCCTATCACAACGCGAAACACATCCTCCTGAATTGACACCGCGTCGATCCTCCCGATCTCCTCTGATCCTGATCCACGGCGGCGCCGGGACCGGCCCGATGACGGGCCGACAACGGGCCTGCCTCGCGGAGGCCTTGTGCGCCGGCTATGGGCTGCTCGACCGGGGCGCGGCTTCCCTCGACGCGGTGGAAGCGGCGATCCGTCTGTTGGAGGCCTCGGGACTCTTCAACGCGGGCGTCGGCGCCCGTTTGCAACTGGACGGGACCAGACGCATGGATGCGTCGATCATGGAAGGGGCCGGCCTCAAGGCGGGAGCCGTCGCCGGCATCGAGCAGGTACGCCACCCCATCAGCGCCGCCCGGCTGGTGATGGAGCGGACGGACCATGTGCTCCTGGTCGGGGCGCCGGCCACCGATTTCGCGAAGCATTTCCAGCTGGCGCGTCAGGCTCGCCCCACGCCAGAACAGCGCCGGGCCTTGCGGGCGGATATCCGGCGGATCGGGAAACAAACCGGCGCGGCCGGAACCGTGCGGCTGTTCAAGGCCCTGGCCCGTAACCGGAAGCCAGGACTGGAGACCGTGGGGGCGGTGGCGCTCGATCGGGCCGGGACCGTGGCCGCCGGAGCCTCCACCGGAGGGATCGCGCTCATGTTGCCGGGGCGCGTGGGCGATACGCCCCTGATCGGCTGCGGTTGCTATGCGGACGACGGAGCCGGGGCCGTTTCGATGACCGGCATCGGGGAAGGGATCATCCGCCTGGCCATGGCCAAGGCCATCACCGACCGGCTGGCTTCCGGCAAGCCGCCGGCCGATTCGGTCCGGCACGTGTTAAGACAGCTCGGGTCCCGCATCCGGGGACAGGCAGGGGCCTTGGTCCTGGCGCCCGACGGCCGTTTTGCCATCAGGCACAATACGCCGCACATGATGGCCGGCTCTTGGGACGGACGGGGCAAGCCAACGGTGCGAGACCGGTTTCCATAAGAATTGACGATTTGACCATTGCCGATTGACGAAGGTAAGCTGCGAGCAGGTATTCAATCGTCAATGAAACGATGGTTCGATCGTCAATGGGCAAAACGCTCTTCCATCTCGCCTTCCCCATCACCGACGCAGCCGAAGCCAAGCGGTTCTATGTGGAAGGGCTGGGCTGTTCCCCGGGACGGGAGTCCGCCTCCGCCGTCGTGCTGGAACTGATGGGGCATCAACTGGTCGGTCACCTGACGGAGCGGACGGAGCGGCAGAAGGGCATCTACCCGCGCCACTTCGGGCTCATCTTCACGTTGGAATCGGATTGGCAGGCCCTGGCCGACCGGGCCAAGGCCAGGGGCCTCGCGTTTTACCAACAGCCGCGCCGCCGTTTCCCCGGCACGCCGATCGAACATGCGACCTTTTTTCTCGAAGACCCCTTCCACAACTTGCTCGAATTCAAGTGGTACAAACAGGAGTCCGCCATCTTCGGCGAACGGGGCTTCACGCAGGTGGGCGACACAAAGGGCGAGCCGACGGACTGACGGAACGCTATCCGGAGAGGCCGTGGGTCACGAGAACTTCTTCGCCGAGCATGTCGATGATCTTCACGGCCACGGTCGTCTTGCCGTGTGAGACCGGGAGTTCGTAGCGCCCTGTCACGAGGTCGGTTTTTTTCTCCGGCACGTCCGAGAGGGCGACGGTGAAGACCTTTCCATCGTAAGCCGGATCGATCATCACGCAGTCCACCATGGCCCGCCAGTCATCGATCTTGGGCTGGAGCAATCCGGCCTGCTGGGCCAGCCGCTCCAGGATCGTCGGCGAGATAACGTCCTCGATTTCCACCACAAGCTGATCCTTCTTGCGGGCGATGGTGACCTTGGCGCGAGCCGGCTCGTGTTTGATGAACTTGCCGTACTTGGGATCGGTGCGCAGCTCGATGACGCTGATCTGGTTGACCGCTTCCTTGCCCTTCCGCAGGCGGTTCCAGTCCTCGATCCAGGTCTTCGCGGCTAGCTCCATGCCCAGACAGACCAGCGTGATCGGTCGGTCTTCATCAGGACGGGCATCCAGTTCGCGCTTGAGTTCTTCCAGATCGAGCGGCGTGAGCGGGTGGCCGAAGGGGACGATCTTGACGAGCGACTTGCGCACCGTCCCGTCGAAGTAGGCATCCGTGCGGCTGCGCTGGATGCCGATATGTTCGCAGGCCAGGTTCACCGCTTCGTTGTGCTGAATGGCGAGGTCGTAGTCGTTCACGCGCCAGATGGTGAACGCGGCTTGGGCCGGTTCCGGCGATTTCTCGTCGTTCGACTCGACAAGGCTGGTCTGCACAGGCTTGTCGATCTGCTCCTGGATGATCGTCTGCAACCGCTTGGCTGTGGTCTGGATCGCGCCCTTGTTGATGTCGCAACCGATCCAGCGTCGTCCCAGCTTCTGGACAACCGCAGCGGTTGTGCCGGAACCAATGAAGCAGTCGAGGACAAGATCGCTTGGATTCGAGGAAACATGGATAAGACGGGCTATGAGTTCTTCTGGCTTTTGGGTTGGGAAACCGGTGTCGTCATGTGCTTGAGAGTTGACCGGTGCTATGTCGGTCCAGATACTCTGGAGAGCTACACCTTGCACATCGTCAGCGAACCACTTGCGTCTTGGCCATCCGCCGTCAGGCGGCCAGTAGATGAGTCCTTCGGCATCCATTCGTTCAAGTTCTGCAATTCGACAGGCCCAATGTCTTCCCTGAGCACTCGGGTTAAATCCGTGCCATTCTTGGCCAGTTTCACCCCGACTGAGCCCTGGTGCAGTCA
>JAGWTI010000014.1 GCA_028876065.1 Nitrospirota bacterium
TATGTTCATCGAGGTCGAGAGCAATCCCAACTGCGAACAGTCGGTCTTTGTCCGGTTCAAAGAGGCTGGGCCGGCAAGACGGGTCACGCAGGTCCGGAGCTATGAGCAGAACGCGCAAGGGGATTGGTGTTGGGTCACCGGCTGGACGGATGATCAGACGCACCAGCTTTGCCCGGCCTATGCGCAGCTGGTCGAGGATTCCGGGGCTGGCTTGGCCTATGTGGTCTTTGGAGGCCTCTGGGGCATCAGGCTGAAGCCGGTTTCGTCGGCGGAAGAGTGGAATCTGCAGAGTCCCCGGCAATGGGGCGAGCCCTATCTGTCCCTGGCGGAGGCCAAAGACCTGCGTTTCGAAGAAGCATAGACGAGATCATTGGCGGGAGGGGCATGGCCTGGAAGCTGGTTGCCGACTTTGTCGTCCTTGTCCATCTCCTCTGGATCGGCTTTATCGCGTGCGGCGCCCTCCTGGTCCGGTGGCGCGACTGGGTGAAATGGCTCCATGGGGGAGCCCTGGTATTCAGTGTCTGCCTGCAACTGTTCCACTGGACCTGTCCCCTGACCTGGCTGGAAGTCTGGCTGCGCCGGCAGCATGACCCGGCCTTGACGTATACGGGAGACTTCCTCGCCCATTATGCTGAGGAATTGGTCTATCTGCAGGTGCCTCCGCTGACGCTGCTGACCGCCACCCTGAGCGTGGCAGGATTCTCGGCATGGGTGTACTGGCGCGGCTCGCAACCCGCTTGATCCTACGGGGCGCGGCGCGGGTCACTCGGCATATTTAGGCAGAGGGATTTTCTTGGTCGGCGGCGGCGGGGGAGTCTGCCGGGAAAACTCCTGGGAGAAAGGGTTCAGAATCGGCTCATGCGTGAGCCGTTGGCGCTGTTTGACCAGTTGAATGCTTTGTGCGCTGATCTCCAGCCGGTCGATGGGGGCCTTGAGGGTGAGGAACTCCGGCAGGCCCTGCAGCGTGAACAGTTGGAATGCCAGGGTCCAGTCGAGCTTGTCCTTGGCCCGCTCGCGTACGATGAAGCGTGCGGCCGGGGACGGCTGGCCTTTGAACACCAGCACCCAGATGTTGGACCGGAACGCCGGCGCCGTCGGTTCGACCGGCGGGCGGAACTCGGGCACCAGTGAGGCGATCCGCTCGATCGGCACGGCGGGAGAAAACTCGATATCCACCAGATTCACATAGAGCGGCGGAGCATCCGATGTGTCGCTCAGATCCGTGATGTAGCCGAAGGAATAGCGGATATCCACGCCGTCCCGTTTGTAGGTGTAGACGTCTTCGCCGTTCTGCGGGGCGACCAGCTTCTTGTAGAACTTTTCCCAGTCCGAGAAGGAATAGTAGTTGAACACCCGCAGGGCGGCTTTCCGGTCACGGACGGCCTGGGGTTGGCCCAGCTTGGCGCGCAGTTCCGCTTGGGACAGACCCAGATAGCCATCCTCGAAAATGGCGGCGGCGAGAAGCTGGCCCGGGCTGAGCAGACACCAAACGAACCCCAGCGCGCACAGAGTCAACGAGCGCAAAGCGAACCGCCCAAGAAGTGGAAGAGAGGGGCACGAGGGGTTCCGAGTACGCGCCATCAAGGAAATCCTCAATGAATGCGCATCCTATCCACGGGTCTACGCAATGTCAAGGTTGCGGCCGCGGACAGGTCGTGGCGCAACTTGTCCATGTCTCGGAAGGCCAGGGCCTCCGAGGGGGCCGCTCCTTGCGCGGTTTAGGGTGTTCCAGTATAGTGCCAATTCTCTGTGTTTGCGCCATTCTACGACCATATTCTGAGGAGCGATGAGACCAGCCATAGACCAGGAACAGACTCTCCGGCAGATCATGCAGCGCCGCATCGCGATCATCGATGGGGCGATGGGCACGATGATCCAGACGCACAAACTGGATGAAGCCGCGTTTCGGGGGCAACAATTCACCGGACATGGCCATGACTTGAAGGGCTGCAATGACTTGCTCTGCATCACGCAGCCGGAGATCGTAGCCGGCATCCACCGCCAGTTCCTGGAGGCTGGCGCCGACATCATCGAGACCAATACGTTCAACTCCACCTCCATTTCGATGGCGGACTACAAGCTGGAGTCGTTGGCCTATGACTTGAACCTGGCCGGGGCTCGAGTCGCCCGCCGGGCCGTCGAGGCGGTGATGGAGAAGAGCCCGGATTGCCCGCGTTTCGTGGCCGGGGCGATCGGGCCCACGAATCGCACGGCCTCCATGTCCCCCGACGTGAACAATGCCGCGTTTCGGGCGGTCACCTACGATCAACTGGTGGCGGCCTACACCGAACAGGTGCGCGGCCTGATGGACGGGGGCGTGGACCTGCTCCTGTGTGAAACGGTCTTCGACACGCTGAACCTCAAGGCGGCGCTGTTTGCGATCGACCAGCACTTCGAGCGCGCGGGCCGGCGCGTGCCGGTCATGGTATCGGTGACGATCACGGATCGGAGCGGGCGCACCCTCTCCGGACAGACCGTGGAAGCCTTCTGGAACTCCATTTCCCATATGCCGCTCTTCAGCGTGGGGATCAACTGCGCGCTCGGCGCCAAGGACATGCGTCCCTACATCGAAGAACTGGCCCGGATCGCTCCGGTCCCCATCAGTTGTTATCCCAACGCCGGCCTGCCCAACGCCTTCGGGGGGTTCGACGAGACGCCGCAGATCATGGGCGCCGATTTGCGGGACTTCGCCTCGCAGGGCTGGGTGAACATCGTGGGCGGCTGCTGCGGGACGACCCCGGCGCATATCCAGGCCATCGCCGAAGCCGTCCGGGATTGCGCTCCGCACGTGCCGCCCAAGCCGGAGCCCTATACCCGCCTGAGCGGGCTGGAGCCGCTGACGATCAGACCGGACATGAACTTCATCAACATCGGCGAGCGGACCAACGTGACCGGGTCGCCTCAGTTTTCCAAGTTGATCCTGGGCGGCCAGTACGAAGAGGCCTTGAGCGTCGCCCGGCAGCAGGTGGAGGGCGGCGCGCAGATCATCGATGTGAACGTGGACGAGGGGATGCTGGACTCCAAGGCGGTGATGGAGAAGTTTCTCCACCTGATCGCGTCCGAGCCGGACATCGCCCGCGTGCCGATCATGATCGACAGCTCCAAATGGTCGGTCATCGAGGCGGGGCTCAAGTGTGTCCAGGGCAAGGCGGTGGTGAATTCGATCAGCTTGAAGGAAGGGGAAGAGGCGTTCCTCCGCCAGGCGCGCCTGGTCCGACGGTACGGGGCCGCGGTCGTCGTCATGGCCTTCGACGAGGTCGGGCAGGCGGACACGCTGGACCGCAAGGTGAACATTTGCACCCGCGCCTACAAGCTGTTGACGGAGAAGAGCGGATTCCCGCCCCAGGACATCATCTTCGACCCGAACATCCTGACCGTGGCCACCGGCATCGAGGAGCACAATGCCTACGCCGTCAATTTCATCGAGGCGACCAGACGGATCAAGGCGACGCTCCCCCATTGCAAGGTGAGCGGGGGGGTGAGCAACATCTCCTTCTCGTTCCGCGGCAACAACGTCGTGCGGGAAGCCATGCACTCGGCCTTCCTCTATCACGCGGTCAAGGCCGGCCTGGACATGGGCATCGTCAACGCGGGCCAGCTGGCCGTGTACGAGGAGATTCCCAAGGACCTGCTGGAGCTGGTGGAAGATGTGTTGCTGAACCGGCGGCCGGATGCCACCGAACGGCTGGTGACCTTCGCGGAGTCGGTCAAGCAGCGCGGTCGGGCGGCGGTGGAAGAGGATGCCTGGCGGAAGGGCACGGTCGAGGAGCGGCTCTCGCACGCGCTGGTGAAGGGGATCGTGGAGTACATCGAAGCGGACGTGGAGGAGGCGCGGCAGAAATACGACCGGCCGCTGCACGTGATCGAGGGACCGCTGATGGCCGGCATGAACGTGGTCGGCGACCTCTTCGGGGCCGGCAAGATGTTCCTGCCCCAGGTGGTGAAGAGCGCGCGCGTCATGAAAAAAGCGGTGGCCTATCTGCTGCCCTTCATGGAAGCCGAGAAGGCAAAACTGGGGAACTACCAGGCGCAGGGCAAGGTGCTGCTGGCCACGGTCAAAGGGGATGTGCACGACATCGGCAAGAATATCGTCGGCGTGGTGCTGGGCTGTAACGGCTACGAGATCACCGATCTCGGCGTCATGGTGTCCTGCGAAAAGATCCTTCAGACTGCGCGCGAGTTGAAGGTGGACATGATCGGCCTGAGCGGGCTGATCACGCCGTCGCTGGACGAGATGGTGCACGTGGCCGCCGAGATGACGCGCGAGGGGTTCCACGTCCCGCTGCTCATCGGCGGAGCCACCACCAGCAAGGCCCATACGGCGGTCAAGATCGCCCCGGCCTATGCGCAGCCCGTGGTGCACGTGTTGGATGCGTCCCGCGCGGTCGGGGTGGTGAGCCAGTTGATCAGCCAGGACCAGCGGGCGGCTTTTGTGGACAAGACCCGCCAGGATCAGGAGCAGATCCGCGAAGTGCATCGGACGAAGACGACGAAGCCGCTGTTGACCCTGGAGCAGGCCAGGGCCAGGAAGCCCGCGTTCGACTGGCGGACGGTGGACATTCCCAAGCCGGCCTTCCTGGGCGTGAAGACGCTGGAGGCCTTTCCGCTGGAGCGGCTCGTGCCGTTCATCGATTGGTCGCCGTTTTTCCACGCCTGGGAGCTGCGCGGGCATTACCCGCAGATTCTGGAGGATGCGACCGTCGGCGCCAGGGCCAAGGAACTGTTTGCGGACGCGCAGCGACTGCTCACCGAGATCGTGACGGACAAGCTGCTCACCGCCCGCGGGGTCTATGGGTTCTTCCCGGCCAATGCGGTCGGGGACGACATCGAAGTCTACGAGGACGACACCCGCCGGGTCGTGCGGACGGTCTTTCACACGCTCCGCCAGCAGAGCGAGAAGCCGGCGGACCAGCCCAACCTGGCCCTCGCCGATTACATTGCGCCCAAGTCCACCGGGCTCGCGGATTACCTGGGCGCCTTTGCCGTGACCACGGGCTATGGCCTGGACCGCCTCTGCGCAAGGTTCGAGAAAGACCATGACGACTACAACTCGATCATGGCCAAGGCGCTGGCCGACCGGCTGGCGGAAGCCTTCGCGGAATGTCTGCATCGGCACGTGCGTGTCGAGTGGGGGTATGGCAGGGCCGAACAGCTCTCCACCGAGGACTTGATCAAAGAACGGTATCGAGGCATTCGTCCTGCTCCCGGCTATCCGGCCTGTCCGGACCACACGGAAAAGCGGCTGCTGTTCGATGTGCTGCAGGCGGAGACGCAGGCGGGCATGACGCTGACGGAAAGTTATGCGATGGTTCCGGCCAGTTCGGTCAGCGGGCTGTATTTCGCCCATCCCGAAGCCAGGTACTTCGCCGTGGGGAAGCTCGGCCGCGATCAGGTGTCGGATTACGCGGGCCGCAAGCGGATGGAACTGCGGGCGGTTGAACGGTGGTTGGCGCCGAATCTCAACTACGAGCCGGGCCAAACGGGGTGACGTGCCGGGGCGCGCAGGTATGCGCGCCCCGGGAGCAAGCCGCGATCAGGCCGAAACAGCGAGCGCTTCGGTGGCCGGCTGACGGGTGACCGCGGATTTGAGGGCCGACTCAATCCAGCCGTACCGCTCCTCGGCCCAGGCATTGAACGCATCGGCGTCGGGGAACACGAGATCCCAGGCCCGCGCGGCGTCCAACAGCAGCAGCTGATGCGGCCGGTTCTCGCCGGGGAAATAGACGACCAGCACGGCGGAGTTGCCGATGAGGCTGATGTCGGTAAAGACGTGGATCATCGCGGAGGCAGGCAGGTCCACCGCTCGGGTTGCGGCCTCCACGATGGGGTTGTACACCCGCTGCAGAAACAACGAAATGGACTCGTACGGGGATTTCGATTCGTGCAGCCGGGGATTGGGAGCCTCGCCGAACAGATTGTCGGTGAAATAGGCGGCGGCTTCCCAGGAAGGCATCGACCCATTGGACATTTGCGATTCGCAGAGATACCCGAGCCAGTTGCGGGACGCTTGCGGGGCAACACACGTTGGCATGGCACACTCCTCTGCTCGATGGAGAGCGTTGGTTCGGCGTTGAGTTGGAATAGACCGGATTCAGTGCCTGGCAGGACGAACCCTGAGGACTCACCGGCGTGATCTCGTGCCAGTATAAAACGAGAAGGGGCGGATGTCAATGTACCATCTGACGCGGTTTTCCCTCAGGGAGATGGCCGAATGCGGGGCCGTGCTTCGCCAGCTGGGGGACCATGCGCAGAGCTTGGAAGAGACGGCGGGCCGGATCGTCCGGTATCTCTATGAGCATCTCGGCGGAGCGGAAACCGACGAGAAGGCCTGCGTCCTGGTCCGGCTGTTCAAGACCCATCCGTTCGGCGGACTCGATCAGGACCTCCAGCATTACGCCAAGCATCTGCTGGGGACGAGGCCCGCGACGCCGAGCATGCCCTGCTTCACCTTGATGGCCACGGCCGGACTCTTGCCGGAATGGAACGACCGGAAGCAGTCCCAACGCTTCAAGGCCATCCCCATCGCGGATCGGCAGTTCGTCGCCCAGTTCCCCATGTTTTCCCAACTCATGACCCAGTTCGGCGTGGAACTCGGGACGATCCTGGGGCCGCGAACGGATTTGCTCTTGGATCGGCATGAAACGAGTTACAACGTCTTTCACGTTCCCGACGCGTTGGGCAGTCCCTATGTGCCGTGCCAGGAAAAATTCGTGGTCTTCCATGGAGTGCGATCGGTGCTGGGGTTCGGCGGGTTGCTGCCGACTGGCTCCCTCTTCACCGTGATCCTGTTCTCCAAGGTGCCCATTCCCCGCGACACGGCCGAATTGTTCCGGACGCTGGCCTTGAGCGTGAAAATCGCGCTCCTGCCGTTCGACGGGGCGGCGGATTTCACTCAGGAGACCCATGACGCCGTCCCGTCGAAGGGCGAACGGGCGATCAACGTGGTGAACTGGTTGAAGGCGCGGATGGCCGTGCAAGAGCAATTGCTCCAGGCCCACGATCAAGCCGTCATCGCTCAGGCGGACCGTATCGAAGCGGCGACGGAGAAAATTCGCGAACAGGCCGCGGCGATCGAGGCGATCGAAAAAGGCACGGCGATCGCCACCGGCGAAGACTTTTTCCGGTCGCTGGTGTTCCACCTGGCCGGCACGCTCAAGGTCCGGTACGCGCTGATCGGGGAACTCAAGGAGGGGGACCCGAGCAAGGTCCGCACGCTCGCCGTCTGGGCCGGCCATTCGTTCCTGGAGAACTTTGAGTACGACCTGCTCGATTCGCCCTGCGCGCAGGTGGTCGGTCGGCAACTGCGCCTCTTTTCTCAGGGGGTGCGGCAATTGTTTCCGGACTATCGTCTGCTGGCCGACCTGGGGGTCGAGAGCTACTGCGGGGTGCCCCTGTTCGACAAAGCGGAGCATGCCTTGGGGCTGTTGGCCGTGTTGCACGACCAGCCGATGCGGCCGTCGCTGGATATCGAGCAGATCCTGACCATCTTTTCGGCTCGAGCCGGGACGGAGCTCGAGCGCAAACGGATCACGGCCCAATTGCGGGAAACCAAGGACCGGCTGCAGGCGATTCTGGACAACACGCCGGCGATGATCTACGTGAAGGATGCCCAGAGTCGCCATATCATCGTGAACCGACGGTTTCAGTCTCTGGTCGGCCTTGCGGAAGACCAGATCATCGGGAAAACCAATCACGAGTTGTTCCCCGCGCCTGCGGCCGACGCGTTCCGTGCGAACGATCTCACGGTGCTGAATTCCCTCGCGCCCATGCAGAGCGAAGAGGTGTTGGAACAGAGCGACGGGCCCCACACTTACGTGTCGGTGAAATTCCCGGTCTTCGACGGCGAAGGGCGGCCGTTCGGGATCTGCGGAATCTCGACGGACATCACCGAACACAAGCAATTGGAGGAGCAACTCCTGCAGGCGGCAAAAATGGAGGCCATCGGCCGTCTGGCCGGCGGCATCGCCCACGACTTCAACAACCTATTGACGGCGATTAGCGGGTACAGCGAGTTGTTGGTGCAGAAGCTGGGCCATGACAGTCCGCTGAGCGACCATGCCGCGGAAATTGTGGGCGCCGGCGAACGGGCCGCGGCGCTGACGGCTCAACTCCTGGCATTCAGTCGGGGCCAGGTCGTGCAGCCGCGCGTGCTGGATCTGAACCAGGTCGTCGCCAATATCGCGGGACTGCTCCGGCGTTTGATCGGCGAGTCCATTCAGCTTGAGACCCGTTTGGCGCCGAAGCTGTTCACGATCAAAGCCGACCTGGGACAGCTGGATCAGGTCTTGGTGAATCTGGCCATCAACGCCCGCGATGCCATGCCTCACGGGGGCCGTCTCGCGATCGAGACGGTCAACGTTCGGACCGAGTCCGCCGCACAGCCGGGCCACGCCCAGGCGATGGTCCGGCTCGTGGTGTCCGATACGGGGCATGGCATGGACGAACAGACGCTGGCCCACATCTTTGAGCCCTTCTTTACGACAAAAGCTCCAGGCCAAGGGACGGGGCTGGGATTGGCCACGGTGTACGGCATTGTGACGAAAAGCGGGGGCACGATCAAAGCGGAGAGCGTCCTTGGGCAGGGCAGCACGTTCATCATCGACTTCCCCGCGGTCGGCGAGCTGGTTGAGCCTGGTCCTGCGCCGGCCGCGCCCGGGCAGTCCTTGGGCGGCACGGAGACGATTCTGGTGGTGGAAGACGAGGCGTCGGTTCGATCCTTGATTCGTGCGGTGCTACAGGCCCAGGGGTATCGGGTGCTCGAAGCCGACAGCGGCGAGGCCGCGCTGGCGCTTTGTCAGGGCGACCGGTCGCCCATCGACTTCTTGGTAACCGATGTCGTGATGCCGGGCATCAATGGGCGCAAACTTGCCGAACGACTGACGGCGCTCCGGCCCGGGGTCGGCGTGCTTTACATGTCGGGGTATACGGAAGACGAGGTCCTTCACCAAGGCGTCCAAAGCTTGGGCGCGGCGTTCCTGCCCAAGCCGTTTTCGGCTGTCGAACTGACGGGCGCCGTGCGGGCCTTGTTGGACGCCCGCTTCCAGCAGTCCGGCGCCCCACACTGACCGGCATCAACGGAGGCCGGGACTTCCCTGTGGAGAACGAGTGTCCCCCGGATCGTTGTGCTGGCGTTTGATCAGCAGCACGTCGTCCATCGAGGCGAGGAACGTATCCAGCAGCGCCGCGTCGAAATGCGTGCCTCGTTGCTGGCGCATGATGTCCATGGCCTGGTCCGGGGGAAAGGCCGGCTTGTAGACGCGTTTGGTCGTGAGGGCGTCGAACGCATCGGCCACGGCGACGATGCGACCTTCAAGGGGGATGGCCTCGCCGACTAATCCTTTCGGGTATCCGCTGCCGTCGAATTTTTCATGGTGGGTAAGGGCGATGGTCGCCGCCAATCGCAACAGCTCGGAGTCGGACCCCTCGAGAATCCTGTAGCCCATCTCGGTGTGGCGCGTGATGGCGTCGAATTCCTCGGGCGTAAAGAGCCCGGGTTTGAGGAGGATATGATCCGGCGTGCCGATTTTGCCGATGTCGTGCATCGGGCTGGCGATGCGGATGAGCTCGCACCGTTCCTCCGCCAGCCCATAGCGGCGCGCCAGCAGGGCGGAGTAGTGGCTCATGCGTCGAATATGCTGGGCGGTGGCGTTGTCGCGGAATTCGGCGGCGATCGCCAGGCGCTGGACCGTTTCTTCTTGGGACAGGCGGAGGCTTTGCTCGGCGCCTTGGAGGCGTGTAATGGCCTGGCGCAACTCGGCCGTCCGTTCTCGGACCATTTGTTCAAGGTGTTCCCGGTGGGCTTGGTTCTCGATTTCGAGTCGCCGCCGGCGCAGCGCGTTGGCGATATTGATGAGGATCTCGTTGGTTTCGAACGGCTTCAGGATGTAGCCGTAGGCGCCGGACTCCAGGGCCATGTTGGCCAGTTGGGGGTCGTCCAGCCCCGTCACCATCACCGCCGCGGTCTGCGGGTACTCTTTCAGGATTTGCCGAACCAAGTCCAGACCCGATTCGCCCGGCATATTCACGTCGCACAGAATCAGGGCGAACTCCTGTTTGCCCAGTTGGCGGCGGGCTTCCTGGGCGTCCGCTGCGAGGGTGCAGGTATAGCCGTAGCCTTCGAGGAGGCGGCCTAACAGGCGTCGCGTCGCGTCTTCGTCTTCGACGATGAGGATGTTGGCGGCTTGGTCTGGTGCGAGTTTCGGCATAGACGGTTCACGGTCCTCGTCAATGCATTATAGATCAGGAGCCCCCCAGTCAACCAGCAAATGCGCAAATGCGGCGGGGCGAGGCGCGCTCGAAGAGTTGCCAACGATGCGGGATCCGGCTAGGTTGTACCGTGCCCTACGTCTTTCCGAATGAAACGTGGTTCGCGCTCGGGGTTGGCCTGCTGATCCTGGGCCTTCTGGTGGTTCGGATCCGACTGGCCCGACGCCGCCGTTTCCACGGGATGGCCCGTGTCTCCGACGAGCCGTCCCGCTCGGTGTCCGAGGAGCCCGGCTCATCGAATTGAGCTTTTCTCCATCCGTGCTTTCCTTTATAATTCGCCGCAGATTCTGAGGAGGGCGTTATGAATCAGGCCGCACGGCTCTTGCGCCAGGATGGGCGCCGGAAGGATCAGCTCAGGCCCGTCAAGATTACGCGGGATTTCATCAAGTGGGCCGAAGGCTCCGTGCTGATCGAAATGGGCGCCACCAAGGTCATCTGCACGGCCTCGATCGAGGAAAAGGTGCCGCCCTTTCTCCGGGACAAGGGGCGAGGGTGGGTGACGGCCGAATATGCCATGATTCCTCGGGCCACACATGAACGAACCCAGCGCGAGGCGGCCAAAGGCAAGCAGGGGGGGCGCACGTTGGAAATCCAGCGGCTGGTCGGGCGCGCGTTGCGGGCGGTGACCGATATGGAGCAGATGGGCGAACGGTCCATTTGGATCGATTGCGACGTGATTCAGGCGGACGGCGGAACCCGAACGGCGTCCATTACCGGCTCGTTCATCGCGCTGGCCGATGCGATGGCGGTCCTCAAGACCAAGGGGCTCATCAAGGCGCGTCCGCTGACGGACTATCTGGCCGCGGTGAGCGTCGGCCGCGTGGGCGGCGAGGTCTTCGTCGATCTGGCGTACGAGGAAGACTCGCGCGCCGAAGTGGATATGAATCTGGTGATGACGGGCAATGGCCGCTTTGTGGAGGTTCAGGGGACTGCCGAGCGGTTGCCGTTCGCCAAAAAGGACCTGGACGAGTTTTTGACCGTGGGCGGGCATGCGATTCAGGAACTGGTCGCGTTGCAAAAAGAACTGGTGGGGAATTTGGCGTAACATGCCTGTCAGCACGGAGCTGGTTTTGGCCACGCGGAATCCGCATAAAGGCGTCGAACTGGCCGCGCTCCTGGCCGATCTGGGCATACGGATCAGAACGTTGGACGAGTTTCCCGGCGCCCCAGACGTGATCGAGGACGGCGACACCTGCCGGGCCAATGCGATCAAGAAGGCCAAGGCCGTTGCGCGCTATACAAAGCTGCCTGCGG
Organism: Nitrospirota bacterium; assembly: GCA_028876065.1. Lineage (GTDB taxonomy): Bacteria > Nitrospirota > Nitrospiria > Nitrospirales > Nitrospiraceae > SYGV01. The sequence goes on from JAGWTI010000014.1 coordinate 11,521, forward strand.
TGGCCGATGATACGGGCTTGATGGTCGATGCGTTGGACGGACGCCCCGGTGTCTATGCGGCGCGGTATGCGGGAGCGGGCGCGACGTATACGGACAATTGGCAAAAGTTGCTGCGGGAACTGGCGGGGGTGCCGCCGGAGAGGCGTCGGGCCCGGTTCGTCACGGCGGCGGCGCTTGCCTGTCCGGAAACGGAGCGGGTTGATGTGGTAGAAGGAGAGCTGGAGGGGCTGATCGCCGAAGCGCCGGCCGGCGATCGAGGATTCGGGTACGACCCGGTGTTTTGTGTCCCGGAACTCGGGAAGACGCTGGCCCAGCTGACCCCGGAGGAAAAAAATCGCGTCAGCCACAGGGCCAGGGCCTTTGCCAAGGTCAAAGAACTCTTGAGAAGAAAGCTTCCGAGGAGTAAATAAAGCGGGCGTCAACCTTTTCCGGCATGAAATCATCGATGCATGATCTAAGGGGGAGCGAGCGTCGGTGTTTCGAACGCCGATGCCTGTATACGAGCTAAGTAACGTCAAATGATGGGCTTCGACCATATTCGGCTTCAAACTGCATTGCCTGTGCTAAGCGTTAGCGAGCGTCGGTGTTTCGATTAGCCGATGCCTGTAAACGAGCTAAGTAACGTCGGGGCGTAGCGCAGCCCGGTAGCGCGCCTGCTTTGGGAGCAGGATGTCGGAGGTTCAAATCCTCTCGCCCCGACCAAAAACGTGGAATGGGCTTTGAAGAGGATTTGAAGCCGGCGAGCGCCGACCGAATAGGGAGGAAGAGGCTATGTCGGCCCGGCAGCGAGCTGGCCGGTCGGAGGCGCAGGCGGAGCCTGACGCTGGAGACCTAATCCTCTCGCCCCGACCATACCAAACTTCGTTTGATCCGCCGGCTCTTCATCGCTTTATCGTAATTGATGCCGGCGGAGAAACCCCTCACCGTAATCCGAGGGGATTAATTGATTTGGCTCGTCGTTTGGCGCGACAGGCGCTCGCCGACGGCTGGTAATCAGGCAGTGCCGCGCCAGCAAGACTGTGATTCAGTCGTTGCGAAGCAACACCGCTTCCGGTGTGTGCTTGCCACGGTCGAAAGGGATATCTGACGCGCCATTGCCCGATACTTCACCGTCGGAGCGCTTCTCTCGCGTCAAGAAATAGCGCCCGTAGCTCAGTCGGATAGAGCATCAGCCTTCTAAGCTGAGGGTCGCAGGTTCGATTCCTGCCGGGCGCGCCAGGCTCAGGTTTGGCGGCCAGCGACCGAAGAGGGAAATGTGGGAATGGGCGAGGTTTGGGCGTAAGGCGACGATCATGGCAAGTACACCGGCAGCCGGCACCGTTCTTCTGGTTGAGGATGAACCGGAAATTAGACGGTTCATCGTCAAAGTCCTTGCGACGCAAGGGTACGTGGTCTTGGAAGCCCACGACGGGGGGCAGGCCCTTGCGCTGTGCCGGCAACACCCGGGCCCCATCCACCTGCTGCTCACGGATGTGGTGATTCCGGATATGAGCGGTCCGAAGCTGGCCGACAATATCCAGATGCTGCGTCCGCAGATTCGGCTCCTTTACATTTCCGCCTTCGACAACGGGTTGGTCCAGCGGAACTTTGGCATGAATGCGGGGGCGACCTTTCTTCAGAAGCCGTTTGACGCCGAGGACTTGTTGAAAAAGGTTCGCAGCGTTTTCATGGCTGAAGGGCAGTGACCGTCCGGGGGCGCCGTTCTTTCTCCGGGGCGGCCGTGCTCCGGGACATTGCGGCGCGCAAACGATCGGAAATGGAGCGGGAGCGGTTGGTGAGGGACCCGCCAACGTCGTTTGCCGAAGCCTCAGCGGACTCACGGCATCTTCATCGGGACTCGGCGAGTCAGTGCCCGTACCGCAGGCGGGTGCCGTGCAGGAGCGACAACTCGATTTCCGCTGCGGAGAGTTCGCGAGGGAAGTAGGCCCCGGATACTTTCGCCGCATTGATGCTGGCGCCTTCCATGCGGCAGTTCCTGAAATCCACCCCTCGCAGGTCCACGTTCCGAAAGTCGCAGCCCTTCAGGTCCGCTGTATCCCCCGTGGCCTTCTTGGCATTGAATTCTTTGATATTCCCGTCCCGCAACAACTGGTACATGTTGTCGGCCGGGGTCCTGAGCCCGCCCCTGGTCATAGTCGTAGGCATGCGGCCTCCCTGGAAACGCTTCGCCTGAAGAACCTTTCCTCCTCTTGTCGGCACAGTGCGGCTGATTCTTGAGCGGGTCGGTCCTGGGCCTGGCCGCCCGTTGATTTGGCATCGTGGGCGGAGTATGGTTTGGGCGAGTATGGGCCTGCAAACGCCTCGGCCGAGACGAACCCAGAAGCGCAAGCGCGCCAAGGACGCGGCGCAATCCGTGCGGGTTGCGCCGGGAGCCAAGCGGCGCTTTCAGACGCGCCTCCTCAAATGGTACCGGGAACACGGGCGGGACCTGCCGTGGCGGAAGACGTCCGACCCTTACAAGATCCTGGTGTCCGAGGTCATGCTCCAACAAACCCAGGTCGACCGGGTGATCCCCAAGTACCACGAATTCCTCGATCGGTACCCGTCGTTCCATGCCCTGGCTCAAGCGCCGGTCGAGGAGGTGCGAAAGACCTGGTATCCGCTCGGCTACAACATCCGCCCCCATCGTCTGCACGGGATCGCCTGCGAAACGGTGGCCCGGTACGGAGGTGCGTTGCCCAGCGATCCGGAGGAACTGCTGTCGTTCAAGGGAATCGGCCGCTATACGGCCGGAGCCGTTCGATCCTTCGCCTTCAACGAAGACGCCGCGATTCTGGACACGAACGTGATGCGGGTCCTTCACCGGGTCTTTGTCGGGACGGGCGACCCCAAGGCGCAAAAACCCCGGCTCTGGGCCCTCTCCGAGGCGCTGGTTCCCAAGGGGAAAGGCTATGACTTCAATCAAGCGTTGATGGACTTCGGGGCGCTGCTGTGCACGGCCCGCGCTCCTTATTGTCTGCTCTGTCCGATGAAGTCGTTCTGCAAGAGCTATCCGTTCGACGGGAAAAAGCGTGATCGGTAAACAGTCGTCAGTTTTCAGCATGAATATTCAAAGTCCGGAAACTGCCAACTGAGCACTGATGACGGATAACCTTTCCATAGTCGTTCAGGTTGCGGCCGGCCTGATCGTGCAGGACGGCCGGTATCTGATCGCGCGCCGCAAGGCCCACGTCCACCTGGGCGGCCTCTGGGAATTTCCAGGCGGCAAACGGGAAGCCGGGGAATCGTTGGAGGAGTGCTTGCGCCGGGAGCTGCGCGAGGAGCTGGGCATCGAAATCACGCCGCCGATCCGCTTTCGGGTCTTCCGGCATACGTATCCGGAGCAGTCCGTCGAGTTGCATTTTTTTCGATGCGCGATCCACGCCGGCCAGGCGCGTGCGCTCGACTGCGAAGAGCTCCGTTGGGTGGCCCCCGAAGAATTGGCCCGGTTCGAGTTTCCCGCCGCGGACCGGTCGCTGCTTGAAGAGCTGACGGCTGCGCGCTGATTGCTGAAGGTTATTCCATGAAAGTCGTGCTCGACATCGAAACGGTGCAGCCGCCGCGAGAGGAGTGGGCGAGGCTGGTGGGGCTGTCCGGTCCTCCGGCCGGAAACGGGGAGCCGGCCGACGATCTGTTCGCGTCCGCCGAGGCGGACGAGCGGAAGCGGAACGAGGACGAACAATACGAGCGGGCGTCGTTCGACGGGACGTTCAGCCGGATCGTTTGCATCGGCCTCATTCAACTGTCCGATACGCTGGAGCCACTGGGGGCCCTGTCCTGGTATGGCGCGAACGAGCAGGAGTTGCTGCGGCAATTCTGGGCCAAGCTGGGGCAATTGCGCCCGTCTCTGTTCATCACCCACAACGGCCTGGGATTCGACCTGCCGTTCATCAAGAAACGATCCGTCATTCACCAGGTGAAGCCCAGTCTGGAGATCAACCTGGCCAAGTTCAGGACCGAGCCGGTCTACGACACGATGGCGGTCTGGTCCAATTGGGACAATCGGGGCTGGGTCAAGCTGGACGTGCTGGCGCGGGCGCTGAGCGTCGAGACCAAATCCGGCAGCGGGAAACAGGTCGCGGAGATGTGGGCCAAGGGACAGGGGAGAGAGATTGCCGAGTACTGCCTGCAAGACACCTACGTGACCTATGCCTGTTATTGCCGGATGAACTTCCGGCCGCTCTTGCCGCGCGAAACGGTCTTGGCGGCGAAGGAACTGATCGAAACGCGGTGAGGTCGGTGCGCCTGGCGAGGCTCAGGGGATCGGCGGCGGAGGCGTCGCGGGGGTCGGTTTCTTTTTCTTCTTCAATTTCTGCTTCTCGGCGTCCTGCTCGGCGAGTTGTTTCTTGATCGCGCGGAGTTCCTCCTTCAACTCCTGCATCTCCAGATCCTTCTTGATCAAGAGATCCTTGACCGATTGGAGTTCGGTGGAGGCGGCGCCTTCCGCTTGGGTCGGCTGAGGTTGGGCCATGGTTTTGGCCGGCGCCGGCATGGCGGCTCCTTTCGCCGCGCCGGTTTCTTTGGCCGGCAGAGGGCGCGAAGGGGGGGCGGAAGCCTGGGCGATGGGGGCGGTCGGCAGTTTGGCCAGCAACTGGTAATCGAGCACCACGGTTGTCGTGGCGGAGTCGCCGAAGAATCCGGATGACTTGAAGGAATCGGGCCGTACGGCCGCTTCCGGCGTAAAGACGACTTGCAGCCGGTCCAGGCCGGTCCGGTCCGGGATATAACGATTCGGCATATTGACTTGATCCGGCTTCGTCGGCCGGTGATGGTATTCCGCCAATGTGAGGTGCAGGGAAAGCCCGTGTACGTAGAGGCTTCCGGACGTCGTCTCCGGCTCCGGACCGTACGGGGGAGACTCGGAAGAGCCCACGGCGGCCCCTTCCCGCTCCTGGAAGGCGATGGGGCTGACGAGATGCGATACGCGGAAGCTCACTTGTTGCGACGGGCCGGCCTGGGCCAGGGCTTTGACCAGAGGCGGGGCGAGGAACTTCACCTCTTCTTCCGTGAACACCCGGGTTGGCTTGGGCTTGCCGTCGAACAGGCCTGCGACCACGTTCTTATCCCCTACGACCTGAAGCCCGCGCAACGCCTGCGCGACGGTGGTCTGGGGAAGCGTGATGGGGTGAGCCGCCTGAAGGGCCTTGTCCGGCAGGGCCTCCAGATAGACGCGTCCCTGATGGCTGTCGTAGACGATGAGTTCAGGACCGGCTGCCGACGCGCAGCCGACCGAGAGCGCGCTGGTCAGCAGGGCGGCCAGCAGCAATGAGGAGGGCCAAGGAGCGCGGTGTCGGGAGCGTTGACTCATGATCGGACGGCTTGGGTTGCTCCTGCGTAACGACATGCAGTGTATCATAAAGCTTGGGTTGGGCAGAACGAAAGAAACGTAAAACAAATGGTTGACAGGAATCGGACGGCTTGGTATAAACACCCCCCGAAAATGTAGGCGTCGCGGCAGTGGACAATGTCGTCCACTCTTTCAGCGCCGACACAGGTGAAGGACAATGGCGTCCTTTTGGTCCAAGGCGGACCGGAAGGGCGTTTTTTTTTGCCTCGCGTCCTCCGGTCTCGCTTCACATTGAATCGGTTGGGGAGACGGAGGACGTCATGGTGAAAACACTGCGTGTATGGGGCGCCGTAAGCGTGGCGCTGCTGGCCGGCGCGCTCGTGGTGGGCGCAGGGCCGGTCGCGGCGCAAGAACAGAAAACGGAAGCACAGAAAGTCGAAGAATTGCCGCCGGAGCAGGTTGAAGGAGCCGGCCAGCTGGTCCGGAAGGAAGAAGCCGGCGTCCACCTTTGCGCCGGCTGTTTGTCGGCCATCTATACCGAAGGCAGCAAGGGGAGCATCACCCCCTACGGGCGCATCGAACTCGATGCGATTTACAGCAGCCGCAACAACAACCCGCTGGACCCGGGCCAGTTCAACGGGTACGCCACGGCGGCCGGCAAAGGCAACAACGCCACCGCCACCCTGAACCCGCGGTACAGCGTGTTCGGCATCCGGGCGGACCGGACGGATGGGAAGCATACGCTGACCGGCGTGGTCGAAGTGGACTTCTACGGACAGACGGACAATGCCGGCAACCTTCCGCCCCGTCTGCGTTTGGCCAACGTGAAGTATACGAACGACAAGACCAGTTTGACGGCCGGTATGGACTGGACGCCGATCATGGCCCTGCACCCGGATCTGATCGACTTCTCGATCATGGGATACGGCGGGAACCTCTGGCAACGTTTGCCGCAAGTCACCGTGCGGCATCAGTTCAATCAAAACCTCGAGGGCTTGGTGACGGTCATGCGGTTCGAGCGCGGCCTGTCCGCGTGCTGCGGCAACACGCAAACCAGACCCACGACGGTTCCGTCGGGCCAGGTCGGCGGCGGCGCCACCAACGTCGCGCCCTTCAACGATCCGGTGCAGAACCCCTACTACGGAGGCCGGTTGGCCTACAGCGGAACCGGCACGATGCAAGGCACGATGCTTGCGGCCAGCGTCGGCTACCGGTACTATCGCTCCGCGCCGATTACGGGCAATGCGACGTTCCAGTCCGGACGGGACATCAACTCCTACTTGGTCGGAGCCGAATTGGTCCACCCGCTCAGCAAGAACCTGAAGTTCTCCGGCGAGGTTGCGTATGGTCAGGCGCTGGGCGTGGAGTTTTTCCGTTTCAACCAGGAGCTGAACTTGACGACCGGCCAACCGATCCGGACCTTGGTCGGCTGGGGCCAGATGTCGTACGCTCCCTCCGGCTCGCCCAATACCTTCCTGGTCGGCTATGGTTTCGACAACCCCAACAAGAACGATCTGAATGGGAGCACGACGGCGGCGAACATCCAATATCTGTCCAACCAGCGGATGTACGCGACGTGGGTCCGGCCGATCTGGGCCGACTTCTACTTCGGTGCGGAGTTTCAGAACCTCTGGACCCAGTGGACCACCATGGAACGGTTCTCGGGTCAACAATACAACATGTCCGTGTGGTACAACTTTTGAGAGCGGGAAGTGAGTCCTTCAGACTCACTTGAAAGGAGCGACAACATGGCACCGATTTCTGACGACAACAAACAGCCGGTCGAAAGCGGGGACCTGCCCAATGTCGGGGAGTCCCGGCGCGATTTCCTCGTGAAAAGCACGAGAGTGGCCGCGGGTCTTGGCGTGGCGGCCCTGCTCGGGGATTTGGGCAATTGGGCACTGTCCTATGCGGCGGACAAGGAACCGATCAAGATCGGGGTGCTGCATTCCTTGAGCGGCACGATGGCGATCAGCGAAGTGTCCCTGCGCGACGTCGTGCTGATGGCGGTGGAAGAGATCAACGCCAAAGGCGGCGTGATGGGCCGCAAGATCGAGCCGGTGGTCGTGGACCCGGCTTCCAACTGGGACCTCTTTGCGGAGAAGGCCAAGCAACTGCTGCTGGTGGACAAGGTGGCGGTGGTCTTCGGCTGTTGGACCTCGGTGAGCCGCAAGTCCGTGCTGCCGGTCTTCGAGAAGAACAACGGGCTGCTCTTCTACCCGGTGCAGTATGAAGGCGAAGAGTGCTCCCACAACGTGTTCTACACCGGCGCGGCGGTCAACCAGCAGGCGGTGCCGGCCGTGGAATACCTGATGAGCAAGGAAGGGGGCGGGTTCAAGAAGTTTTACCTGCTCGGCACCGATTACGTGTACCCCCGCACGACGAACAAGATCCTGCGGGCCATGCTGCTGGCCAAGAAGGTGCCGGCGGCCAATATCATGGAAGAATACACGCCGTTCCACCACCAGGATTACCAGACCATCGTCGGCAAGGTGAAAAAGTTCGCGGCGGGCGGCGGGGCCGCGGTCATCAGCACCATCAACGGCGACAGCAACGTGCCGTTCTACAAGGAATTCGCCAACCAGGGCTTGCGGGCCGAGGACGCCCCGATCATGGCCTTCAGCGTGGCGGAAGACGAACTGCGCGGCATGGACACGACGGCCCTGGTCGGACACCTCGCGGCCTGGAACTATTACCAGAGCGTGGATACGCCGCAGAACAAGCAGTTCGTGGCCAACTTCAAGGCCTACTGCAAGAAGCACAATCTGCCGGACGGGGAGAAACGGGTGACGGACGATCCGATCGAGGCGGCCTACTTCGGTGTCCATGTCTGGAAGCAGGCGGTCGAGAAGGCCGGCAAGACCGATGTGGATGCGGTGCGCAAGGCCGTCTATGGGCAGAAGTTCCTGGCGCCGGGCGGCGAGATCAAGATGGACGAGGCCAACCACCATACGCACAAGCCGGTCTTGATCGGCGAGATCCTGAAGGACGGGCAGTTCAAGACGGTCTGGCGGTCCAAGGGTCTGGTGAAGCCGGAGCCCTGGAGCGAGTACACGAACCCGGACAAGGGGTGCGACTGGATCGGTCACCAGGGCACCTATCAGAAGAAGGCCTAGGGCCAGAAGAAGGCCTAGGGGCATCCCGGTGTGGCGCGACCGTATCTTGTCGCGCCACACCTCTGTTTTGGGGGCGACAGGGTTGAGGGATGAAGCGGACGGGCAGCGGGACGATCGCAGAAGTCAACCGGTGGATTGCTCCAACCTGCCCGTCGAACTCGATGCGGATGTGTGAGCATGGGTTTACCAACCGAGGCAGGAATAGGATCGTGATGAAATTGCTGCGGATCGCGATGCTGGGGATGCTGGTCCTGGGCGGGACGGTTGTCGCGGGCGCGGCCGAGGAACCGACGACGGCCCCTTCCGCTCAGGCCGCGCCGGTGTCGCTCGAACAAGCCCTCAAGGATCTGGCCAGCGAGGACGCGGCGGTTCAAGACGCGGCCGTTCAGCTGTTGATTGCCCGGGGCGACGCCGGCCTCTTGCCGAAGTTGGAGGCCATGCGTGCCGACGGGGATCGCAGCCTGCGGATGGCGATCAAGCCGGTCATGGACCTGCTGAAGAACAAGACCAAGCTGGCGAGTTCGGAGGCGGAGGACCGGCGTTCCGCGGCAGCCGACATGGCGACGCTCGGGCATCCGATCGTCTTGGTCTGGCTGGAAGCGGCGCGCCCGATGGAACAGGATCGATGGGTCCGCTATACGATCGAAGAGTCGATCGGGTTGATCAAGCTGGCGAGCGACGATCCCGCCGTCAAGGCGGCGGCCGCAACCAAGCTGGGCGAGTTGCACAGTCAAAACGCCGTGCCGGCTTTGAAAGAGCTGGCCGGTCCCGCGGCGATCCCCGGGCAGGAACCGGCAATCGGTTCCGGAGCGGGGGAACCGTCGCCGGAGCAGGCTCTTGTCGCCAAGGCGGCCAGAGAGGCTATCGAGCGCATTGAAACCTGGGGCAGCTGGACCAGCGCCATCGAGACCCTGTTCCGCGGCATCAGTTTGAGTTCGGTCTTACTGCTGATGGCGCTGGGGCTGGCGATTATTTTCGGGCTCATGGGCGTGATCAATATGGCCCACGGCGAGTTCATGATGCTGGGGGCCTATGCCACCTTCTTGACGCAGGAAGGGTTCAAAGCGTTGCTGCCTCCCGGCCTCTTCGACTATTATTTTCTCCTGGCCTTGCCCTGTTCGTTCCTGGCGGCCGGCCTGTTCGGTCTCTTGTTGGAAGCGTCGCTGATCCGGTTTTTGTACGGCCGCCCGTTGGAAACCCTGCTGGCGACCTGGGGCGTCAGCTTGATCTTGATCCAGGGGGCTCGCGTCGTCTTCGGGGATTTGACCTCGGTGGTGGCGCCGAGTTGGCTGAGCGGCGGGATGCAGGTGATGGTGGGCGTGCAGCTCCCTTACAACCGCCTCTTCATCATCGCGCTGGCCTCCGTCTGCGTGCTGGGCATCTATTTCCTGCTGTTCCGCACCGGTGTGGGGTTGAAGGTTCGGGCGGTGATGCAGAATCGGAACATGAGCGCCTGCCTGGCGATTCCGACCCGCAAAGTGGACGCCTACACGTTTGCGTTCGGGTCCGGCCTGGCCGGCCTGGCCGGCTGCGCGCTCACGCTCATCGGCAACGTCGAGCCGGGGCTGGGACAGAACTACATCGTGGATTCGTTCATGGTCGTGGTGACCGGCGGGGTGGGGAAGTTGGCCGGCACGATCGTGGCTTCGTTGGGGATCGGCGGCTTGAACAAACTGCTGGAGCCGAGCTTCGGGGCGGTGTATGGTAAGGTGTTCATTCTGGTGTTGGTGGTGCTGTTCCTGCAATGGCGGCCGTCCGGGTTGTTCACGATCAAAGGCCGGCACGTCGAGTCGTGAAGCGTGAAGCAAGACGGTCTCTCTCCCAACAACGAGATACGCACGACGAGATACGAGTGATGAACGACGAGTGCCTGTGGCCGAATCAGAGATAATGGAACAGGGGAGAGAATCAAAGGAAGGCCTGCCCTTCTGGCTGGTCGGCTTTTTCCTGCTGATCGTCCTGCCGCTCTTGAACGTGCTCCCCGGAGCGGAGTCTCCGCTGCACGTCTCCGACTTTACCTTGAATCTGTTCGGCAAGTTTCTGGCCTTCGCGATTCTCGCGCTGGGGTTGGATCTGATCTGGGGCTATACGGGTATCTTGAGTCTCGGCCATGGCGTGTTCTTCGGCCTGGGGGCCTATGCGATCGGGATGCACATGATGCTCTCGATCGGGACCGAGAGCGTCTACGGCAGTGCGTTGCCGGACTTCATGGTCTGGAACCAGGTCAAGGACCTGCCGTTGTTTTGGAAGCCGTTCCACAGCGCCTGGCTGGCGGTGGCCGCGGCCATCCTGGTCCCGACGGCCTTCGCCGCGATCTTCGGGTTCCTCGCCTTTCGCAGCCGGATCAAGGGCGTCTACTTCTCGATTATCACCCAGGCCCTGGCCCTCTCGGCCTGGCTGGTGTTCAACCGAAACGAAACGAACCTGGGCGGCACCAACGGGTTGACCGATTTCAAGACGCTCTTCGGGCTCCGCCTGAGCGAACCGGGTACGCAGCGGGCCCTCTATGTCGCGACGGTCTTCTGCCTGGGCGCGGCCTATCTCCTCTGTCGTTGGATCATCAAGTCCCGGACGGGCAAAGTCTTGGTGGCCATCCGCGACAGCGAGCAGCGGGTGCTCTTTTCCGGCTATTCTCCGGCCAACTACAAGCTGTTCGTCTTCGTCGTGTCGGCCGCCTTGGCCGGTCTGGCCGGAGCCTTGTACGTGCCGCAGGTCGGGATCATCACGCCCGCGCAAATCGGCGTGCTGCCCTCCATCGAGATGGTCATCTGGGTGGCGGTCGGCGGACGGGGAACGTTGGCCGGCGCGGTGCTGGGCGCGGTCGGCGTGAACCTGGGGCGGAGCATCCTGACCAATCACTTTCCCGAACTGTGGCCCTTCTTCCTGGGCGGGCTCTTTATCGCCGTCGTGCTGTTCTTCCCCGACGGCTGCGTCGGGTTGCTGCGGAAATTGGGCGGCGGCTGGCCGTCTCGGAAAGCCGGTAACGGATTGGACAAGCCGCTGGCCGCGTCGGATCCCCGCTAACCATCGAATAGGCGATGAACGGAGTCATCCAGGACGACGAACAGGTTCGCGCGACCGCCGAGCGGGGCTCCATCATCTACCTCGAAGGGGTCACGGTCGACTTCGACGGGTTCAAGGCCCTCCGCGATCTCAACTTCATCGTCAATTATCACGAACTGCGCGTGGTGATCGGCCCCAACGGGGCCGGCAAGACCACGTTGCTGGACGTCATCTCCGGCAAGGCCAAACCCCAGTCCGGGCGCGTGATTTTCGGCAGGGATCAGGACCTGCTGCCCTTGCGGGAGAACCAGATCGCCGCCCTGGGCATCGGGCGCAAGTTCCAGACACCCTCCGTCTACAGCAACCTCTCGGTCTGGGAAAATTTGGAACTCTCGGTCAAGCGGGCCAGCAAGGGCGTCTTCGCGACGCTCTGGGCCAAGGCCACGCGCGAAGAAACCGAGCGGATCGAATCGGGGCTGGTCACGATCGGGCTCAAGGACAAGCGGGGCGTCAGGGCCGGGGCCCTTTCCCACGGCGAGAAGCAGTGGCTGGAGATCGGGATGGTGCTGCTGCAGGACCCGGCGCTCCTCTTGGTGGACGAGCCGGTCGCCGGCATGACGGATCAGGAAACCGAGCAGACGGGGCAGCTGCTCCTGTCGCTGGCGGACAAACATTCCATCATCGTCATCGAACACGATATGGAGTTCGTGCGACAGATCGCCCGCACGGTCACGGTGCTGCACGAAGGGACCGTGCTCTGCGAGGGGCCGGTGGAGCAAATCCAGTCGGACCCGCGGGTGATGGAAATTTACCTGGGCCGGAAGAAGGAAAAGAAAGAGGATGCTGCGGCTCGATAATCAGAACGTCTATTACGGCGAGAGCCATATCCTGCGGAACGTCTCGCTGGAAGTGGGACCGGGACAGGTGGTCTGCCTCATGGGCCGCAACGGGGTCGGCAAGACCACCGTGCTCAAGACGATTATGGGGTTGCTCAAATCGAGGACCGGCAAGGTTCGGTTCGGCGACGAAGACATCTCGCAGGACTCTCCGGACCGGCGCGTGCGGCGGGGGATCGCCTACGTGCCGCAGGGGCGGGAGATCTTTCCGCACCTGACGGTCCGGGAGAATCTCCGGCTGGGCTATGAGGCGGGGCCGGCGGACCCAAACGGCGGCTCCGAGAAGGCAGCCTACGACGAAGTGTTCTCATTGTTTCCGGTCCTGGCGCAGATGCTGGAGCGGGCCGGCGGGGTCTTGAGCGGCGGGCAACAGCAGCAACTGGCCATCGGCCGAGCCCTGCTGTCCAAGCCCAAGCTCCTGTTGCTGGACGAGCCGACGGAAGGGATTCAGCCCTCCATCGTCGAACAGATCGAGAACGTGATCGAGAGCTTCAAGACCGAACGGCGTTTCGCGATCCTGCTGGTCGAACAGTACATGGAGTTCGCGGCCCGGCTGGCCGACACCTACGTCATCATGGCCAAAGGGGCGGTGGTGGCGTCGGGGCGGGCGGCGGAACTGAGCGAGGAGCAGGTGAAGCAGCATTTGATCGTGTGAGGGGAGTGGGCGTCGCCGGGGTGTCTCCCTGCTCGCGCAACGCGCGCCCTGGGAAGGGCCTCGTTGGACGCGCGCAATAGGAGACATCCCCGGCACCGCTTGAAACCCGCCCCGACATGGGGAGAAGAGAGTGAAGCCGGCTTTGACGCTAGGCTCGCCTTCGGGCCTACCTCCAGGCCATAGAGGCAGCGCTCGGCCATGACGGGTTACCCCGGCCATGCAAGCGTAAATCGCCGATCATTGCTGGTCTTTGGAAGAACCGGCGGGTTTGCTGGACGAGGAATAAAAATGGAATACGGAACTAGCAAGTTCAAGGGATACACAGTTGCTTTAAACTCGAGCAAGATGACAAATGGGCATGCAGGTACTTCATAGATACACCGGTCAAGGTGTATAGAGATTCTGCGGATGGGACATTCGCTTCACAGAAGGAGGCTGAAGACGCTGCAATACAGAAAGCCAAAAAATGGATCGATGAGACCGGTTTTCTTTATTGATTCAAACTGACCTCCTACCCTTCGCCACCCTTCCTTTTCCACCTGATCTCAGGCAAGATTCGTCGCATTGAATGAAGGAGCATTCATCTGCGGCGGATCATTGCGTTCTTCTCCATCCTCACGATTGTGTTCGCTTGGCTGGCGCTGGGACCGGATGGCGAGGTCTGGGCTGTTGAAGAGGCCGGATCGGTCGGCAGCGGCTTACAACTGGGTGGCCTTCTGGAACGGGACAAGGACGGCAAGCGGTACGTCTCCAAGTCCCTGGGGGTCACGATCTCCGGGTACTTTGAAGGCTCTTACACCCAGAACTTCAACAATCCCTCCAACGGCATCAACCAGCTACGGATTTTCGACGTCAACGCCAACGAGTTCCGGCCGAATGTGGCCAAGTTCGTGCTCGAACGGGAGGCGAACGCGGGCGGGACTGGCTGGGATCGGGCCGGCTTTCACGTCAAGTTCAACGCGGGCAAGGACTCCCAATTCACCGGCGGCACGAACCTGAATCCCTACGCGGATTTTCAGGAGTTCTACGTCCAATATGTGTTGCCGGTCGGAACGGGCCTGGATATCAAGGCGGGCCGCATCAATACCCTGATCGGCTATGAGGGCCTGGAGAGCCCGGAGAATCCGAACTATTCACGGTCTTGGCTCTTCGGGTTGGGGCAGCCCTTCACCACGTTCGGCCTGCGGGCCTCCTACGAGTTCAGCAAGCAGGCTTCCTTCTCGATCGGCGCCATCAACTCGGTCACCTCGGCGACCGGCGACTCTACGAACAAGCCCATGGTGGAGTCGGCGCTGGTGCTGAGGCCCACCGAACGGTTCCAGGCGACCTTGTACGGCCTCTTCGGGCCAAGGCCGGGGCAGCGACCGAGGTCGGAGGGGAATCGTGTCCTCGGCGGAGGGTTCTTGAGCTACCGGCTCACGGAGAAGGCGTCGATGGTCCTGGAAGCCTATTACGCCAACCAAGAGCGGGCGAGCGATCTGAGCGGGGGAGGGAACGCCCGATGGGATGGCGTGGCCGGCTATTTCATCTACGATGTGACCAAGCAGTGGGGATTCCGGTTCCGGTCCGAAATCTTCGAGGATGCGGGAGGGTTCGTCTCCTGCAACGGAACCGAATCCATGCCCAAAGCCAACGTCTGTTTCGGCGCCACGCCTCGCCGGACCTCGCCCGACGTCGCCCAGACTCTGTGGGAAACGACCGGCACCCTCCAGTATCGCCCGCTTCCCTCGCTCCTGACGCGGCTGGAGTACCGTTACGACAAGTCCGACCGGACGGTCTTCCAACTCGGCAACCGGGCGACCAGCTACCAGCCGACGCTGACGCTCGACGTCGTCTACTTTTTCTAGCCTTCCCGCCGGCGCGACAGGTTTTCTTCCGGCGTCGTGGCCTCGTCCGGCGCAATCGGCGTGAGCGCCGTGAAACCGCGCGCGGCCAGGAGCATGGCCCAGGTGACGAATACGAAGGCGGAGGTCAGCACCGGCATGCCGGTCGGTTCCAGGAAGATGCCCATCGAGGCCCAGACCCGGGCCGTGACCAGGATGCCGAGAACCGTGTAGAGGAAGCCGGGCCAGTTCACGCGCAGGAAGAGGCCGCCGAGCGCCACGGCGGTCAGCGCTGCATTGTAGCCGAACAGCCCGTCGCGGATCGCGTCGTCGTGCGCACCGTAGACCACGCCGACCCCGACGGCCAGGGCCGAGCCCAGCAGGGCCATGCCTGCGCCGATCCCGGTGTTGATCGCGATGCCTACCAGGATGATAACGCCCGAGACCCAGTCGTCCTGGAAGAAAATTTCCGCGATGCCGTTGGTGATTCCGTAGAACCAGGTGCCCCAGGTATAGTCCGGCCTCGGGCCGGTGAAATCCGCGGGGGATGTCGGCTTGAGGGCCGAGGACACATCGATGGTGGAAAACTGCAGGAGCGCGCCCAGGAACCACCAGCCGGAGAGGACGAAGGGCATGGTGAGGCCCGGGACTTTGTGCGGTCCCAGTAAAGCGCCGAAGGCAGGGACGAGCACGGAGGTGAACGATGCGCTGATGAGGATGTAGGACCAGAGGTGCCAGTTGGGCCAGTTGCCGTGGGCAAAATCCCGGCTCGTGAAGGCGACCAAGGCCAGCGCGATCAGGGCTCCGTTGAACCCGAAGAGACCGTCTTTGACCATCCCCCGATCGGCCTTGAATCCCATGGCGGTCAGGGTTCCGATGACGGTGCCTAGCAGGCAGACCGTGCCGTAGATCCGGGAATTGTAAAAGATGGCCGCAAGGATGACGGCCCCGGAGATCGGGTTGTTTTGGAGCACCACTTGGCCGATCCCGCGCAGGACCCAGTCCGCGATTCCCAGGGTCGGATGGTCTCGGAATCGGTCTTGGAACGGCGCCTGCGACATGACAGCTCCTTCCTGCCCCGACCCTTGCGCGGCAGGGATGGTCACTCTAGGTAATTGGCGGGGATGGGTCAAGAACTATGGGAGTTCGCAAGTTGACTGAGGTGGGCAGAAGTGATAGTTTTCGCAGGCTGTACGCGGTCGTTCGGCTGTTGGTCGTCGGAGAAGAACGCCTATGCACTTGACCCCGCGAGAACAGGACAAGCTCTTGATCTATGTGGCGGCCCAGCTGGCCAAGGATCGGAAGGGGCGAGGGCTGAAGCTCAACCACCCGGAGGCGGTGGCCTATATCACGGCGGCCTTGTTGGAAGGGATTCGCGATGGGCAGACCGTCTCCGAGTTGATGAGTTATGGGGCCACGCTCCTGACCAGGGCCGACGTGATGCCGGGCGTGCCCGAGATGATTCACGATATTCAGGTCGAAGGCACCTTTCCTGACGGCACGAAGTTAGTCACGGTTCATCAACCGATTCGATAGAAAACAAAAAGTGATCGTTTAGCTTTCGTGGTCCTTGCTCGACGAGGTCCGAGGATGAAGAAACCAACCAAGAACGTCAAGGTCAGCGCCAAGTCGCCGGCCAAGGCCGCCAGGCCGGCTCCCTCCTGCAAGGCGCCGCAGCCGACCGATGTGATCCCGGGGGAGATCATCCTGGGGAAGGGGGACATCGTGGCGCTGGAAGGGCGGCCGACCGTCGGGCTGACGGTCGCCAACGTGGGGGACCGGCCGATTCAGGTTGGATCTCATTGCCACTTTTTCGAGGCCAACCGATCGCTCACGTTCGACCGGGAGAAGGCCTATGGTTTCCGGCTCTTGATCCCGGCCGGGACCGCGGTGCGGTTCGAGCCGGGCGAAGAGAAGCGGGTGACGCTCGTGGCTCTCGGCGGCAACCGGGTGGCCTACGGCATCAACGGGCTGACCCATGGCCGTCTGGACGATCCCCGGGTGAAGACCCAGGCGCTGGCTCGGGCGGCTGAACGAGGATTTCTTCAGAAGAGGGCGCGCCCATGAAAATCCCCCGCCGCCAATATGCAGACCTCTATGGGCCGACTGCCGGCGACCGGATTCGCCTGGCCGACACGGAGCTGATCGTCGAAATCGAGAAGGACCTGACGACTCCGGGCGAAGAGGCCAAGTTCGGGGGAGGGAAGGTCATTCGGGACGGGATGGGCCAATCGTCTTCCGCGACCCGAGCCGGTGGTGCGCTGGACCTCGTGATCACGAACGCGGTGATCCTGGACCATTGGGGGATCGTGAAGGCGGACATCGGCATCAAGTACGGGCGCATCGCCGGCATCGGCAAGGCGGGGAATCCGGACCTGATGGACGGGGTGACGCCGGGTATGGAAGTCGGCGCCTCGACGGAGGTCCTCTCGGCCGAAGGCAAGATCGTGACCGCCGGCGGCATGGATACGCACATTCATTTTATCTGCCCGCAGATCATCCATGAAGGCTTGTCGGCCGGGCTGACCTCGCTGATCGGCGGAGGAACGGGACCGGCCACGGGGACGAACGCCACGACTTGCACGCCCGGCGCCTGGAACATCCACCGGATGCTGGAGGCGGCCGACGGCTTCCCCATCAACCTGGGGTTCCTCGGCAAGGGCAATTCGTCCCTGCCCGAAGGGCTCAACGAACAGATCGAGGCGGGCGCGATCGGGCTCAAGCTGCATGAAGACTGGGGCACGACGCCGGCCGCGATCTCCACGTGTTTGGATGTAGCCGAGCAGTACGACGTGCAAGTGGCGATTCACACCGACACGCTGAACGAAGCCGGGTTCGTCGAGGACACGATCAAGGCCTTTGCCGGCCGGACGATCCATTCGTTCCACACGGAGGGGGCCGGCGGGGGCCATGCGCCGGACATCATCAAGGTCTGCGGGGAGCCGAACGTGCTGCCCTCGTCCACGAACCCCACCATGCCCTTCACCGTCAACACGATGGACGAGCATCTGGATATGCTCATGGTCTGCCACCATCTCAATCCCCGTGTGCCGGAGGATATCGCCTTCGCCGAGTCCCGCATCCGGCGGGAGACGATCGCGGCCGAGGACATCCTGCACGACATGGGCGCGATCAGCATCATGTCGTCGGATTCGCAGGCGATGGGGCGGGTCGGAGAGGTGATCATCCGTACCTGGCAGACGGCGCACAAGATGAAGCTCCAGCGGGGCCGTCTCAAAGGGCCGGGCGAAGGGGCCGGCGTCACGCACGACAATTTCCGCGCGCGGCGGTATGTGGCCAAGTATACGATCAACCCCGCGATCACCCACGGTGTCGCCCATGAGGTCGGCTCGGTCGAAGTCGGCAAGCTGGCCGATCTCGTGCTGTGGAAACCGGCCTTCTTCGGGGTCAAGCCGGAGATCGTGGTCAAGGGAGGATTCCCCATGTCCGCGGCGATGGGGGACCCCAACGCCTCGATCCCGACGCCTCAGCCGGTTTTGACGCGTCCTATGTTCGGCAGTTTCGGGCGGGCTCTGTACAGTACGAGCCTCACGTTCCTCTCCCAGGCGGCGCTGGACCAGGAGGTTCCCAAGACCCTGGGCCTCCAAAAGCGGCTGGCCGTCGTCAAGAAGTGCCGCGGGATCGGCAAGCGCGACCTCAAGCTGAACGACGCGCTGCCCAGGATCGAAGTGGACCCGGAGACCTACGTGGTCCGCGCCGACGGACAGAAGCTCTCCTGCGAGCCGTTGGCCTTGCTCCCGATGGCGCAACGTTACTTTCTTTTCTAGCAGGATGCTGAAAAAGGTCCCCAACTTTGTTCTCGGTCGCTCGAACCTCTCAACGTACCCTCCCCGCATACGCCTCGGGGTTTTCGCTCCCTGCGGCCGAGCCAAGGAAATAGCGTGCGTTTGACGCACGCAGGGTGGGCGGGTGAGAAGGTGGCCTTTTTGAGCATCCTGTAAATGGAAGAGGGACAGAGTGAAGGCCTTGACACTGTTGCGCGGCCTCCGTTTTGTGGACAGTTTTTTCCCGGCCGGAGGGTTTGCCTATTCGTCCGGTCTGGAGGCGGCGGTGCAGGGCGGGGCGGTGAAGGATTCCGAAGGCCTCTCGCGCTATGTCGAGGAACTCTTCACCACCGGACTGGGGACCCGCGAGGCGGTCGCGGTTGCAACAGCGTGGCAAGGGACGAGGGGCGAGGGGAAAAAGGCCCGGGAGGCAGATCGGGAATTGGATGCGATGATGATGGGGACGGAGAGCCGTCATGCCAGCCGGCAAATGGGGCGCCAGGTGTTGAGGGGTGCGGTGGCGGACGAAGACGTATCCGACGAGCTCCGGGAGTATCTCCAGTCGGTTGAAGCCGGGCATGCGCCGGGGCACCTTGCGGTGGCCGTTGGCTTGGCATTGGGCGCGGCAGGCTGGACGAGGGAGCAAGCGATGACGGCGTTCCTCTACCAGCAAGCCGTGGGGTTCGTGTCTGCGTCGCTCAAGCTGCTTCCGATCGGCCAGCGCGAAGGCCAGCGGTTGCTGGCTGCTTGGGCGCCGATGCTCGGCAACCTGAGCCGCCGTGCCGCAGCCGGCGACATCATGACGGCTTGGACGCCGGTGCACGACATTTACGCCATGCGGCACGCCAGGCTTGAGTCGAGGCTCTTCAGGTCTTAGCGAAGAGCCCATGGCTGATGGCGTATAGCAGGAAACGGAAGCGACTTCTCGCCATAAGCCGTATGCTATAAGCTCTTGTGGTTCATTATGAGCGGACATCACCACGGCCACGATCACCATCATGAGGGCAACGGCAAGCCTACGTTGGCCCGTGCCCGCAAGATTCCCACGTTCGGGATCGGCGGTCCGGTCGGATCGGGGAAGACCGCCCTGGTGGAGGCGCTCTGCCGGAGGCTACGGGAGGACTACAGTCTCGGCGTGGTCACCAACGATATTTTCACCAAGGAAGACGCGGAATTTCTGACGCGACGCGGCGTCCTTCCGTCAGAGCGCATCCTGGGGGTGGAAACGGGCGGATGTCCCCACACGGCCATCCGCGAGGATGCCTCGCACAATCAGGAAGCGCTGGACGATCTCGTGACGCGGTTCCCGGATGTCCAGGTGCTGTTCGTCGAGAGCGGCGGCGACAATCTGGCTGCGACGTTCAGCCCCGAGCTCGTGGACTATACGATCTACGTGATCGACGTGGCGGCGGGCGACAAGATCCCGCGCAAGGGCGGGCCAGGGATCACCAGGTCCGATCTGCTCGTCATCAACAAAATCGATCTGGCCCCGCACGTGCGGGCCGATCTCTCCGTGATGGACCGCGACAGCAAAAAAATGCGCGAGCACCTGCCCTTCGTGTTCACCAACCTGCTGACCGGGGAGGGGGTGGATCAGGTCCTGTCGTGGGTGAAGGCGCGTATTCCTTCGACTCGCTGAAAGGGGAAGCATGGGGCCAGCGGCTGTCCAGGGCGACTCGTTGCGCTCGGTCGGCCGGGTCGGCGCGCTGACCCTCGAGTACGAGCAGCGTAACCGGGCGACCGTCCTCACCCGCTCGCAGTGCCATACGCCGTGGCATCTCTCGCCTCCCATTCACCTCGATGAGACGGGCTGCGTGTACCAGCCGCTGTTGAACCCGTCCGGAGGGTTGGTCGGCGGCGACCGGCTGTCGCTCGATGCCACGTTGGGGCCGGACACCCACGTGATCTTCTCGACGCCCTCCGCAAACCGCGTCTATCGATCCCCGTCGGAATCTTCCGAGCAATGGGTCAACCTGTCCGTCGGAGACCGGGCGATCCTCGAATGGGTCCCCGACCTTACGATTCCCTTCGCCGGGTCCCGCTACCGGCAAACCATTCATGTCCGGCTGGCGCCGGGGGCCACGCTCCTGCTCTGGGACGCCCTGGCCTGCGGGCGCATCGCCAGGGGGGAGCGCTGGGCCTTTGCCAGGCTGGAGAACGAGATATGCATCACCGTCGCCGACGGCCGCCGGCTGATCGAGCGATACGTTCTCGGCGGTGCTCGATCGCCGCTGGGGGCCGGGTTGGCGCGGGAATGGAACTACGTCGCGTCGTGCTATCTGGTGGGCGACCTGGTGGATGCGGAGCGGTGGAAACATTTGGAGGAGCATTTGGCGGTCATGTTGGAGGAGCAAGCGGACGAGGTGTTGGGTGGGGTGTCCGGCCCGGCCCTGCCGGGATTGGCGGTGAAACTCGTCGCGCGATCGGCCCAGACCTTGACCCAGATGTTTGCCGCGCTCTGGGCCGAAGCCAGACGCTGCTTATGGGACGGCCCTGCGGCCGACCTGCGCCGCTATTAGGTCCCGTGCTTGAACACGATGGCCATCGGGTCGGGTGTCCCCTTGTCCCTCTGATAGGCTATTCGTCGTCGGATCAGAACCGGTAGGTGTCATGGTTGACCTGGACCAGCAGTATCGCCTCCTCTTCGATAAAAATCCCCAGCCCATGTGGGTCTTCGACATGGAGACGCTGAGGTTTCTCGCCGTGAACGATGCCACGGTGGCCCACTACGGCTACTCCAGGGAGGAGTTCCTCGGCATGACGGTCAAGGATGTTCGTCCGCCGGAGGATGTTCCCGCGCTGCTGGAACACTTCTCCAACACTCCCGACGGGTTGGTCGAAGCGGGGGAGTGGCGGCATCGGAAAAAGGACGGCACGATCATCCATGTGGCGATCACGGCGAGTCGGCTGCCATTGGAAGGCCGGCGGGTGACCGTCGCTTCGATCCAGGACATCACCGAGCGCAAACGAGCCGAAGAGGTGTTGCGGTTCAGCACGCAGCAATTCACGAGCGCCTTCGAGCATGGCGCGATCGGCATGGCGCTCGTGTCGCCGACCGGCCGCTTCCTCCAAGTGAACCGCTCCTTGTGCGACATCACGGGATACTCGGCGGAGGACCTGACGCGGAAGACGTTCCAGGACATCACGCACCCCGAGGACCTCGATCGCGATCTCGCGTATGTGCGGCAGATGTTGGCGGGAGAGATTCGCTCCTATCAGATGGAGAAGCGCTACCTGCATAAGGGAGGGGGCATCGTCTGGGTTCTGTTGAGCGTCTCGCTCGTGCGAGACGCCTTCGGACAGCCCGTCCATTTTATCGCCCAGATTCAAGATATCACCGGACGAATCCTGATGGAGGAAGCGCTACGGGAAACTCAAAACCGCTACCGGAACATCATCGAGGCCGCCTTTGATGCGATCGCGGTCCATGAAAACGGAGTGATACTCGAAGTCAACGAAGCCTATGCCAAGATGTTCGGCTATACGGTTCCCGAAGTCATCGGGAAACACGTGCTCGACTTTGTGACGCCCGAATCGCGACCGCTGGTCGTGGAAAGCGTCCACAAGGGCGTGAACGTTCCGTATGAGGCGGTGAAAGTCCGGAAGGACGGCACCCGCATCGTGTGCGAGGTCGTCGCCCGGGCCTACACCTATAAAGGCCGAAACGTCCGTCTGGCCGCCATCCGCGATATCACCGCCCGCAAAAAGTCGGAGGAGGAGGCGGGGCATGTGCAGGCGCTGCTGGGCTCCATCGTCGAGCATAGTCCCAACATGTTTTTCGTCAAGGACGCCAAGGACCTCCGCTTCGTCCTGTTCAACAAGGCGGGCGAGGACTTGCTGGGCTACCGGCGGGAGGAATTGATCGGCAAGAACGACTATGACTTCTTCCCCAAAGACGAAGCGGATTTCTTCACCGGTAAAGACCGCGAAACCCTGGCCCGCGGAGGCGTATTGGAGATTCCGGAAGAGCCCATCCAGACCAAGTACAAAGGCTTGCGGTACTTGCGCACGTTGAAGGTTCCGATCTTGGATCGGGAGGGGCGTCCGCAATATCTGTTGGGCATGTCGGAAGACATCACCGACCGCAAACACCTGGAAGAGCAATTGCGCCAGTCGCAAAAGATGGAAGCGATCGGGCAGCTTGCCGGGGGGGTGGCCCACGACTTCAACAATCTGCTCATGGCCATCCTCGGGTACAGCGATTTGGTGTTGGGCCGGATCGGCACGCACGATTCGGTGCGAAGCGATGTGGAAGAGATCAAGAAGTCCGGAGAGCGGGCCGCCTCCTTGACCCGCCAGTTGCTGGCCTTCGGTCGCCGCCAGTTTCTCCAGCCGAAGGTCATGGACTTGAACCTGGTTGTGGCGGATTTGGACCGCATGCTCCGTCGTTTGATCGGCGAGCACATCGAGCTGGTGACGCGCCTGGGGGACTCAGTGGGGTTGGTCAGGGTCGATCCGGGGCAGGTGCAGCAGGTTCTTATGAACTTGGTCCTCAATGCGCGGGATGCCATGCCTCAGGGCGGGCGATTGACGATCGAAACGTCCGGTCTTCCGTCGGACCAGATCGGACCGAATCGGCAGGGCGTCGTACGGCCCGGCTCGTATGCGATGCTGGCGGTCACCGATACGGGTTGCGGGATGGACGCCGAAACCCTGGCGCGCATCTTCGAGCCGTTCTACACGACCAAGGAGGTGGGGAAGGGGACGGGGTTGGGCCTGTCCACGGTCTATGGAATAGTGATGCAAAGCGGCGGCTGTCTGGAGGTGCGCAGCGCACCCGGGCGCGGCACCAGGTTCATGGTCTATGTACCCTGCGTGGAATCGGAAGCCGAGGATCGCCTGGGTGTGCAGGCGCCGGCGATGATGGCGGGCGAGGGCACGGTGCTGTTGGTGGAAGATGAGGCGATCGTGAGGGCCATGGTCAGATCGGTCCTCGAACAGCATGGCTATCGAGTTCTGGATGCCGGCGAAGGACAGGAGGCGATCCGACTGGCCGAGCAACACGCCGGGCCCATTCACCTGTTGCTCTCCGATATCGCGATGCCCCACATGAGCGGGCCGGAGGTGGCGCACCGCCTTGTGTCTCTGCGGCCGGATATGAAGATCTTGTTCATGTCCGGCTATGCCGGAGAGGAGATGTTGGCCCATGGACTGTCCGTCAAGGGAAGCGCATTTCTGCAGAAGCCGGTCACGCCCTCGGTGCTGCTCAGCAAGGTGCGGGAGATGCTCCTCGCTCCTCCCGTCGAACCCCGGCCGTCCTGACCGGCTAGGGGGGCAGGGGGGCGAGTCGTTCCCTCTCTGTTACCAGATGTCCAGTCCCATCAGCACGATGCCGACGACCAGCCAGCCCAGCAGCCCGACCGAAATGACCCGTTCCACGCTCATGGGATCTCCTCGCCACAGCAGATAGCCGTCGTGTAACAGCAAACGCGATGCCAGCGTTCGAGCCCTGAGCGCGAACGACAACTCATTGGAATATTCACGGCTTAGGCTTGGCCCGACAACGGGCGTCAAAAAGACGGGCCGGCGGCGGGAACAAAGTTTGTTCTTTGCCGGCCTGAGATTGGCTACGGGATATCCGCGAGGATGGCGCGGGGAGGTGGCTCAAATCTCGTAGCCGTAGAGGGTGGTGACGGAGGCGTGGGTGATGCGGATCTGTGCGAGGTCGCCGAGGCCGGCCTTGGCCCCGTGCTTGTCCCACACGACCGTGACGTTCTGGCCCGTGTGGCCCATCCACTGGGTCGAAGATTTTTTCGCGTCGCCTTCGACGAGAACCTCGACGGCGGAGCCGACCAGGTCCCGGTTCTTCTGAAGCGCAATGGGTTTTTGCATGTCCACCAGTCTGGTGACGCGGTCGGACTTGACTGCATCGGGAACATCGTCCGGATATTTTCGGCCCGCGATCGTGTTCTTCCGTTCGGAGTACACGAAGCCGAAGACCTGGTGGTAACCGACCTCCCGCACCGTCCGATAGGTGTCGAGGAACTCTTCCTCCGCCTCGCTGGGAAACCCGCAAATAATGTCCGTGGTCAAGGCGATGCGTTCGTTCCGGCGGCGGATCTCCTCCACCAGGGCCAGGTATTCCTTGCGGCTGTAGGTCCGGCCCATCAGATTCAGAATACGGTCGTTGCCTGACTGCAGCGGCAGGTGAATGTGCTTGCAGATTTTCGGGTGGTCCGCGACGGCGTCCAGCAGGGCCGGGGGAAAGTCTTTCGGGTGGGGGGAGGTGAAGCGGACCCTGGCGATCCCCGGCACGTCCGCGACGGCCGTGATCAGGCGTGCGAAGTCCCATCCGTCGTGCCGGTAGGAGTTGACGTTCTGTCCCAGGAGCGTGACTTGCTTGTGGCCATGGGCGGCCAGATGTTCGGCTTCGCGGAGAATCCCCTCCGGATCGCGGGAACGTTCCCGCCCTCTGGTATAGGGCACCACGCAGAACGTGCAGAAATTGTCGCAGCCCCGCATGATGGCGATCCAGGCGTTGAGGCCCTCGGCCCGTTGCGGCAAGATGTCTTCGTAGGTTTCGTATTCGGAGAGGTCGACGGCGAGGCCTTTCTCGGTCAAGCCCCGCTCCTGGGCTTGGATGGCCTGGGTGAGCAGGTCCGGCAGTTTGCGGTAGGCATCCGGTCCCACCAGCACGTCCACGACGGAAGCTTGGTCCATCAATTCTTGTTTCAGGTTCTGCGCCATGCAGCCGAGCACGCCGACGACGAGGTTCCGCTGCTTCTTGATGGGCCTGAGCGCCGCCAGGTGTCCGTAGACTCTGTTGTGCGCGTTTTCGCGGATGGCGCAGGTGTTCATCAGGACCACGTCGGCGCGCTCCCGGTCGTCGGTGAAAGCGAAGCCTCTGGCTATGAGCAGTGAACGGACCAGTTCCGTGTCGTATTCGTTCATCTGGCAGCCGAAAGTCTCGATGTGGACTTGATACGCTGCCGTCCCGCCGGTGGTCATGCCGGACCTCCGGATCCGCTCACGCGTCCCACGGCCAGCCCGTCCATCACGCCGGTGACGACGACCGGCTCGATCTGTTTTCTCAACGCCCGGTCGCTTCGCACGCCGACGCGCAGGTAATTGTCCGTCCAACCGGTCCAGAGCCCGTTGGATTCCTTGGCCTCGAACAGCACGGACAGCGTCCGGCCCGTGAACCGCTGATAAAACGCGAGCCGTTTGGCGCGCGAGAGCGAGGCCAGCGATTGGGCGCGGGCGCTCACGGTGGCCGGTGGGGCGGACTCATGGAGTTTGGCGGCGGCGGTTCCGGGCCGGGCGGAAAAGTGAAAGATGTGAAAGTACGCCAGCGGCAAGTCGGCGACCAGGCGGTAACTGTCGGCAAAGGCTCGGTCCGTTTCGCCGGGAAACCCGACCATGAGGTCGGTGCCGAGGCACAGGTCCGGGATGAGCGCCGAGGCCTTCCGCACGAACGAGCCGTACTCGTCGGCGCGGTACCGCCGATTCATGGCCCGCAGGATGCCGTCGTCGCCGCTCTGCAACGGGACGTGCAAATAGTGGCAGAGTTTCGGCGATGCAGCCATGTGGTCCAGCAGCGCCGACGGGATCGTGGTCGGTTCGATCGAGGAAATTCTGATCCGCGCCACCCCACCGATCTGCTCCAGCTCCTTGAGCACGTCCAGCAGGGACCGCCCGTCGTGCCGGTACCGACCGATGTTGACGCCGGTCACAATCAGTTCCCTATGCCCGCGCTCGACCAGCGCCTCCGCTTCACGGATGATGTCGGAGAATTGCCGGCTCCGTTCATGGCCTCGGGCAAAGGGAATGTTGCAGAACGAGCACATGAAGTTGCAGCCGTCCTGGATCTTCAGGTTGGCTCTCGTTGAGTCGTAGTCGCCGGCTCCATCCAGGACGAAATCGGTCCGTTCGATGGTTTTGGTGTGCAGCACCAGGGGCGCCGGCTGCTTCGCGAGCGCCGACGGTGCCGGCAGGTAATCGGGCAACTCCATCTTGTAGCGGCCGCCGACGATCAGATCGATGCCGGGGAGGCGGCGAAGTGCCTCGACGCCGGTTTGCGCGTAGCAGCCGGTGACGGCCACAAACGCATGAGGGGAATGGCGCAAGGTCCGGCGAATCTGGTAACGGCAGTCTTTTTCCGCGTCCTCGGTCACGGAGCAGCTGTTCAGGACGAAGAGATCGGTCGGCTCGCCGCTGGCCACGAGTTGGTAGCCGTCCCGCTTCAGCCGATCCGCGAGCAGGGCGGTCTCCGCCTGGTTGAGCCGGCAGCCGAGCGTGTGCAGCGAGGCCCTGGGGCGGCCGTGCCGCGGTTCCTGGACTGGTCCGGGCTGTGTCTCGAGGGGCATAGACTCGACATTATAGGGGACCGGAGCGAAGCGGGGCAAGGCGGTCTCTGTTCCGGCGACGGTCTGCGAGAGTGGCCCGGGCGAGCGTTGACAGGATCGGTTCGGCTGGGTACTATTTGCCAAGCGTTGCGGCACACGGATATCGCAGGCAACAAGAGGTGCGAGAATGAATGGAATCAGGGCGTGGCTTGCCGTGGGCATCGTCGGGTTGGCTGTATGGTTTCCCTCGTCCGGTTGGTCGAAGGAGGTCCTGCCCGTCGAACCGGACGAGAATACCCGTGTGGATGAACTCTATGACCATGAAGCCCGTCTGTTCCTGATGCTCTATTCGCTGAAGGGGAACGGCGAGGTGGATTACATCACCGGCCGGTTGGTGCAGGAAAACACGCGGAGCCACTACGGCAACCCCGTGTATTACACCGAACCGCATCCGCTGTTCTATTGGTGGAACCACACGATGTGGAACGACCCGGAGCAGGACGGGGTGAACGGCAACGAGAAAGTCTACCAGGAGAACATCGAATTCGACCGGTCACGCTTCAAACCCTGCCTCTTCAACGGGCAGCCTTGCTGACGTCCGCGTGGGATAAGGCGGAGAGGCCGTCCGTACCGGCCTCACCCTTTCATGGCAACCGGTCCGGCTCAACCAGGTGAGCCGGTTCTCCTTCCTTGAGACCTTCAGCAACCGCCGCCTCGGGGTCATGTTGCCGCTGGGGTTCGCGTCCGGCCTGCCCCTGGCCCTGACCGCCGGCACGCTCCAGGCCTGGCTGACCGTCGCCGGGGTGGACTTGCGCACGATCGGCCTCTTCACGCTCGTCGGCATCCCCTACACCGTCAAGTTTCTCTGGGCTCCGCTGATGGACCGCTTCACCTTGCCCTGGTTGGGACGGCGTCGCGGCTGGATGGTGGCGGCCCAAGCGGGGCTGATGGCTGGGCTGGTCGCCATGGCCTTGTTCGGGCCAGGCGCGCATGGGGGGGCGGCGGACACCTTCTGGTTGATCGGGACCCTGGCCTTGTTGGTGGCCTTCGCCTCCGCCTCCCAGGATATCGTGTGTGATGCCTACCGGACCGATGTGCTCAGGCCGCCGGAGCGGGGATTCGGCGCGGCCCTCTCGGTGACCGGCTACCGTCTGGCCATGTTGGTGTCCGGGGCCGGGGCCTTGATTCTCTCCGAACAGGTCGGCTGGAACGACACCTACCTGGTCATGGCGGCCGTGCTGCTGGTCGGCGTCGCGGCGACGTTCTTCAGCCCGGAACCGGAAGTGCCGGTGGTTGCGCCGCCGAACCTCGGGGAAGCCGTATGGGGGCCGATCAAGGAATTTTTCGAACGGTCCGCGGCGCCGTCGCTGCTCCTGTTGATCGTGCTCTACAAGATCGGGGACGCCTTTGCCGGCACGCTCACGACCGCATTCCTGATCCGTGGGGTCGGGTTCTCGCCCACGGAGGTGGGGATTGTGAACAAGGGCCTCGGGCTGGGCGCGACGATTGTCGGGGCCTTGGTCGGCGGGGCCTTGATGGCCAAGCTGGGCCTGTTCCGCTCGCTCTTGCTCTTCGGCT
This sequence comes from Nitrospirota bacterium, assembly GCA_028876065.1. GTDB lineage: Bacteria > Nitrospirota > Nitrospiria > Nitrospirales > Nitrospiraceae > SYGV01. The sequence continues at coordinate 39,928 of JAGWTI010000014.1, forward strand.
GTTTGCAGGCCTTCTCCAACCTGTCCTTCATGCTCTTGGCCTGGGTGGGGAAGAGCTATCCGGTGATGGTCTCGGCCATCGCCTTCGAGAACGTGGCCGGCGGGATGGGCACGGCCTCCTTTGTGGCGTTGCTCATGGCCCTGTGCGACCATCGCTACACGGCCACGCAGTTCGCCGCCCTGTCGGCCCTGGCCTCGTTGGGGCGTGTCTTCGTGGGGCCTCCGTCCGGCTATCTCGTGGAGTCGGTCGGGTGGGTGACGTTTTTCTTCCTGACGTTCCTGGCGGCCCTCCCGGGCCTCTGGCTGGTCTGGAGGCAGAGAGCCAATCTGGCGCTGATCCAGGCGCACCGGTGAAGCGGGCGTGTCGCGTTACGGTTTCATCGGCCGTTGGAGAAACAGCACGAAGGCCATGAGCGTCGGCAAGGGGGCGAACAGAAACGGCGGCAGCCAGAGCCAGACGTTGTGCCCGCGCACCCGCGCCTGGTCGATCATCCAGACGAAGACCCAGAGCACCAGCCCCGCATAGTTCAAGGTGATCCAGCGCGTCGTGTGCATTTTGAGCGTGCTGGTGCCGCCGGACTGGCCCTCGACGACGAACAGGATGAGCAGCAACCCGAACGCAGCCAGCAACCCGATCACAAGACGTTTGCTCCAGACGTACATGGCAACCTCCGGGCGGTGTGGGGCGACGACGTGCGCATGAGCGGCAAGTCGGACGGAAGATAGGCGAGCGCCGGGGGATTGTCAAACCGGCCCGATCCGGCGTCGTCGTACTGGGCAGGGGTGGGGGAAGGGACATGAGCAACCGGAGCTTGGGCTTCATCGTGCTGCTGTTGGGCATCACGGTCGGACTGGTGTTGACCAACCCGACGATGCAGGACTATGTCGCCTTCCTGGAGCAACGGCTGGTTCTGAAACTGGACCAGAACCGGCAAGGCAAGGCTGGTCTCGTGGGGGCTCTGTTGGCCGCCCAGGGGCGGGAGGTGATCGAGGCCGTGATTCGGCCGAACACGATGCGTCGCAGCTATGGACTGTACAGCCTCTTTGAAACCAGTCTCCTGGGCGAGCAGGTCCTCGTGCTCGGGGTCGGAGGCTTTTTCATCCCCTTGCGGGGCCTCGAGCAAGTCACAAAAAAAGTTGAGGGGCTCGGCCTGCCGCCGGCCCGATAGGGCTTCGCAAGGGTGCTTTTGGGCCATAAGATCTGTTGATAAACGAGTCGAAATCCACGCGTTGACCGCATAGGAAGCGGCGATTTTTCTATCCACAGCCTTTCCCTCAAAATCAACAGGTCCCCACAACATTTAGTATTGACAAACGCTTGGCTTCGCCATATATTGCGGTCCGTCCGGTTTTTTGAGGGGGCACTGCATGTTGAATGAGGGCCTCAGATGACGCGATCTGAACCTCCCAGACTCCCCGATCGGCCGGACGAACAGACAAGAGCAGGGGTTTCCTGAACAGAAGCGAACACGGCGAACTCCCGGTGTTCGCTTTTCTTTTTGGCGCCCAGGGCAGGCAGAACCTGAGTTTGGGTCCCATAACCGGTTAGGGGAGGAGATATTGTGAGGATTGAGCGACGATTTACGCAACGGGGGCAGAGTCCTTACCGGGACATGCCGTTCGCGAAGCGTTCCTCAGAGATCAAGAATCCCGATGGCTCTACGGTCTTTAAGCTCGACAACATCGACGTGCCCGAGCAATGGACCCAGCTCGCCGTCGATATCCTGGCGCAGAAATATTTCCGGAAGGCCGGAGTGCCCCAGGTCGGTCCGGACGGGAAGCCTGTGTTCAACCAGGACGGCAAGCCGGTGCTGGGAGGCGAGCGGGACGCGCGGCAGGTCTTCCACCGGCTGGCCGGCTGCTGGACTCATTGGGGGAAGAGCCACGGCTATTTCACCAAGGAGGAAGACGCCTCCGCCTTCTACGACGAGATGTGCTACATGCTGGCGCGCCAAATGGCGGCGCCCAACTCGCCCCAGTGGTTCAACACGGGCCTGCACTATGCCTACGGCCTCTCCGGCCCGTCCCAGGGGCACTATTATGTCGATCCGAAGAGCAAGGAGATGGTCAAGGCCACGAACGCCTTCGAACATCCTCAGCCGCATGCCTGCTTCATCCAGGCAGTAGATGACGACCTGGTCAACGAGGGCGGGATCATGGACCTTTGGACCAGGGAGGCGCGGCTGTTCAAGTACGGGTCCGGCACCGGCACGAACTTCTCCAAGCTGCGCGGGGACAACGAGCCCCTCTCGGGCGGCGGGCGCTCCTCCGGCCTGATGTCCTTCCTCCGGATCGGCGACCGGGCGGCCGGCGCCATCAAGTCCGGCGGGACCACGAGGCGCGCGGCCAAGATGGTCTGCCTGGATTTGGACCATCCGGACATCGAAGAGTTCATCGACTGGAAGGTGGTCGAAGAGCAGAAGGTGGCGGCCATGGTCACCGGCTCCAAGATCTGCGCGCAGCGGCTGAACGAGATACTCCGCGCCTGCCATGTGCAGGACGGGAACGGGGCCACGCGGGTCGAGATCGATCCGGCGAAGAACGAGACCCTTAAACGGGCCATCAAGGCGGCCCGCCAGTCGGCCGTGTCGGAGGCGTACATCCAACGGATGTTCTCCTACGCCCAGGAAGGGTTCACCCACTTCGTCTTCCACGAGTACGACACGAACTGGGACGGCAAGGCCTATCAGACCGTATCGGGGCAGAATTCCAACAACAGCGTGCGCATTCCCAACGGGTTCTTCGAAGCCCTGGAACAGGACGGGGATTGGGCGCTCAGACGCCGCACGGACGGCAAGGTCACCAAAACCGTCAAGGCTCGTGAGCTCTGGGACAAGATCGCCTGGGCCGCCTGGATCTGCGCCGATCCCGGCACGCAGTACGACACCACGATCAACGAGTGGCACACCTGCCCGGAGGACGGGCCCATCAACGCGTCCAATCCCTGTGTGACCGGCGAGACGCTGGTGGCGACCGTCGACGGTTGGCGGAGGATCGATGCGCTGGTCGGCAAGACCGTCCGGATTATCGGCGCGGATGGCCAACCGCACGTGGTCACGAAGGTGTTCCCGACCGGCCGCAAGCCGATCTTCACGTTGACCACCCGAGCCGGCTATCGTGTGCGCATCACCGGCGACCACCGGGTGCTCACGGTTGGCCGCGGCGATGTGGCGGTGCGGGACCTCACAGTGGAAGACCGGTTGTTCCTGCAGGGGCCGGGGTTTGGCCGGCGGACGATGCCGTCGGATTTGGCTCTGGGGGTCGGAGTGGCCATCGGCGACGGCTGTCTCACGCGGTCGATGATTCGAGGACAGGAAGAAACCATCATCATCTTGTCCATGCATGCCGACGAAGCGACGGTCTTGGCCTCGATCGCTGAGGCGGTCAATGTCCAAAAGGCGGCCCTCAAAGCGGTCGGATCGATCGGGCGCAACGACGGGGTGAACGTGACGCGGAGCGCCACGGGCGCCAGGCTTTCGTTCGGTTCCCGTCCTGTGGTGGATCTGTTTCGCGAGCTGGCCATCCTGGACGAAGGCTCGGAGCGGAAGCGGTTCACGCCGGCCGTTTACGAGTTGGACAAGCAAGCTCTTGCGGCGGTCTTGCGCGGTCTGTTCACCGCGGACGGCACGGTCGCGCATTATGGGGAGAAATCCCAATACGTGGCCCTGGATTCCACGTCGCTGGAACTGTTGCGACAGGTGCAACTGCTGCTCTTGTCCTTCGGGATCAAGGCCAAGCTCTATGAAAACCGCCGGGGTGGAAAGACCCAGGCGGTTCTGCCGGATGGGAAGGGCGGGATGCGATCCTATCCGGTTCGGGAGATGCACTCGCTCCGGATCAGTCGCTCTTCACGGTTCCTCTTCGAGCGGGAAATCGGGTTCCATCCGGGCAGCCGCAAGGCCGAGGCTCTTGCGGAACTGAATGCCTCGGTCGGCACGTACCAGGACGAGCTGACGGATGACGTGGCTTCGATTGAGCCGGAGGGGGAAGCCGATGTGTTCGATTTGACCGAAGAAGCGACCCATCATTTCGTGGCCTCCGGGCTCGTCGTCCACAATTGTTCGGAGTACATGTTCCTGGACGACACGGCCTGCAATCTGGCCTCGCTGAACCTGGGCGAGTTCTACGAAACGGACGGCCAGTTCCGGCTGGACGATTTCCGGCATGCGGTGCGGCTCTGGACCATCGCGCTGGAAATCAGCGTGCTCATGGCCTCGTTCCCGAGCAAGGCCATCGCCGAAAAGAGCTTCATCTACCGCACGCTGGGGCTGGGGTACGCCAATCTGGGCACGGTGCTGATGCGGCAGGGGATTCCCTACGATTCGCCCAAGGCTCTGGCCATTTGCGGGGCGCTCACGGCGATCCTGACCGGCGAGTCCTATGCGGCTTCGGCGGAAATGGCGGCCGAGCTGGGCCCCTTCGACGGGTATGCGCGGAACCGCGAGCCCATGCTCCGGGTGATCCGCAATCATCGGCGGGCCGCCTACCATGCGGTGCCGGAAGAATACGAGGGGCTGACGATCAAGCCGCAGGGCATTCAGCCGGAACATTGCCCGCCGGACCTGTTGATCGGAGCGCGGCGGGCCTGGGACAAGGCGCTGGAACTGGGCACGGCCTATGGGTTCCGCAACGCGCAGGTCACGTGCATTGCCCCGACCGGTACGATCGGCCTGGTCATGGACTGCGATACGACCGGGATCGAGCCGGACTTCGCCCTGGTCAAATTCAAGAAGCTGGCCGGCGGCGGCTACTTCAAGATCATCAACCAGAGCCTCCCGCCGGCGCTGGCCACGCTCGGGTACAACGAGGCGCAGATCCAGGAGATCGTCACCTTTTGCACCGGCCGCCGGACCTTGAAGGGGGCGCCGTTCATCAACCACGAGACCCTGCAGGCCAAAGGCTTCGACGGGGCGGCGCTGGACCGGCTGGAAGCGGGCCTGGGCCAAGCCTTCGAAATCCAGTTCGCGTTCAACAAGTGGACCTTGGGCGAGGAATTTTGCCGCGAGAAGCTGGGCCTGACCGACGCGCAGCTCAACGAGCCGAATTTCAACATGCTCAAGGCGCTGGGGTTCGCCCAGGAGCAGATCGTGGTGGCCAACGACTATTGTTGCGGCACGATGACGATCGAGGGGGCGCCGCACCTGAAGGCGGAGCATCTCCCGGTCTTCGATTGCGCCAATCGCTGCGGCCGTACGGGCCAGCGGTTCATCGCCGTGGACGCCCACATTCGGATGATGGCGGCGGCGCAGCCCTTCATCAGCGGGGCGATCAGCAAGACCATCAATATGCCGGCGGACGCGACGGTGGAAGACGTGAAAGCCTCCTACCTGTTGTCCTGGCACTCGATGGTCAAGGCGGTGGCCTTGTACCGGGACGGCTCCAAGCTCAGCCAGCCGCTCAATGCCGCGTCGGACTCGGGCGAATTGGCCGAGGCCGTGGCCGGCGGGGACGTGTTGCAGGCGGCGGAAAAGATCACCGAACGGGTGCTCGTCCGGTACCTGGCCAGGCGGAGGCGGATGCCGGAGCGGCGGAAGGGGTATACGCAGAAGGCCATCGTGGGCGGCCATAAGATCTATCTGCGGACCGGCGAGTACAGCGACGGGACCGTGGGCGAGATCTTCCTGGACATGCACAAGGAAGGGGCGGCCTTCCGCAGCCTCATGAACTGCTTCGCGATCGCCATCTCCCTGGGGCTCCAGCACGGGGTGCCGCTGGAAGAGTTCGTCGAGGCGTTCGTGTTCACCCGGTTCGAGCCCAACGGGCCGGTCAAGCTCAACGACCGGATCAAGATGTCCACGTCGATCATCGACTACATCTTCCGCGAGCTGGCCATCACCTATCTGGGCCGTCACGATCTGGCGCAAGTGGTGCCGGAAGACTTGCGCATGGACTCGGTCAAGAAGGACGCCCAGGACCCGGCCACGATGGAAGGGGAGGAGGCGGACCCGCAAGCCCTGGCCTCGTCGTCGATCAGCACGGACATGTTCCCCGCCAGGCGCGAGAACGGCAACGGCGGCAACGGGGCCCTGGCGCACAAGCTGGAGTTGAAGCGCGAGACCCTGACCTATACGACCGTCGAACTGGCCCGCTTGAAAGGTTACGAAGGGGATCCCTGTCAGAACTGCAAAGAGTTCACGCTGGTGCGCAACGGCACATGCCTCAAGTGCATGAACTGCGGCGCCACGAGCGGTTGCTCCTGATGGAGGATGACCATGAATACCATGACCGGCGATGTCGCAATCCAATCGCTCCACGATCAGGTCGTCAGCCTGGTGGCGCAACGCTGGGCCAAGTCCTTTCAGTGCAAGGTCACCATCAACCCAGGGTCGGAAACCAACGAGCCTGATGTGTTCGGCTGGCAGTTCATCCCAGGGGGCGGCAACAAGGTCGAGTGGATCGCCGAGGTCGAAACCGAGGACTCCCTGACCGAGCTGGACCGGTACAAGCGGTGGCAAGCGCTGGCCGACAAGAGCGTGCCCTTCTACTTGTTCGTGCCCAAAGGGTACCGGTCGAAGGTGCGGCAATTGGCGGTGATGGCCGGTGTGGACCTGAACGGGATCTACGAGTATGCGTTTCTGAACGAGACGTTCCAGCTCGCATAGAGGGCCCGGTCGAAGCATTAACAGGAGGGAATTGCATGGCGCGCCATCGGGCTATGAGGTCGAGACGGGCTTGCGATGTGGTGTGGATGGATCGGGCGTCCGGGCAGGCGCAGGATCGAGACCAGAATCGGGCCGGCCGCTCCGTCAGGGCGCGGACAAGGGTCAGCCGAAGGAAATGGAGATGCCCTCAACCGTAGGCGAGTCGCACTGATCTCCGATCATTACTTGTGCGGTCCAGGAGGGGATGCTGGCTACTTGCCGCATCCCCTCTGTGCTTTCGATAATTTCAAGACCGGTTGAAGCCTTGGAGCTTGAACGGATTCTACGTTAGGATCAACGTGCCCAAAGTAAGATTGGCTATACCGCCAGCAACGATGACTCGTTGGCCAAACACCGATTTTTCCCCCTACGTTCCTCGCCAAGTAGGAAAGCTGGAAAACCATCAAACCGATCTTCCGCGGATTGCAAAAGATCCAAAGCTGACCGCATTGATCGAATCTGCTCTCCGCAATATTCCTACGGCGCACGATCTGTACCTCCACGATGCTCGCAACCTTTCTCTGATCGAGGATGGGAGTGCTCATTTGGTCTTGACCTCGCCTCCATACTGGACGCTCAAGGAGTATCGTCGTTCGAAAGGCCAAATGGGATTTATTGCTGATTATGATGAATTTATAGAAGAGTTGGATAAAGTGTGGCGGCATTGCTTCCGTATTCTTGTGCCAGGAGGGCGATTGATTTGCGTCGTTGGCGATGTGTGCCTTTCGCGACGCAAAAACGAAGGGCGGCATACAGTGGTGCCGCTTCATTCTTCGATTCAGGAGCATTGCCGAGCGATAGGGTATGACAATTTAGCGCCAATTATCTGGCACAAAATAGCGAATGCTTCGTATGAAGTGGAAAATGGTTCCAGTTTTATGGGAAAGCCCTATGAACCCAATGCTGTTATCAAAAACGATATCGAGTTCATACTGATGGAACGAAAACCAGGCGGCTATAGGAGCCCGTCTGTTGCTACTCGTATATTAAGTGTAATTTCGACAGAAAATCACAAAAAATGGTTTCAGCAGATATGGTCGGGTGTCACTGGTGCCTCCACCAAGGCGCATCCGGCGCCGTTCCCATTAGAACTCGCAGAGCGGCTTATTCGTATGTTTAGTTTTGTTGGCGATACGGTTCTGGATCCTTTCATGGGGACGGGTACGACAAGCCTTGCGGCATCTCGGTGGGGGAGGAATAGTATTGGCGTGGAGGTAGATCCACATTATTTCGATCTTGCGAGCCACCGTCTTGCAGCGGCTACGGGAGACCTCTTTGCTAACGTGAATGTCAACGTCATACGACCGGAGGGCCGTACTGCATGAACAATCTTCGTGGAATGGTTGGAGCGGCTGTTCGTCAGTTTTGGAGGATACGCCAGAGGCAAGAAAGAAGGCAGGGTAAAGCCACTGGAAAGCGAGACCAGGGAAGCCGAAGCGCTGTAACCGGTGGCGCTCAAATGGATGGGTTTGTCCAGCTTGTTAGTGAATTGCTGGTGGAAAGCGGAATCCCCGACGACACGATTTATCGAAAACGGAATGTTGAAATTCCAGGATTTTTCCGTCCGACAAAAGAATGGGATCTTCTCGTTGTTATTGATGGCCACCTTCTGGCGTCGATCGAATTCAAATCTCAGGTCGGCCCCTCCTTCGGAAACAATTACAATAACCGAACCGAGGAGGCCTTGGGCAGCGCTACAGATGTGTGGGCCGCTTACCGTGAAGGAGCTTTTCGGGATTCTCCCAAGCCGTGGCTTGGCTACCTCATGCTATTAGAAGAGGCGCCTCGCTCGACCAGTCCTGTGGCTGTTACTGAACCGCACTTTGCGGTGTTCGAAGAGTTTCGCGGGGCATCCTATGCCAAACGCTATGAGCTATTCTGTCTGAAGCTTGCTCGTGAACGGCTCTACGATGCATCTTGTTTTCTAATTTAGCGGGAGTTCCCCACCTGTCAGGGTGGGGGTGAGAGCTGGGAGCCGTCTGTTGCTCGCCCTGGTGCTATGATGGGCGCCAATGAAGCTCCATCGACAGGCCCATGTCGTCTACAAGACGCAGTA
>JAGWTI010000102.1 GCA_028876065.1 Nitrospirota bacterium
CAACTGGAAGGTGCCCTCCTGAAACAGGGAGACCGGACGCACGGCGCGCCGGAGAAAAGCGCGCTTTTCTCCGGCGCGGCCCCCGGCAAAGACAAGACGCCGTATTTCATCCCGCCACCGTCGCACCGTCTCAACCCGATGGTGGCAGAGCCCGGATCATGTCTCGGTTCAATGATCCGGGCTCGAGGCGGGGCTTCGATTATCCCTGGTTGAACCCCCGCCTCCTTTTTTCTTTAGCGCGATCGAAAATACCGGTTTTCCCACCGTCGGGCAGTGACGCGCTAACCCATCCCACAGGCAACGAGGTTGCATGCCGAAATAGGGTGTCGCGACGCGCGACGACATCATCTGCCTTGATTCACGGCGCCGGTCCCGTTACAGTGACGCCGTGATCCGAACCTACCAGGGCATCAAGCCGACCATCCCGAAATCCGCCTTCATCGAAGACACCGCGGTCATCGTCGGCGACGTGGTCCTCGGCGAGGACTCGAGCGTTTGGTTCCATTCGGTCGTCCGCGGCGACGTCCATTACATCCGGATCGGCCACCGGACCAACGTGCAGGACCTGTGCATGTTGCACGTGACTCACGACACCCATCCCCTGATCATCGGCGACGACGTCACGATCGGACACCATGTGGTGTTGCACGGCTGCACGATCAAGGACCGGGTCCTCATCGGGATGGGCGCCATCATCATGGACGGGGCGGTGATCGGCGAGGACTGTGTGGTGGGAGCGGGAACCCTGGTCACCGAGCGGACCGTCGTCCCGCCGAAGAGTTTGATCCTGGGCTCACCGGCCAAGGTCAAGCGGCCGGTGACCGGCGAGGAGTTGGCCTGGATTAAGGAATCGGCGCAGAACTACGTGCAGTATGCGAAGACCTACCTGGGGGGCCCGCTCAAGTCGAAGCCGGGCTTTCAACCCTGACCACGTATCTCGTATTTCGTCGTTCGCATCTCGTGGCAAGAGGGAGTGGAGAAATAGTCCGCGAAGCGTTTCGGGCCTTGAACGAGATCCGAACGACGCTTCACGAACCACCAGTCCTCGCGCTTCAGGAGCGCCCCTTCACAGCCTTTGCCGGCATCACCAGAGCCGCGGACGAAAGTTTGTCGCTGCCCTTCGAGCCGGCCACGTGGCCGACGAGATCGTAGGCCGATGCGTCCGTAATGGTCGCCTTGACGAATTCGCCCGGTTTAGCCGACCCCTGATTCACATACACCAACCCGTCGATTTCAGGCGCCATGCCTTCGTGGCGGGCAGCCAACAGCCGGTCCGATTCATCCGAAGGTCCTTCCACCAGCACCTCGATCGTACGTCCGAGCAGGGCCCGGCTCTTCCCGAGCGCGATGTCTTCCTGCACGTTGAGCAGCTCGGCGCGGCGTTCGTCCATGAGCCGGCGGTCGAGCTTGCCGTCGAGTTCGACCGCGGATGTGCCTTCCTCGTCCGAGTAGAGGAACACGGCCACACGCTCGAAGGCCATGTCCTGGACATATTGTTTCAGCTCGGCATAAGCGGCCTCGGTTTCACCGGGGAATCCCACGATAAAGGCCGTGCGGAAGGTCAGGCCGGGGATGCGTCTCCGCAGCCGTTCCACCAAGGCCGTGATGGAAGCCTTGTCGCCCAACCGGTGCATCCGTTTCAACATGGCATCGTTGATATGCTGGAGCGGCATGTCGATGTACTTGACGATTTTCTCTTCCCCCGCATAGAGCGAAATCAATTCATCGGTCACTTGCTGGGGATAGAGGTAGAAGGGCCTGATCCACCGCAGGCCGTCCACCGTGACCAAGCCGCGCAGGAGTTGCGTCAATCCCTGCCGGATCCCCAAGTCCACCCCGTAGTTGACCGTGTCCTGGGAAATCAGGTTGATCTCCTTGACCCCTTCGTCGGCCAGTCGCCGGGCCTCCGCCACGATGGATTCTATCGGCCGGCTCCGCTGCTTGCCCCGCATGAGCGGGATGGCGCAGAAAGCACAATTGCGGTTACAGCCTTCGGCGATCTTGATGTAGGCCGTGTGCGGCTTGTCCAGCCGGAGACGAGGAGTCCGTTCGTCGTACAGATAGGGCGGCGGCGAGAAAAAGAGGTGTTGGCGCTTGCGGCCCGGCTTGAGCAGGCTCATGGTGATCTCGGCGATCCGGCCGATTTCGCCGGTCCCCACCACTCCGTCCAGCTCCGGCAGCTCCTTGAGCAATTCGCCCTGGTACCGTTGCGCCAAACAGCCGGCCGCGATCAGGACGCGGCAGGAGCCGGTTTTCTTCAATTGCCCATGCTCGATGATCGCGTTGATGGACTCCTGCTTGGCCTCTTCGATAAACCCGCAGGTGTTGATGATGACCACCTCGGCCTCGGCCGGATCGGCGGTCAGGGCAAACCCCTTGGCGGCCAGCGAGCCGAGCATCACTTCCGCGTCCACCTGGTTTTTGCTGCATCCCAGATTGACGAAGCCGATGCGCGTGGCGCCGGAGTCGGAGAGAAGGGGCAAGGGTTTACGAGTCGCCATACGCCAGGCAGTGTACGGGGCGCGGGAAGGGGCTGTCAACGAACGCCGACCCGGATCAGACAGACCGGATCGCCCACCAGTGCCGTGGGGTAATCGTCTTCCTCCACCGAGCAGGGCACCTGGTGGCGATGGCACCAATCCTCGATCCAGGGAATCTCTTCGACCGACGTGGTGACCAGTCCCGGTCTCGTGAGTTTCTTCAGACAGGCATCGGTCAACCCCCTGACGATCCTTCGCTCACGCGCGAAGCGGGAGGGGTCGAAGGTGACCGGGTTGGCCCGTCCATAGGATAGGGACGCCAGGTCGGGGAACCGCTCCGGATCGTTCAACACGCTCACCATCCAGAGATGATCGAACCGACCGGCAGCCTTGCGGCCATCCTGAGCCAAAATCCGGAAGGGGAGCCCGGAACAGGCGCGGTTCAACAACGCCACTTCCTTCGCCCGGAGATTGAACGCCGCCGCCGCCCGACGCAACTCCATCGTTTCCATCGCGAGCAGCGGCAGTTCCGAGACGCCTGCGCCGATGTACAGGCTCCGGCCCTTCGGTTTCAGGCGACCCAGCAGCACTTTCGCCATCTTGATCCCGAGTTTTCGGCAGGGCTCGCGCTTGGCCTGCCAGAACGCCGCTCCCCCTTCGTCGCAATAGATGGACCCCAGCCGCGCATAATCCAAGCGGCCGAAGACCAGCCGCACGGCTCGCAGGGTCTCGGGTCGCAACCGCTGACTCATGCACGACCGTCCATGTGCGCAAAGCATGCTTTTCGCATCATTTTTATGCTAGGCTGGTAGCCGATCCTCCGTGAGGCTCCCGAGGCTCCCATGGACGTGATCCAGACTTTCACGACCGACCAGTGGCATACCGTCTTCGACGAGGCAGACCGTACCTGCGCCATCCAGGCGCTTGAACAGGGACGGTTGCTCTATTTCCCCCGCCTTGCCTTTCCCGTCAGCGACGAAGAAACCCAGCTGTTCTCGCCGACGTGGCTGGACCGAAGCGCCAAGAATATCAGTTACGACCCAGGCCGAGACCAGCTGAAAGGCACGACGGTGCAAGGACCGGGCGCCGCGATTTTGCGCGGGATGGTGGCCCGTTATGCGGCGGCCACCAGAGCCCTGGTGGAATCGCTCCTGCCTCCGTATCGCTCCTGCCTCCAGCAGGCCAGAACCAGTTTCCGCCCTTCGGAAATCGTCGGTCGCAAAACATCCTTCAGAAAAGACGATCAGCGGCTCCATACGGATGCCTTTTCGTCCCGTCCGACCAGGGGCGCCCGCATCCTCCGCGTGTTCACCAACGTCAATCGGGAAGGCATGGACCGGCTCTGGCGGATCGGCGAGCCGTTCGAGGCCTATGCCAAACAATTTTTCCCCCTGGTGCCCCGCCCCCTGCCTGGCGCAGCCTGGCTGCTGGCGGCGTTGCGCATCACGAAAGGGCGTCGCAGCCTCTACGACCATGTGATGCTCCACCTGCACGATCTGGTCAAGCAGGACCTCCGCTACCAGCGGGAGGCGCCTCAGGTGCAGATATCCTTCCCGCCGGGGAGCACCTGGATCGTCTTCACCGACCAGGTGTTACATGCCGCGATGTCCGGCCAATATCTGCTGGAACAAACCTTCCACATCCCCGTCTCGGCCCAGTGCGAGCCCTCTCGTTCTCCTCTCAAGGTGCTGGAACGCCTGAGCGGCCGCCGTCTGGACATCTAGGCCTCATAGCCAGGTCGGAGATCGCCGCCGCCAGCGCCTCCGCCACCCTGGCCATGAAGTGAAAGTCCAGGGTCGCGATGACGTCCGTGGGCTGGTGATAGTGGGGATTCCTGAAGTTGGCCGTATCCGTCAGCATCACGGCCGGATAGTCCTGGTCCCAGAAAGCCGCATGGTCGCTCCTCCTGGCATCCGGCAGCTGTTCGCCTCGCCCCGGAACCAGGAGCGGCACATGCGTCAACACGGGGGCAAGCCCCGTGGCGGCTTGCGCCAGCGCCGCAACCAAGGGAGCCGCGGTCTCGTTCCCGATCATGCCGAGAAAATCGCCGGTGGTCGGAACCGCGACCGGCAGTCCCGGCGGCTTGCCTTGCGAGCCCTCTTCATGGCGGGCATAGCCCACACATTCCAGCGCGATCATCCCCAGGATCGGTTGATGCGTCGCCCGTAGCTGTTCCGCGTAGGCTCGGCTCCCGCGCAGGTTATCTTCCTCCAGACAGAACCCGATGAACCGCACGGGGCAGGCAAGCGGGCGATCGACGAGGCTCCGCGCCGCTTCCAGCATCACCGCCAACCCGCTGGCATTGTCGTCCGCGCCGGGCGAGCCGGGCACCGTATCGTAATGGGCGGCGATGAGCAGCGGGGGAAGGGCTGCGTCCGTTCCCGGAATCGTCGCGATCACATTGCGGAAGGTCCGGCCGTAGGCGTCGAAGGCATGGTCGGCGACGGCAAGTCCCAGCCCTTTGAATCGGTCGGCGAGGTACTGTCCGGCTTGGGCAAGCTGGGCCGGGGAGGAGACAGGATGCCGTTCGCCGACGAGCGCGCTCACGTGTGCGCGGAGCCGATCCTGCATCGCGCTACGACACGATTTCGGTGCCGATGCCCTTATCCGTAAAGACTTCGAGCAGGATCGCATGGGGAGTCCGCCCGTCGATGATGTGGGCTTTTTTCACGCCCCCGTCCAGGGCCGTCAGGCAGGCATGGACCTTGGGCAACATGCCTTCGGTGATCGTGCCGCGCTTGACCATCCGCTGCACGTCCTTGCGGGACACGGTCGAGAGATGGCGTCCCTTGGCGTCACGGATGCCCTTGACGTCGGTCATCATCACGACCTTTTCGGCTTGAAGGGCGGCGGCCATCGAGCCGGCCACCAGGTCGGCGTTGATATTGTGGGTGTGGCCTTGGCGATCCGTGCCGATCGGCGCGATGACCGGAATGTAGTGATCCTGCTGGAGTTTCAAGATCAAACTCGGGTCGATGGAGTGGACCTCGCCGACCAGGCCGAAATCTTCATCCAGTTCGCCTTCGTCCAGGTCTTTGTCGAGACTGGCCGCCCAGGCCTTGGCGGTGAGCGGCTTGGTCAGGAGCAGCCCCCCGTCTTTTCCGCTCAACCCGACCGCCTTGCCGCCGTGGCAGTTCAGGAGATCCACGATCTCCATGTTGATCTTCCCGGCCAGCACCATTTCGACGATATCCATGGTGACCTGGTCCGTGACCCGGACCCCGTGACGGAATTTCGCTTCGATCCCCAGACGGTCCAGCATGTCGTCGATCTGCGGCCCCCCGCCGTGGATGATGACCGGATTGAGGCCCACATACTTGAGGAGCACGACGTCCTGCGCGAATTTTTCCTTGAGCGACGGCTCGGTCATGGCATGGCCGCCGTACTTGATGACGACCGTCTTGCCCCGGAAGGTGCGGATGTACGGCAGCGCTTCGACGAGGACGTCGGCTTTTTTGATGAGTCGGTTCATAGCAAGCTCCTGGCCGATGGCTGTTGGACGATAGGTTATAGCAGAAGCCGGGTCCCGAGGCGAGTGCGGCCTGTTTTCGCCTCGACAGGGGAATAAGGATGCGGCCGGCGCTCTGGTTCGCCTAGAGGATGAAGCGGCTGAGGTCCTCGGCCTTGGCGATGTCCTGCAGCCGCTCCTTGACGTAAGCGGCGTCGATGACGATTTTCCTGTCGCCCAGTTCCGAGCCGTCGAACAGCACCTGTTCGAGCACCCGTTCCATGATCGTGAAGAGCCGGCGGGCGCCGATGTTCTCGGTCCGCTCGTTGACCAGCACGGCCGTCGCCGCCAATTCGTCCAGCCCGTCCGGCGTGAAATCGACGGCCACGGATTCCGTCTGCATCAAGGCCCGGTATTGCGTGACGAGAGCGCCGCGCGGCTCGGTCAGGATGCGGACGAAGTCTGCTTTCGTCAGCGGCTCCAATTCGACCCGGATCGGAAAGCGGCCCTGCAGCTCCGGGATCAGGTCAGAGGGTTTGGCCACGTGAAACGCGCCGGCGGCGATGAACAGGATATGGTCGGTGCGGACCGGGCCGTATTTCGTGTTGACG
The DNA here is from genome assembly GCA_028876065.1 of Nitrospirota bacterium. Lineage (GTDB taxonomy): Bacteria > Nitrospirota > Nitrospiria > Nitrospirales > Nitrospiraceae > SYGV01. The sequence continues at coordinate 6,540 of JAGWTI010000102.1, forward strand.
GTGGAGCCCTCCACAATCGGGAGCAGGTCCCGCTGGACCCCCTCGCGCGACACGTCCGGGCCGGCCATCTTCTCGCGCCCGGCGATCTTGTCGATCTCGTCCAGGAACACGATGCCCGCCCCCTCGACCTTGGCGACGGCTTCCCGCACGACCTCGTCCATGTCGATCAGCTTCTGCGCCTCCTCCTGGGCCAGTTGCTTCAAGGCCTCGGGCACTTTCAGCAGCCGCTTCTTTTTCTTGCCCGGCAGGAGTCCGCCCAGCATCTCGCGGAGGCCGCTTTCCAGCTCCTCCATCCCGCCCACGTTCGAGATCACGCCGAGGGGCACCCCCCGCTCCTTGACCTCCAACTCGACCGAACGATGGTCCAGCTTGCCGTCGCGGAGCTGCAGGCGCAGCTTCGAACGGGTCGCCTCGTACGAATCGCTCGCCGGGGCTCCGGCCGCTCCCTGGTCGTCCTGCGCGCCGAACGTGCTCTTCGCGCCGGGCGGCGGCAGGAGGAGGTCCAACAGCCGGTCCTCCGCGTGCTGCTCGGCCTTCTGCTGCACCTGCTCCTGGTGCGCGCCCTTGACGAGGCTGACCGCCTGCTCGGTGAGGTCGCGGATGATGGACTCCACATCGCGCCCGACGTAGCCGACTTCGGTGAACTTCGACGCCTCCACTTTGATGAACGGCGCCTGGGCCAGCTTGGCCAGCCGACGCGCGATTTCGGTCTTGCCCACGCCGGTCGGACCGATCATGATGATGTTCTTCGGGATGACCTCGTCCCGCAGGTCGGGAGCCAGTTGCTGCCGCCGCCAGCGGTTGCGCAAGGCGATCGCCACCATCCGTTTGGCGTCCTGCTGGCCGATCACGTACCGATCCAGCTCGGCCACGATCTGGCGCGGCGTCAAGTTATCCAGCCCGGCCTGCTTCTGCATCGGCTCGCCCATGCCCGGCTCGGTCCTCACGGTTTGAGTTCTTCCATGACCAGTTGCTGATTCGTATAGATGTCGATGTCGCCCGCGATCTTCATGGACTCCTCGACCACCGCCCGCGCGTCCAGATTCGAATGGCCCAGCAGAGCCCGCGCCGCGGCCAGGGCATAGGGCCCGCCGGAACCGATCGCCAGAATCCCGTCTTCCGGCTCCACCACGTCGCCGGTCCCGGAGATGACGAAGGAGTGCTCCAGATCCGCCACCGCGAGCAGGGCTTCCAGCCGGCGGAGCACCCGGTCGGTCCGCCAGTCCTTCGCCAGCTCGACCGCGGCGCGGGTCAGATTGCCCCGATGTTCCTCCAGCTTGGCCTCGAATTTCTCGAACAGGGTGAAGGCGTCGGCCGTCGCCCCCGCGAACCCGGCCAGGATCCGGTCATGGTGCAGGCGCCGCAGCTTGCGCGCATTGTGCTTCATGACCGTCGTCCCGACCGTGACCTGCCCGTCGGACCCCATGGCCACGCGGCCATCCCGCCGGACGCAGAGGATGGTCGTCGAGCGAATTTTCATGACGCTACGCCCTTGTCCGACGCCCCGGCCTGCCGCTTGGCCCGCGGGTGGGCCCGATCGTAGACCGCCATCAATTGATCCGTCGCCAGGTGCGTATACTTTTGCGTCGTGCCCAGCGAGGCATGGCCCAGCATCTCCTGGATCGCGCGCAAGTCGGCCCCCTCGTCCAGCAAATGCGTGGCGAACGAATGGCGGAGCGCGTGCGGGCTGACGCGGCCGCTGACCAGGCGGCTGGAATACTTGCCGACGATCCGCTCGACGCTCCGCGCCGTCAGGCGTCCGCCCCGATGGTTGCGGAACACCGGGGTCGTCAGGTGCACCGACGGCTTGCCGGCGGCCTTCAGCGGGAGGCTCGCCTGGTATGCCTTCACGCTTTCGACGGCCACCTCGCCGATCGGCACGATGCGCTCCTTGCGGCCCTTGCCGCGGAGCCGGACCAGCCCGTCGCCCATGTTCAGATCCTCCAGATTCATCCCGACGAGCTCGCTCACCCGCGCGCCGGTCGAGTACAGCGTTTCCAGGATCGCGCTGTCCCGCAAGGACAGGAGGGTGTTCCCCTCCGGCAATTCCATCAGCGCGTCGGCATCGTCTTTGGTCAGGACCCGCGGCAGGTGCTGCGGCTGCTTCGGCGTGCGCACTTCCTCGGCCGGGTTACGTCCGATCCGGCCCTCTCTGGCCAAAAACCGATAGAGACTCCGCAGCGCCGCCAGCTTGCGCGCCAACGACGATTTCTTTTCCCCCTTGCGATCCAGCCAGGCCAGGTAACCCCGGATCATCAGCGGGTCCACCTGGTCCGGCGCAAGCGGGGAGGCGCCGGCCGTTCGCGAGTCGCTCGCGAACGCAAGGAACTGGCGGAGGTCCGACCGGTAGCCGCGGATCGTTTCGCGGGACGCGCCCTGCTCCACGTCGAGGAACGTCAGGAAAGACCGGATCGCTGCTTCCATGCCTCGAGATCCTCCAGCGCACGCTGGCCGATCTTCCGTCGTTTCTGCTCCTTGTCCCTGATGTTGGCGGCCAGGGGCGGGAACAGGCCGTAGTTCGTGTTGATCGGTTGGAAGTGCCGGGGGTCCGTCGTCGTGATGTACGTCACCAAACTCCCGTGCGCCGTCGTGGGAGGGGGCGTCACCAGCGGGAGCCCGGCCAGCCCTCTGGCCGCGTTGATGCCGGCCAGCCCGCCCATGGCCGCCGACTCGGTATAGCCCTCCACGCCCACCAACTGGCCCGCGAAGAAGGCCGTGCCCCGCACCTTCAATTGCAGGGTGTCCCGCAAGAGCTGAGGCGAATTGATGAACGTGTTGCGGTGCAAACTGCCCAATCGCAAAAACTCGGCGTTTTCCAATCCGGGGATCATGCGGAACACCCGGCGCTGCTCCGGATAGGTGAGCTTGGTCTGGAACCCCACCATGTTGTAGCAGGTGCCGTGAGCGTTCTCCGGCCGCAACTGTACGACCGCATGGGGACGCTTGCCGGTCTTGGGATCTTCCAGCCCCACCGGTTTCAACGGGCCGAACAACATGGTCTGCTTCCCGCGCTCCGCCATCACTTCGATGGGGATGCAGCCTTCGAAATAGGGCACCTTCTCGAAGTCTTTGGGCTGGACTTTCTCCGCCTTCATCATGGCGTCGTAGAAGGCCCCGTAGGTCGCCTCGTCCATCGGGCAGTTCAGGTAATCCGCCGTGCCCTTGTCGTAGCGCGAGGCCCGGAACACCACATCCATGTTGATGGAATCGGCATCGACGATCGGGGAGATCGCGTCGAAAAAATACAAATGCTTCGTATGGGTCAGCTCGCGGATCGCGTTGGCCAAGGCCTCCGACGTGAGGGGCCCCGTGGCCAGGATACAGACACAGTCGGTCGGAATCTCCTTGATCTCTTCGCGAAGAATCCGGACGTTCGGATGGCTTTCCAGCGCCTGGGTGATGCTCTGCGAGAACCGGTCGCGATCCACGGCCAGGGCCGACCCGGCCGGGACGCGGACCTCGTCCGCCACCCGGATCACCAGCGAGTTGAGGCGGCGCATCTCCTCTTTGATGATGCCGGGCGCGTTCAGGATGTCGGTGGAGCCGAGCGAATTGGAACAGACCAGTTCGGCCAGGTACCCGGTCTTATGGGCCTGGGTGGTTTCCTTGGGACGCATTTCGTAGAGGGTGACCTTGGCGCCATGATTGGCTGCCTGCCAGGCCGCCTCGGACCCGGCCAGGCCCCCCCCGATGATGACGACGTCGTCACGCATAATGTTACGTTCCACTCCGTAAAAATCGCATTGTACGGGCCACCTTAGGGGGAGTCAAGCAAGCAGGATTGGCTCGAAAGAGCTGAAAAATCATCGGCCGCTGCGGGGAATTTAGCGCACGGGTATCTGTATGCGACCGTTGATTCAGAGCTTCCGCACGCGTTTACGGGAGAGAGGATTATCGAACAGAGACTTGCCTTTGTCTCAACTTTGCCACCATGACTAGGAGAGGACACATGAAGGTGTAGTGTGGGCGTAGGTACATCAACCGTCAAGAGAAACTGGGCGGGTCATCATTGCGTATGGCGCGGAAACCGCGTTTGACCCTTCGTTGACTGGCTGAAAACCCCTATGTTAGACTCGCCAGCCTGTGGGCGATTAGCTCAGTGGTAGAGCGCTTCCTTCACACGGAAGAGGCCACAGGTTCGATACCTGTATCGCCCACCATGTAAATTCAGCACTTACGTCGTGACAACCCCTGCCATGCTACTCACTGTGGTCAATTTTGTGCCACAGTGTGCTCTCCGGTCTAGGACCTCTACTCCGTCGCGCAAGCTTTCCGGGCAGTGATGCGCATACCGTTGGGTCATCACGCTGGTCTTGTGCCCGAGGAGCCGCTGTACTTTGTAGAGATCCACTCCGGACTGAACGAGCCGCGTGGCGAAGGTGTGCCGGAGATCGTGGAAATGAAAATCTTGAAGCTCCGCCCTGCTTATTGCTACCCGGAAGGCACGTCGGAGATGGTTGGCATCAAGGAGTGTCCCGGTCTTACTTGGGAACACCAACACCGTATTGATGTGCCGGACTCTACTCTTCTCCTTCAACAGAGCCATGACCGTCTGATTCAACGGGACCGTACGCCGTTCGCCGTTCTTCGACCGAAAAACGAGCACGGTACTGCGTGCCAAATCCACCCCGTTCCATGTGAGCGCGAGGACCTCGCCCAACCGCATCCCGGTATGGAGGGCAAAGATCACCAGATCGCGCAACCAGAAAGGGCACGCCGCTAGTAACCGGATTTCTTCCTCCTCCGTCAGCCAGCGGTCACGCTTGGTGACCCCCTTTTCCAAAGACACCCGGCTCACCGGATTCTCTCGGCACCATTCCCATTCCCGCTTGGCCAGACTAAAGGCCTTCCCAAGACAGGTCAGCTCTCGGTTGATTGTGGCCGGCTTTACCCCCGCCGCATAGCGTCGACTTTTGTATTCCACAATCAATTTGGGGG
>JAGWTI010000103.1 GCA_028876065.1 Nitrospirota bacterium
CGGTATCAACCGATGGAATCACTCCGTTCGTTCCGCTGAGCAATGTGCCTTGCGGGGTAAAATTGTAAAACAAGTTCGCCGTGATCAAACCTTTTTGGGGAATCTGTTGCTGCGATCCGATCACCACGAAGCAGCTCACGGACCCACAGGACGCCTGCGCATGCGGAGTCGGCAGCACCAATGCCACAAGGCTGACCAGCAAGCCCCAGGCTCCTGCAAGAACCCATCTACACTCACGGCCCATCCATTCCTCCCGGAGTTCAATCAGAAGGTTTGCGAAAACCATCTGTCTTTAGTTCCGACACCATTCCTAGATCACGCCATCCAGACACGGAGGCACGCTATGCCAATGTCTTCGTACCCCCCCCCCAAAGTCGGAGACGGCGCGATTTATCAAATCTGAGTCAGTGTAGAGAATGAACGAATCAGGCAACGCACGCAGGAGGGCCGCGTGTCGGAGGTGTGGGGAGAGCGTTGCTCGGTCCAGGCCGATCCAAGGCGGCAAACACGAGGTCACTCGGGGCAAAATCCGCTGGCGGACAGAACACCACGATCTGCAGCCCATGGCCCACCGCGCACATCCAGGCGCAAATGCCCTGACTGTGCATAGCGGCCGAATGGTGGCCTGCATGCTGGACCTCGTGGGCAAACGCGCTGCCGGTGGTGGCCCCGAGGAGCAGCAGGAGGCCCAGCGCCAACGTCGCGGCAACGGCTTTGAATGTACGTCGTGCGCCCATCTCGACTCGTTCAGGCCATAAGAAGCAATCGCCGGCGACCCATGACGCCGGCTAGCGGATCGACGCCGTTTTCATGTGCGCAGTCGTCTTCACCCGTTCGACCATCTCCAGAATCTTGGGCTCGGTCAGGAGGCCGCCCTTGATGTATTCCTGGACCACGCCCTGCTCGTCGATCAGCACGCTCACGGGGAGGCCGTAGACCCCGTACATGTTGGCCACGCGGTTGTCCTTGTCCATCAGGACCGGGAACGTGTGCCCGTACGCTTTGACGTGTTCGGCAACCTTCTGGACGTCTTCCAGCTCGTTCACGGCCAAGACGACGAAGCCCTTGTCCCGCAGCTTGTCATAACACGCTTGCATGGCCGGCATTTCGGTCGTGCAGGGCTTACACCAGGTCGCCCAGAAGTTGAGCAGCACGATCTTGCCCCGGTACTGGCTCAGGCTTTGGGGCTTGCCCTGGAGATCCGTCAGCGTAAAATCCGCCGCCGCCATCCCCGTGACCGGCGGCCGCTCGCCCATGCTCCAGGCCGGCCCAACGGTGCACACCGTCTGGCCCAGCAGGACTATCATGAGGCTCGCAACGAACATTCGCGTGTACCGCGCCATGGAATTCCCCTCTCGAATATGTCTTGGTGCAACTTCGCGCACTGCAACTAACTGTATAGGCGCCGCCAGGTGAGGGCTGCGCACCGCAATCCGACCACGGGGCCTGTCGGCTTCGTGGTTCGCCCTACTGGAACCTGGCGCTGCAGAATGGGCTACCGGAAGAAGATGGGAGGAGCGCGGGATGCGGAGGTCTGTCGGAAGTCGGCTGACGGAATCGGCGCGGCAGAGAGGCCGCTCGTGACGACATGCGGCGCATGGATCGGCAGAGGCGCGTTCAGCCCGTCCAGCGCGCTGCCGGCGGCGCACATCCAGGCGCAAATGCCCTGACTGTGCATGCCGGCCGAGTGATGGCCCGCATGCTGGATGTCATGGGCAAAGGCGCTGCCCGTCGTACCGCCCAGAAGCAAGAGCAGGCCGACGGCCAACGTCAGAGCCAGGAGCTTGATGGAGAGTTCCCTGTGTCGCATTTCAACGCCGCACCGATGAATCGCCCGGTATGATACAGAATCGGGGAAGGCGCGTCAAATATTCGGCCGCCGGGACGCTCGGATGGCGCTCCTGGGTCCGCGGCTCGTCATTTGCCGCCTCCCAGTTGGCGGATGATCCGCTCGACCCGCTCGTCGGTGCCGCCCAACTCCAAATACTTCCGGTACTGGGCCAAGGCCTTTCCCACGTCCTTGCGATGGAATTCGAAGAACACGCCCAAGTTGTAATGGGCTTCGGCCAACATCGGCTTCAGGGTCACCGCGGCTTCGTACTCCTTTTCCGCCTCATCCAGTTTGCTTTGAGCCGTATAGATCACGCCGAGGTTCATGTGGGCTTCGGCATAGGCCGGGTTGAGTCGGAGCACTTCGGTAAACTGCTTCGCCGCGTCCCCCCGCCGCTCCATGCTGAGGTAGACGAAGCCAAGATTGTAATGGGCGTCCACCAAATCCGGCTTGGCGGCGAGCGCCATCCGGTAGCCATCCATCGCGTCCTTCAGTCGGTTCTCCTTTTCCGCCAGGCGGCCGAGCAGGTACCAGCCATCCGCATGGGCCGGGTCGATCTTGGTGAGTCGCTCCAGCAAGGCGCGGGCCTCCTTGGTCTTGCCCTGACCGTCGTAGATGCGCCCCAGGCTATACAGCGCGCCGGGATGATTCGGATCCGATTGCAGGGCTTTCGTCAGGGCCTCGATCGCGGCCTGGTATTGCTTCGCCTCGGACAACTTGACGCCCTGCTCGTAGGCTTGTCCGGCTGAGTCCGACTTGGCGGTCTCCGCCCACACCGGCGGGGACAGCACGAGGAGCAGCCAACCCAGGATCACCGCCGGCACCATCACCCGTCCGCCTCCTTCTGTGACCGTCCGATTCATGATCGCTCCGCCGTTCGAACGCCGTCCGCGAACTATAAGCGGAGTCGCCCACGAAATCAACGAAGCCCGCGGCCCGACAGGCTGGTTGTGGTCGAGTCGGCACGCGTAAGACGGGGGCTCCTCTTTTGGTGGAGAAACCCAGGGCGATTCCTGTATACTGAGCCGCGTCCTTAGAAAAAACGTCTTTAGTCTGAACGGGTTACACTTCTATGATCGTCAAGCTCCTCAACGCGCTCTTCGGCAGCAAGAACGAGCGTGAAATCAAGCAGCTCCGGCCGGTGGTGGACCGGATCAACGCCTTGGAAGCGGGGCTCACCCCCCTGTCCGACCAAGCCCTGCGGGACAAGAGCGAAGAATTCAAGAAGCGGATCGCCGACGGGGACCCGTTGGACGACCTGCTGCCGGAGGCCTTCGCCGTCTGCCGGGAATCGTCGCGCCGCATCCTCAACATGCGGCACTTCGACGTGCAGTTGCTGGGCGGCATGGTGCTGCACCAGGGGAAGATTTCCGAAATGAAGACCGGCGAGGGCAAGACCCTCGTGGCCACGCTGCCGCTCTATCTGAACGCGCTGGCCGGCAAGGGCGTGCATCTGGTCACGGTCAACGACTATCTGGCCAAACGCGACGCCCAGTGGATGGCGCCGCTCTACCACGCGCTGGGCCTCTCGGTGGGCGTGATCCAGCACGACGCCTCGTTCCTGTTCGATCCCGCGTACGACGCGCCGGACAAGCGCCTGCAGCACCTGCGCCCCTGCACCAGACCCGAGGCCTACCGGGCCGACATCACCTACGGCACCAACAACGAGTTCGGGTTCGACTACCTGCGCGACAACCTGATCGTGAGCGACATCGGCCAGTGCGTGCAGCGCGAGCTGAACTTCGCGATCGTGGACGAGGTGGACAGCATCCTGATCGACGAGGCCCGGACGCCGCTCATCATCTCGGGCCCCACGGACGAAACCACGGACCTCTACTACCGGATCAACGCGATCATCCCGCAGCTCAAGATCGAGCACGACTACACGATCGAGGAAAAGACCAAGACCGCCGCGCTCACGGAAGAAGGCAACGCGCGGGTCGAGAAGCTCCTGGGCGTGGACAATCTCTACGACTTGGCGCACCTGAACCTGGTCCACCACGTCGTGAAGGCCCTGCAGGCCTACGCCATCTACAGGCGCGACGTGGACTACGTGGTCAAGGACGGCGAAGTCATCATCGTGGACGAGTTCACCGGCCGCCTGATGCCGGGCCGGCGCTGGAGCGACGGCTTGCACCAGGCCGTCGAGGCGAAGGAAGGGGTCAAGATCGCCAACGAGAACCAGACCCTGGCCTCCGTCACCTTTCAAAACTACTTCCGCATGTACAAGAAGCTGGCCGGCATGACCGGCACCGCCGACACGGAAGCCAGCGAGTTCGCGAAGATCTACAACCTCGACGTCAACGTCATCCCCACCAACCGGCAGATGGTGCGCAAAGACTATGCGGACGTCATCTTCCGGACCGAGAAGGAAAAGTTCGACGCGATCGTGGAGGAGATCAAGGACTGTTACGAGCGCGGCCAGCCGGTCCTCGTCGGCACCATCTCGATCGAGAAGTCCGAGCGCCTCGCGGGCCACCTGAAACGGCACGGCATCAAGCACAACGTGCTCAACGCCAAGTACCACGAGAAAGAGGCGGAGATCATCGCCCAGGCGGGCCGCAAGCAGGCCGTGACCATCGCCACCAACATGGCCGGCCGCGGCACCGACATCCTGCTGGGCGGCAACCCGGATTTTCTGTTCAAGCGCATCCTCTATCAGGGCGAGGAGCTGACCCAGGAACGCCAGAAGCAGATCTTCGACGAGATCAAGGCCGACTGCGAGCAGGACAAGCAGGCCGTGGTGGCCGCGGGCGGCCTGCACATCCTCGGCACGGAGCGGCACGAGAGCCGCCGCATCGACAACCAGCTCCGCGGCCGCGCCGGGCGCCAGGGCGACCCCGGTTCCTCCCGCTTCTACCTCTCGCTGGAAGACGACCTGCTGCGCATCTTCGCCTCCGAGCGCATCTCCAACCTCATGCTCAAACTGGGCATGGAGGAAGGCGTGCCCATCGAACACGGCATGGTCACCAAGGCCATCGAGAACGCGCAGAAGAAAGTCGAGGCGCACAACTTCGAAATCCGCAAACAGCTCCTCGAATACGACGACGTGATGAACAAGCAACGCGAAGTCATCTACCAGCATCGCCGCGCCATCCTCACCGGCGAGGACCTGTCCGAAGAAGTCAAGCAGATGATCGCGGAGGTGATCGGCGGGCAGGTGGACGTCTACTGCCCGGCGGAACAGTATCCGGAGGAATGGGACTTCACCGGCCTCAGCGAAGCGATCCACGCCCAGTTCGGCCTGGACCTGTTCAACCAGCAACCGGCGGCCGCCGGCAACGGGGACGCCCTCGATCTCAAGACCCTGGGCCGCGAAGCCCTGCTCGACGAATTGCGCGAGCGGGCGGAGCAGGCCTACCAGGCCAAAGAACAGGCGCTGGGCTCCGACCTGCTCCGGTACCTGGAAAAGATGCTCCTGCTGCAGGTGATCGACCACCATTGGAAAGACCACCTGCTGGGCATGGACCAACTGCGGGACGGCATCGGCCTGCGCGGCTACGGCCAGAAGGACCCGCTGCTGGAGTACAAGCGCGAAGGCTTCGACATGTTCTCGGGAATGATGCAGCGGATTCAATCGGACGCGCTGGAACGGCTCTTCCGCGTCCAGGCGGTCAAAGGGGAACTGCCCGAACCGCAGGCCGCCCCGCCGCCTCCCGCGCCGCCCCGCCTGACCCTCAACCGGGGCGACGAACCGGCGACGCCCCAGACCGCCCATCGCGCCGCCGACAAAGTCGGCCGCAACGACCCTTGCCCCTGCGGCTCCGGGAAAAAATACAAGAAGTGTCACGGGCAGTGATCGTGCCGTTGTTTCGATCCATCTCCCGTTGAGCCTACGTTCGGGCCTCCCGCGCCCCACCGCTTGCATTTCGTTACCTATCCGCGTTATTCTGAAAATCAGAAAGTTTCAGAATAGCTTCCATATCGCCAGAGTCAGGAGGGGGGACAGGAGATGCCGACGGTCAAAGTGCGGGGGCGAGGGCAACTGACAATTCCCGCCTCCCTGAGAAAAGACCTGAAACTCGACGACGACGCAGCCCTGACGGTGGTGAAAGTCGGGGACGTGCTCCTGCTCACTCCCCGCAAGCTCATCGGCGACGCCGTCGCCAAGAAAGCCGCGCGCGCGATGAAGCAAGCCGGTCTGAAACTGGACGACCTCCTGGCGGACCTGAGCAAACAGCGGGAGCGTTACACCCGGGAGCGCTATGGAGCTTAAGCGCTGGCGCGTCTTCCTGGACACCAGCGCGTTAATCGCCGGCATCGCCTCTCAAACCGGGGCCGCGCGCGAAGTGCTTCGATTGGCGGAAGCGCGCCTGATCGAACCGGTGCTGTCCCGGCAGGTGTTGACGGAAGCGGACCGGAACATCGCCGTCAAGCTCCCGACAATCCTGGACGAGTACCATGGGCTCCTTGAACACCTTGCCCCGATGATCGTCGAAGATCCTTCCCGTGAAGCCGTTCAGGAAGCGGCTCGCGTCATCCACCGCAACGACGCGCCGATCCTGGCCGCGGCAAAACAGGCGAACGTGGATTTTCTGGTGACCTGGAACACGCGCGACTTTCTTGCCGCCAAAGTACGAACCTGGGCGTCGTTTCCCGTGATGACACCCGGCGAATTTCTCCGTACGTTCCGGGAGGCGTTGGACAAGGAATCATGACCTTGCGAAGCGTCGCGCAGACTATTGGCCACAGGGCCGTCGTCATCACTCTCGTTTTCACCCCGTTTGCCGCGATGGCTCAGGCGCCGGTGCCCCTCTTCGACAACCTCGGCACGCTCCACCATCCGATCACGACCCAGTCCGAGCCGGCGCAACAGTACTTCGACCAAGGGCTCCGGCTGACGTTCGGCTTCAACCACGAGGAAGCCATCAACTCGTTTCAGGAAGCCGCGCGCCAGGACCCCACCGCGGCCATGCCCTATTGGGGCATCGCGCTCGCGCTCGGCCCCAACGTCAACGCCGAGATGGACAAAGCCCAGGAGCGCCGGGCCCTGGAGGCCATACAAAAAGCCAAGGCCCGTCTGGCCCAGACTTCGCCGCAGGAGCGGGCCTACATCGAGGCCCTCGCCGCCCGCTACTCTCTCGATAAAAAGGCCGACCGAAAAAAACTGGATCGGGCCTACGCCGACGCCATGCGCCTCGTGGCGCGCCGGTTTCCCGACGATGCGGACGCCGCCGTCCTGTTCGCGGAAGCGCTCATGGACCTGAGTCCCTGGGACTATTGGACGGCCGGGGGCAAACCCAAATCGGGCCTGGAAGAGATCGTCCCCACGCTGGAGCGAGTGCTCGCCCAACATCCCGACCATCCGGGCGCCTGCCACTACTACATCCATGCGGTGGAAGCCTCTCCCCAACCGGAGCGAGCCCTCCCCTGCGCGCAACGGCTGCCGGAGCTCATGCCCGGCGCCGGCCACCTGGTCCACATGCCGGCCCACATCTATATGCGGCTCGGCCGGTACCGCCACGCCGTCGAGCGCAACGCCGAAGCCTCGGACGTGGACCAAGCCTACCTGGACCGCCGCCACCTCACCGGCAACTACCCTCACGGCTACTACTTGCACAACATCCACTTTCTCTGGGCGGCGTTGCTCATGGAAGGCCGGAACAAAGACGCCCTGCAGGCGGCTCACCGGCTGGTGTCCCGGATGAGAGAGCGGGATGCCGACAAAGCTTCCGAGCCGGAAATCTTCGCCTCCGCCCCGATGCTGACCCTGGTCCGCTTCGGCCGCTGGGACGACCTGCTGCGCGAGCCGGCCCCGAAGCCGGAGTGGAAATTGACGACCGGCCTCTGGCACTACGCCCGCAGCCTGGCCTTGACCGCGACGGAACGGTTCGGCCAGGCCGAGGCCGAACAGGCGGAAATCCTCGAGAGCATCAAGCTCCTGTCCAAACAGCGCGGGACCGAGGCGGAGACGGAACGGCAGGTGCTCAAGGTGGCGGAGCGGGTGGTGGCGGGAGAACTGGCGGCCAAACGTCGGCACTTCGACGAAGCGGTCCGGGCTCTCAAAGAAGCGGTCGCTGCGGAAGATGCGCTCCGCTACAGCGAACCGCCCCTCTGGTATGCGCCGGCCCGGCAGAACCTGGGGGCGGTGCTCATGGCCTTCGGCCATCCCATCGAAGCGGAAGCGGTCTATCGGGAGGATTTGAAGCGGAACCCCGAAAACGGCTGGTCGCTGTTCGGCCTGGGCAAAAGCCTGCGCGCGCAAGACAAGATGGAGGAGGCCCGGGCCGTGGAGGACCGCTTCCGGCAAGCCTGGGCCCGCGCCGACGTCAAGCTCACCGAGTCACGGTTTTAGCTCTTCCCTCCCTTGACAGCGCCCCCCTCCACGACTAGTATTGTTGAGGATTTCAACAACGAGGTCACGCCATGGCAACAGTCAACTTTAGCGTGCCAACCGACGTCAAAGAAGCGTTCGACAAGGCCTTTGCCGGTCGAAACAAGAGCGCGGTCCTTACCGACCTGATGCGGCAGGCGGTGGAAGAACGGCACAGACGGCGGCGGCAAGATCGCGCCATTGTGAAGCTTCTGGCTCTCCGCAAGAGCGCGCGGCGGGTCACCGACCAGCAAATCCGCTCGGCAAGGGTCCAAGGCCGACCATGACCACCATCGTGGTGGACGCGAGCGTGGCCGTAAAGTGGATATTTCCTGATCGCCCCCAAGAATCGAATGCCCCGCAAGCGCTCCAAGTCCTCCAACACCTCAGAGAAGGCCGCTGCTCGATCGTCCAACCGCCCCACTGGCTCGCCGAAGTTGCAGCCGTCGCATCGAGGCTGGACCCGAAGATCGCTCGACAGGCCATCGCCCTCTTATACGCTCTGGAGTTCCCCGTGGCGGACGGCGTAGAGGTCTATGAGCGGGCCTGCGATCTTGCCACCACCCTCGGCCAGCATGTGTTTGACACCCTGTACCACGCGGTCGCCCTGACAGAGCCGGACGCCGTATTGGTAACAGCCGACGAGCACTACTATCGGAAGGGCGAATCGCTGGGGCAGATCGTTCGTCTGCGGGACTTCCAGCTTACACGTGATACGGAACATGAATAGGCACAAGGGAGTAGACTCGGCTGACGAACGGCGCAGGTGCTCGTCGGCGACATGATGCGCTGGAACCAGACTCCTACCGATACCTTCCTGTTGGCCGAACGCCTTACCTGATAAACGGAACGGCGTCCGGCGCTCGCTCTGCTAACTGACAGACAACTCCCGCCATGCCTTCTCCTTGACCTGCATCCGTTCCAGCCGCGGGCTGAGAAGAGAGAGGGGTGGGACAGGTCGCCAATGGACCTGTCCCATATTTTCGACCGCCGCTCTTCAACTCGCACCCGTTCCAGCTGAGAAAGCCCCCCCCGCTTGACCTGGTCAAGGTGACTTTAATTTTCGATTCGGCTAGACTAACTTTCAGACAAGAGTGCTGCGAATGACAAAACCCATTGCCATTGATCTCTTTTCAGGTTGTGGAGGCCTAACGCTAGGGCTGAAACAGGCGGGCTTTAAAGTGCTCGGGGCGATCGAAATCGACCTCCTTGCAGTTGAATCATTCAAGGCAAACCACAAACACGTTGTCGTCTGGCAAGAGGATGTTCGAAAAGTGTCAGCCGCTGAAGTGGGCCGCAAGTTAAAATTGGGCCGAGACGAACTCGATCTTCTTGCCGGTTGCCCGCCTTGCCAAGGCTTTTCCACACTTCGCACCCGTAACGGAGCAAAGAAGAATCGTGACCGACGAAACAACCTTGTTCGTGAAATGCTTCGATTCGTGCGAGTTCTTCGACCTAAAGCTGTCATGATGGAAAATGTCCCTGGGCTCGCATCACGCAAGTCATTCCGCGACTTTCGCAAGGGACTCCAGAAATTTGGGTACAAAGTCAATTGGGATGTGAAGGATGCAGCCCACTACGGTGTTCCCCAGCGACGAAAGAGACTCATCCTGCTCGCTGGCCTCGGATTTCATATCGATTTTGCGGTCGAGTCGGATCAACTATGCACCGTCCGTAATGCCATTAGTCGACTGGCAAAAGCTGGACATAGTGGCGACACGCTCCATGACATGCCTGAAAAACGGAGCGAAAAGGTGTCCAGGCTCATCAGAGATATCCCTAAGAACGGCGGCGGTAGGCTTGACCTACCCAAAGAACGCCAGCTCAGCTGCCACAAAGCGTTTGACGGTTTCAAAGATATATACGGCCGCATAGCTTGGCAAGATGTGGCCCCGACCATTACAAGTGGCTGCTTTAATCCATCGAAAGGACGATTCCTGCATCCGGAAGAAAATCGAGCCATCACCATGCGTGAAGCGGCACTCCTGCAAAGTTTTCCCGAGAAATATCGCTTTGCTCGGGCGGCTGGCAAACAGGCAATCGCATCGATGATAGGCAATGCGTTACCGCCAGAGTTCATCAGACGTCACGCCCTTGAAATCCGAAAACAACTCAACGTAGCGAAAACAACCGAATAGATGGCGCAATAATGCCTCGCAAGCCTTACCAGATGGAGTTCGATCCGGGCACCATTAAACATCTGGGACTTCAGATGTATTCGACGCTTCCGCCCGTCATCGGCGAACTGGTTTCCAACGCATGGGACGCTGACGCAACACGCGTAGATATTGTTATCCCAACGACGCTACTTACCGACCAATCGGAAATCACTGTTGCGGACGATGGTTTTGGAATGAGCGACCAGACCGTGCGAGATGCCTACCTCATCGTTGGACGGGACCGACGAAAAGAAGAACAGACGGACATAACGCCAGGCGAAAGAAAGCTGATGGGACGAAAAGGCATTGGGAAGTTTTGTGGGTTCGGCATCGCCACCGAAATAGAATTGGAAACCTTCCACGCTGGAGAAATATCCCGCTTCGTGATGAGCCATGCAGAACTTGATAAGAGCAGCGTCCAACGCAAACTAACGATGCCCGCCCTAGACCCGTCCGGAACGTTGGCAAAGGGCACCCGAATCACTCTGCGGGGCATTACAAAGTTCAGAAAGAAAAGCATCTCCATCGATCAAGTCCGCCGCGGACTGGCACGACGGTTTTCCATTATCGGGCCGACATTTGGATTTCAAGTGTGGGTAAATGGCTCACCTATCACCATCCAAGAGCGCAACCTCAAGCTTCTGCTTGAAAAGGATAAGGACGGACATCTCTATCTCTGGGAGTTTCATGACGAGGAGATAGAGCCTAACACTGGCTGGAAAGTTTCGGGATGGATAGGTGCACTAGAGCATACGAAGCAACTGGAGGACGGAATTCAGCGCGGCATTGTAATTATGGCTAGAGGCAAGCTCGTTCAGGAGCCTTTCGTCTTTGATGCGGTTTCCGGACAACAGTATGCGTTCTCGTACCTTGTGGGTGAAATCAACGCGGAGTTCGTAGACGAAACTGAGGACACTATTAGCACGGCTCGCAACTC
>JAGWTI010000104.1 GCA_028876065.1 Nitrospirota bacterium
CACGCCGGACCGGATCTTCGAGATCACGCCGCTGAACCCATAATGGCTTCCCATCATCGACTCGTCGGCTTGCGCGGAGGCGGCCGAAAAAGCGAACGCCAACGTGACCGCGGACGCCAGCACGACACGATGCCCGATCGTCGTCATTGAGCACCTCCTCCCTGCTCCCTGAACCATTTCCGGTTCCGATCGAACAGCCCCGCCTGGCACATCACCACGCCATTCGACGGCCGGCCCGCTCGCGACCTCCTTCGCATGCGTTTAGAACCCGCCTCCCGCAGGAGCCGGAACGGCAATATTGAACTCCTGGATCGGCGTCACCATCAGCGCGAAGTTGAAGAGCTCGTCCGCCGCGACATCGTTGATCCCATGGGCCCGCCCCTGCAGCATCTTGAAGAACTTCCCCATCTCATTCCTGACGATCCGCTGGTCCCCGCGGCTCACCGCCTCACGAACAAGCGTGAGCGACTGCTGATAGGGCTCCCAATTGGAACCGGGATAGTTGGTCTTGTAGAAAGCGACTGAGTTGACTATCTCATCCACCCAGGTCGCTTGCGCCAACGCAATGCCCCCTACCAGCATGCCCATCGCCACCGCGATGCCGAACGTCATCAAACACGTCGCGCGCATCCTGGTTCGCATGGTGTCCTCCCTTCCTCGACGGTCTGATCCGCCTCAGAATGCATAGCTGGAAATTTCGTCCTGGATCCTGAGCTGCTCCAACAACTCGGCATTCACCGAGGGATCGCCCATGAACAGGAAATGCTTGGACGCCGGCGCGAGCAGATGTCCGCCCTCCCCCTCCGGGACGCGCATGGGGATTTCCTGCCCTTTTCCCACCTCACCTTCGGCGCGGCGGATGTCGCGCGAAGAGGACGACTGGGTCTCCAGGTTCATCGGCTGGGTGTCGAACCGTGAGGTTCCTTCCGTGCCCATCGGCTGCTCACTCGCAGCCGCAACCGGCACGAATAGCAGCACCACAGCCAACCCGGACAGGGCGATCACGCTTCCTATAGTCAGAATGGCTCGCATAGTGCGTCCCTCCCCTTCTTTCTTACACGGTGAACATTGGCCGGGCAAGAGTCGCCGCCCCGGCTCGTGACACGCACGGGCGCTTCGCTGCCCGGCGGTCAAGCGGCCACGCGCGTTCCTTCGCCGCCTTGGTCTTGCCCGACCGCATCGGCAAAAGAAGACGTGCCCGATCTCGCAATCCGGCGCCGCTCCGCGTCGCTTTCGTTGGCCATGCTGAAATCCAGCAGCCAGACGAGGGCGACCATTGTGGCCAGACCGATCAGCCCCACCATAGCAACCTCTCAAACAACTTCTCACTCCCCGCCCCACTCGCCGCTCCCCGTTTGAACCGGATTTGAGCCGGCGCATCGGACTGCGCCTCCTTCATCCGACTCGCATCCGGCCGGCGACTAGGCTGCGTGCTTCGCGTCGGACGCGGCCGTCTGACTCCCGTCCCGGCTCTCGTCCGCCCCCAAGCCGTTCCCCCTTGCCGCCCCTCTGGCGCCGGCATAGAGCAACTCCATACAGATGAACAAGACCGCGAGCAGGGTCATGACTCCGGCCAAGATGCCCCAATATCCCCACGACATAGACACCTCCTCCCGGCCATCTACGCGGCGGTCTTGCTGTACCGCCTCTCGCGCGATTCCATCGCCGGCTCCCGCAGCGCGACAGACTCCGCGTGCACACCACGGCGACGATGCGGCGTGGATAGACCGATGCAAAAGATCCCGATCAACCCGAAGAAGGAGACCACCATGATCCCCACGGGAATCTCCGGCCAAGACCGGGGAGTGGTAACAACGGCAGCCCGACCCACCGGCCCGGAGTCCGCTGCGGCCGGCCCGGCGAACCGATCCGCGATCAGGTCCTGGTGAATGGCCGCGAGGGCCACGGTCGCCAACTGCTCCTGTGCGCCGGCCAGGGCTTGTCGGTAGTCCTCCTGTCCCGTGACGGTCCGGACGATGGCCTGCCCGAGCCGCTGCTGGACGCGGCCTTCCATCTGCTGGCGGGCCTGTGTCGCCGCCACAATTTCCGTTCCCAGCAACGGCTCGTGGGACGACCGGTACCGGCCGTCCAGGCGGATGGCGTACAACTCCGCGGCGCGGATCATGCGGCGGTTATGCCGATCGCCCAGCACCGGCAACTGATACACCCCGGCCCGCATCCCCCGCGCCGTGGCATCCACAATCCGGCGGCCCATGATGAATTGCAGTCTGGCCGCGTGGTCGGCCTCCACGAGGCGGGCATAGGCGCCGATCCGCTCGATAGAGTCCAAGGGGGCGGACTGCAGTTGGGCGTCGATCAAGCGTGCGCGTTGCAGGTCCGCCGCGGCGGCGACCATTTCCTGGTAGGCCTCCCGTTCCAGCCGCGCGGCATTCACGATGGCATCGCCGAGCGCCGGCTGGACCCATTGCATCGGATCCACCTGGCCCGCCGACCCGGCCGATTGCTCCATCCCCGCCGGTCCGGACAAACCGGCCGCCACATTGCCGCTTGTCACCGCGAACAACCCCAACCCTCCGAGCACCGTGGCAAAGAGGCCCACGGCAACCATCAAATCAATCGGCTCCAACTGCCTCTTCATGGCGGCCTCCTTCGTGACCCTGCCTGGGTGAAAGGTTGCGACCCTCCTCAACTCCCTTCGACCGAACCGGCCTCACACGCGGGGACCACGCAAACAGGATGCCAGCGGCCTCACGCATAAGTAGTTGAAATCGCAACTCCCGGACAGGAGCAACGAAGATGGCCTTGGCTGGGTTCCACCAACAAGGAAGGAAATCCACCAACGAGACACGCAGGCCCACCACCCAAGACGCAGGCTCGATCGGCATGCGAAAGCAGCCATATCGGCCACGGACCTAGCCCCCTGGCCTCCTGCGAAGGCGGGTCAAGCCGGCAGGCTTCTCGTCCGATAAGACAATGGCGCCACTCGCAGCGGCACGCGAGCGGGCATATCGGCAGGCAGCAAGACGGGAGCTTCGCGATGGGGGGAGAACGAGCGCTGTTCCGTGTCAGCATCGTCCGCGAAGGAACCCTCCGGAACGGGTCGGTCACCGCCCCCTGCATCGTAACCGGGCTGACGACGCAAGGGATCGGCCTCCGTACCGACCTGAGAAGCGCCCCAGGGGATCGGCTTGCCCCGACGTTCGCCCTCACCGATCAGAACCGGATCGGCGGCGCGCACGTCAACCGGCCCCGTCTGAGAGGACGCATCGCGGCGATCTCCGCCGAACACCGGCAGCAACTCACCCGCTATATCGAAGACCATGCCTCCATCAGCCTCACAGCTTTCTAATACCTGGGACCATGGCGTCACGCTCGCCCGCCCGGCGGAGCCGCACGCGGGCAACAGCCCGTTGCTCTATGTCACGACGGCCGTCCTGATGCTGAGCACCGTCACGCCGGTCATGAAAAGCCTGCTGCGGCAAAGCGACATCCCTGCCCTCGACCTCGTCTGTCTCAGGGTCTTCCTCGCCTTTATCTGCCTGGTCGCGGTCACCCTGGCAGGCCCCTGGCAGGAACTGCTGCGGGTCAGCAAAGGCGATGTCGTGCGCCTGACGCTCCTGGGAATTCTCGGGGTGGGGATTGCTTACGGGCTCGCCGGCTGGGCGCTGGTCTATACGAACGTCAGTCACTACAGCGTGATCTACAGTCTGCACCCGACCTTGACCGCTCTGTTGAGCCTTGTCCTCAGAAAAGACCGAGTCAGCACGCTCAAGCTCGCCGGCATCGCCCTCTCGCTTTGCGGCTGCCTCTTTGCGCTTCCCGACTGGCTGTTCGATCAAGACGTCGGATTCGGGGACTTGCTCGTCTTGTTGTTCACCCTGTCGGCGGCGGCCTGCGTCGTGCTCAGTTCGGGCATGGTCAAGCGCTATGGCGCCGCGGCCACGACCACGGTGATGTTCGGAACGGGCTTGGTCTTTCTGCTGCCGGGAGCCATGATCTGGTCGCTCCCCTCCCACGTGCAGGTCTCATTGACCAACGGGCTGCTCATCGTCTATGTGGGGGTCGCCACGGCCGCCGTGTTTCTCCTGCGCAACCTCTCGCTCCAGTTCCTGACACCGGCCACGGTGGGCGCCTTCCATAATCTGGTGCCGGTGTTCGGCATTCTCATCGCCGCGTCGTTTCTGGGCGAACCCATCACCGCCAACATGGTCGTCGGCGGAACGGCCGTTCTGGCCGGCGTCGAGCTGGTCCGGCGCGGGTAACGGCGCTACTGCAGCGTCACGACGGTCACTCCGTCGCCGCCCTCCGCCCGCTCGCCCGCCCTGAACGCAGCCACGTAGGGTGAGGCCTTCAAATAGTCGCGGAGGACCGTTTTCAACCGGCCGGTCCCATGCCCGTGGATGATCCGGAGAAAGGGCTCGCCGGCCAGCGCCGCTCGGTCCAACGCGGCAATGGCCAGATCCAGCGCATCATCGGCGGCTTGTCCGCGCACATCCACCGCCGACGACGTCTCCATGCCGCCGGGACCGGTCCCCGACGAGGTTCGGTGCAAGGGCTTGGACGTGGCCTTCGGCGGGGCCGGTCCGTCGGTCCGGCCCAGTCCGGTCAACCCGGCCACGTCAACCAACGCGTCCCGATCGCCCATGCGGACCCGCACCCGCTTTTTCCCCTTCGCTTCCTCCAAGAGGGTCCCGACGATCCCCAAGCCGACGACTTCCACCCGATCCCCGACCGACAACCGGTCCAGCGGAACCGTCTCGCCCTCCACGCTCAACCGTGCATGCGCCTGAGCTTCAATGCCGGCCAGTTTCTCCTTGGCGGCCTTGGCCTTGCTCAGCGTCCTGTCTTCCTTCTTCAACCCCTCGATGATTCCCTGCACCTGGGCTCTGGCCTGCAACAGGTCCTGCGTGAGCTTTTTCTTCGCGCTTTTCCGTTCTTCCCGTTCGGAGTCGCGCAAACGCGCCGCGATCTCGGCGGCTTCCCGGGCCGCCCGTTCCGCCTCCGCTTTGAGCGTCTCGGCCCCGGCCAGGTCGTCGGACAGACGCCGCTGCTTTTCCTGGAGGTCGCCGAGCAGCTGCTCCAGCCCCCGGTCCTCACGCCGAAGCAGCTGCAGCGCCTGTTCCAGAATCGCTTCATCCAGCCCGAGGCGGCCGGCAATGTCGATCGCGGACGATCCGCCAGGCAGGTTCATGATCAGCCGGTACGTGGGCGCCAAACGGCTCACGTCGAACTCGACGCTGGCATTGACGAACCCGGGATGCGTCTGGGCCAAGGCTTTGAGCTGGTTGTAGTGGGTCGTCGCCACCACCTTCATGCCCCGTTCGGCCAGGTGCAACAGCAGCGCTTCCGCCAAGGCGGCCCCTTCGGCCGGATCGGTCGACGTGGCCGGTTCATCCAGCAGCACCAACGTACGCCCCCCCGTCACGGACCCTCCCGGGCCGGTTCGCGTGGCGGAGGCCTGGGCCAGGAGGCGAATCATCTGGGTCATGTGGGCGGAGAAGCTGGACAAGTCTTTGGTCAGGTCTTGCGCATCCCCGATGTCGGCGTAGACCTCGGGAAAGAGCGCCATGTCCGAGTCCTCATGGCAGGGCAGCGGCAAGCCGGCGCGGACCATGAGGGCGAACAGTCCGACGATCTTCAGGGTGACGGTCTTGCCGCCGGTATTCGGGCCGGAAATGATCATCACCCGCACCGTTTCGTCCAGGACGATATCGTTGGCGACGACCTGCCCGCGCGCCAACAGCAGCAAGGGGTGCCTGGCCTGCCGGAGGCGGACCCGGCCGCAGTCGTTGATGGTCACCGGATGGGCACGAATCAGGTGGCTGAAGGCCGCCTTGGCCGCGATACAATCCAGCGTCGCCAGGACCTCCAGGCCGTCGTCCAAGGCCGGCCCATGCGCCGCCACCTCCGCAGACAGCTCCTGAAGGATCCGCCGGACCTCGCGTTCGATCTCCAGCTCCGCCACCTTGATGGAGTTATTCAAGTCCACCAGCTCGCGGGGCTCTAGGAACACCGTGGCGCCGCTGCCCGACACGTCGTGGACGATGCCGGGAATTTTCGACCGCATCTCGGCCTTGACCGGCACCACGTAGCGCCCCTGCCGCTGCGCGAAATACCGCTCTTGCAGCACCTCCGCATACCGGGTCGAAGACAGGATCACCTCCAGCCGGTGCCGCATCTGCTGCTTGAAATCCTGGGCTTGGTGGGTCACCCGGCGCAGCTCATGGGTGGCCGATTCGCGGATACTGCCGTCCTGATCCACGCACCGGTCGATCGACGCCTGGATCGAACGCAACGGGTGGACGGCTTCCAGTCGGGACGCCAGGGCCCAGAGAGCCGGCACCTGGTCCCGGCGGGGGCCCACGTAGCGGAGGACCTCCAGACACAAGCCCAACGCGACAGACAGGTCTCGAAGCTCATGGGCCTCCAAGGACGCGCCCTTCTCGGCCCGACCCAGGACTTCCCGCAAGTCGGCAAAGGAGAGCGACGGGAAGGGCGTCTCGCTTTCCCGCAGGGCCGCCATCTCCGCCGTCTCTTGCAGCCGCACCCTGGCTGCCTCGATCTCCGTTTCGAGCGCGAGCGTGCGGCACCGCTCGGCCCCCATCGCTGACCGCGCCTGGCCCGCGAGGACGTCGAGCACCCGCTCCCATTCCAGCACCCGCTCAGCTTGTTGCAGCAACGATGGTTCGCCCATGTTCTCGAATCTCCTGCGCTGCATGCTAACGACCATGCCGTCCACCGTCAAGCCTACGGACAGGCGATCCTCACGCGGCGGCCTCGCACGACGCAGCGCGAAGCAGACATGACTATGGCGAGGGGGTGATGGAAAGGATAAGGCGACGACAGGCGTCGCCGACGCACCGGCGACGGCGTGGGAGCGCAGGCTGGGTCTTAGATCAAACAGACTTTGTTGCGGCCGCTTGCCTTGGCCGTATACAGCATCTGGTCGGCAATCCGAATGAGCAGGTCCAGTTCCTGAATCTCCCCTTGCGCGAGTTTCGACATGGTACCGCCCAGGCTGATCGTAATCGGCACGGCATCCGCACAATCGGGAAGCCGGATCGAGGCGGATTCTATCTCCGACCGGACCCGCTCGGCCGCCGCGTGCAGATCCTGCACAGGGGGCGGCAAGAGCACGATGAATTCTTCGCCGCCCCACCGTCCGATCGCATCGCAAGGACGGAACTTGTCGAGGAGCAACCCGCTCACTTCTTTCAGAATGTGATCCCCGGCAGAATGGCCCCAGGTGTCGTTGACCCGCTTGAAATGGTCTATGTCCACGATCAGGACTCCCACGGCCGCCGAGTCGTGCGCCGCCCGCCGGCAAATTCTCTCGGCCTTTTCCGTCCAGCCTCGCCGGTTCAACAGCCCCGTCAACGGGTCGATGGACGCCAGCCGTTCGAAGCGGTCTTTGAGTGCGCGGTATTCCTCTTCACGTTTCTTGGTTTCCGTCACATCCGTGATGGTTTCCACGACCGAGAGGACATTATCCTTCGAACGGATGGGCGCCCACTGCACCAGCAGCCACTGGCCGCCGGGCATGGGAACTTCGGCCGACGTGGTCTTGCCGGTCCGCAAGGCTTCCGTGGCCCGGCAAAAGGCGCAGTTCGTCGGCTGCTTGGGGATATTCTCGTAGCACGTCTTGCCGCCGATCTGCCCGAGCAAGGCCTGCCCGCTTTGGTTTTGATACTGAACGGTCCATTGCTCCGTATCGATGAGCGAAATGATAGCCGGACTGGCATCCATCAATTCCTGGATATTGAACCCTTTGGTCAACAACGTCGCTTTCATCTTCCTCCCCCCCTCAGCCATCTCCTGGACCGCACTCGACGGCAGAGTGGAAAGGCCCCTACCGCTAAGGGCTTTTCGGAAGGCGACCGGCCGGACTTGAATGAACCGGGCGCACCATCCCCGTGATTCGCATTTTTTCATGACGAGAGAGTGCCCTCTTGCTCCCGAGCGACAACGGCAGGTAGACTCAGTCCGTCAGCCCACCCTCTGCGAGAGAAGGAGAATGACGATGCTCACCCTACGATCCCTTGTTCTTGCCGGACTTGTGGCCTTGTGGATGATCCCGCCTTCGGCTTGGGCGGCGGATCAGAAGGTCATGCTGATGCTGGGCGGAAAATTCTGCGAGATGTACCCGGATGCGATTCAGGCCGCGCTCAAGAAAGTGGCCGGCGTGAAAGCCGTGGACTTGAAAAGCATGAAAGGCCATGCCGTGGTGACGGGAGACGGGACGATGAAGCCGGATCAACTCGCCGCCGCCGTCACCGGAGTGAAGGGGGACGGCTGGCACTGCAAGGCCGAGGTGATGCAGTAGCCGCTCAACCGGCCTCCGATTGGGCCGCGGAGACCTCCGGCAGGTCTAACAGATAGCGGGCCGGCACCCCCTCCGCGGCAGGCCGCAGACACACCTGGCTGGGCGGCAGATCGGCTTGAAGCCGTTTGACCAACCGTGGCACCGGCATGGCCACGCCCACCTCGCAGAGCCAGAGATGTGCGCCGGACTCCAGGTCGTGGATCTGCCGGCAATAGCGAAACCGGGCATCCTCCATGAAATAGGCGGAGAGGAACCCTGTAATCGCCGTCACCACCCAACCGTGCTGCTGGGCAAAGCGATAGGTGACCGCGATTTCTATCGGCTGAATATGGTCCGGAGAGTCCATGGTGCCCAAGACAGGGCTACTGTAGGGCATGCGGCGGAAGCTGTCCAGGGCAAAGCAAGCGGAGGCGTCGTACCGCGGACCGGCCGGCCGGATTCCTCGGAATCGGCGGGCCCCACCGCCGACGGCTGCGGCCGGTGATCGGAACGCGCTCAGGCGCTGATGGTCACCACTTCTCTGGCTTTCTTGCCTTTCTTCTCCGCCACGACCTTGGCCGCTCGGTCGCGCAGGGACGTCTGGATGAGCCGGTGCCGGTAGATCCTGGGATCCAGCACTTCTCCGCAGATGACGCAACGCCAGGCCCGCAGCCAGAGGTGGCCGCTGTCGTCTTCCATATCGATATAATGATCGACCACCATCAACCCGTCGCAGCGTTGGCATTCCATCACGGCCTCTCCTTCCTGCCGGCCTCCTGGCCTGCCGCACGTCGAGGCAATCTTGGTCGCCTTTCTTGTCTGTGCATTCACAGCCATTATCGGTTCCCTCCTTCCCCCACTTGATCCTCCACCCGGCGGCACCCTGAGCACTGTTCGAGCAACTGCCGTGCCACATGAAAAGACCGTGATTTTCTGCCTGTGCTCCGCTCATCCGATGAAAGCCTGACGAGCGTTCCGTCAGGAAACTGACGGATAGAGGCAGGATCGGCAAATCGCCGAGCGCCTCACCCGATGGGTATGCCGAGCAACGCCACCGACACTGTGCTCTGGGAATTTTGGACCTTCCTGGTGGGAAGAAACGGCCACATACGGGCATCTGCTGCCGGTTGATCTCGACTGTTGCTTGATTTTACGCAGGCGGGCCGTCAGACTCTGCCGCACCATCCGGGAGGGAGAGGGTCGTGGGCGTGACAACGCAAGAACTGGCGTCCGTGGTCGAGGAAATCGCGCCGGCCTTGGCCGGCGGCTGGATTCAGAAAGTCTATCAGCCCGGCCCCAGGACGATCACGCTGGAAATTCGCGCGCCAGGGCAGACGCTGTTGCTGCTCTGCTCGGCCGATCCGGAAACCGCACGGATCCACCTGCTCGGCCGCAAGCCGGCGAACCCGGCAAGCCCGCCGCCTTTTTGCCAGTTCCTGCGGGCGCACATCCACGGCGCCCACATTGACGGACTCGAACAGGTGCCCGGCGACCGGATCGTGCGCCTCAGACTGACGGCGCACGAGGGAGCCTGCTCCCTGCTGGTCGAGTTGACCGGACGCAGCGCCGACCTCCTGCTGCTGGATGCGGAGGACAAGATCCTGACGACCCTGGAGGAGGGCCAGAAGAAGGCGGGGCAATCCTATCGGGCGCCAACCAGAAGACCCCCATCGCGCGATACCGTGACGGCGGGAGGTCTTCCCCCGGACCAGACCCAGCCCTTTCCCTGGTCCCATGCTTTGGAGCAACGGTACCAGGCGAAAGAAGAGGAACTGACCCTCGCGAGCCTCCGGCAGAGACGCGGCGCCGAACTCCGAAAAAGCATCAAGAAAACCGCCCGGCGCATCGATGCCCTGCGCGAGGATTTAGCAAAGGCCGAACGGTACCGGGAGTATGCCCGCTATGGAGAGCTCCTGAAGGCGAATCTGGGGTTGATCAAAAAAGGCCAGGAACAGGCGGTAGTGATAGACTATTTCGATCCGGCCATGCCGGAGCTGACCTTGCCGCTGGACCCTTCGAAAGGACCCCAAGCCAATATGGACGACTATTTCAAGAAGCACCGCAAGTACCTGGCGGCCGACCGGGAGATCAAGCCCAGGCTGGCCGAGGCGGAAAAGGACCTGCAAGGCCTGCAGCTCGAACGGAAGGCGCTTGAACTGGGCACCTGGCAGCCGACGCCGAACAGCGAACAGAAGCAGCCCGGCCGCCAACCGTCAGCCGTCAGCCGTTCTCCGGAAAAGCATTCCGGTCCGTTCCGCCGCTTCACCTCGACGGACGGACTGCCGATCTACGTAGGCCGCAATGCGCGGGAGAACGACGAGCTGACCTTCAAGTTCGCCCACAGCGACGACCTCTGGCTCCATGCCCACGGCACGCCCGGCTCCCACGTAGTCGTGCGGTTGGAGAAAGGCGCCGATCCGCCCCACGAAACGATCCGGGACGCAGCCACCTTGGCGTTGCTCTACAGCGATCTCAAGAAAAGCGGGAAAGGAGAAGTGATCTATACGCG
Organism: Nitrospirota bacterium; assembly: GCA_028876065.1. GTDB lineage: Bacteria > Nitrospirota > Nitrospiria > Nitrospirales > Nitrospiraceae > SYGV01. The sequence goes on from JAGWTI010000104.1 coordinate 10,773, forward strand.
CCGGAAGTGGGTGCGCAAAGCCAAGGGACAACCGCCGGGGACGGTGACGGTCACCCAGGAAAAAGCCCTCTTCGTGCAACTCGACAAAGCCCGCCTCGATCGGATGAAGGAACGATCCGGCAAACCCCTCTAGCTTTCAAAATACTCTTCAGCGCATCTCGTCGCTCAAAAAACGCATCTCGTATCTCGTGAAGCGTCGTTCGTAGGAAGCCGTCTTTCTTCACGCTTCACGCTTCACGCTTCACGCTTCACGCTTCACG
>JAGWTI010000015.1 GCA_028876065.1 Nitrospirota bacterium
GGTCATTCACCCGAGGCAATCTTTCTCCATGACACCAACGGCCACAAACGGAGCGCAACGGCTCCTGTTCTGTTTGGTGCTCTCGCTTGCTCTTTGGGCTCCTTCGCTGGGACAAGCCGCTGCTCCCTCACGCGAAACCGATCAAGACAATACGATCCGTATCTATAAGAAGGTGGCCCCCGCCACGGTGTTCATCACCGCCGCATTTGCCAGCGCGAACCCGGCCGCCTCCCCGCCCGGCTCGGCGATCGGCGCCGGGTTGATCTGGAGCGAACAAGGGTTGATCCTGACGAACGCGCACGTGGTGGAGGGCGCAAGCCGCATCCTGGTCCACCTCTATGGCGGCATTCGCCTGCCGGCCGACCTGGTCGGCAGCGATCAGGCCACGGATCTGGCCTTGCTCCGGGTGGCGCTGCCCAAAGAACATCGGACGGCGGTGGTCCTTGGGGACTCCGACCATGTGGAGATCGGACAGAAGGTCCTGGCCATCGGCCATCCTTTCGGACTGGGCTATGCCTTGACCACCGGCATTATCAGCGGGCTGGGCGCCAGTCCGGACAATGCCGCGTCGCTCCACGACCCGATGATCCAAACCAGCGCGCCGATCAATCCCGGCAACAGCGGAGGCCCGTTGGTGGACCACGAAGGCCGGGTGATCGGCATCAACACCACGATCCTGGCCGGGGCGCAGAACATCGGTTTCGCGATCCCCATCGGCCAGGTGAAAGGCGTGGTGCAGGAACTCCAGGCCCGCGGTCGCGTCATCCGGCCCTGGCTCGGCATTACCGGCCGGCTCCTCTCCGACGACATCATCGACTTGTTCGCGCTGCCGCTCGCCAAAGGGGTGTTGATCGCCGGGGTCGCCAAGGGCAGTCCGGCCGAGAAAGCGGGGCTGCGCGCCGGGGACCTGTCCATCGTCTTGAAAGGGGAGCCCTTGGTGTTGGGGGGCGATATTCTGCTGGCGGTCAACGGGCAGGACCTGCGCACGCCGGAACAGTATGCGGCCGTGTTCAAAAGTCTGACGGTCGGCCAGACCATTTCCATGAAAATTCTGCGGGACGGGACCTACCGCACCGTGACTGCGACGCTGGCGGAACGGCCCGCACAACCGGACCCCGCGACACCGACGCGCGGCCCGGAGAAAGTCGAGTTTCGCCCGCTGGACTGGCGCGGCCTCCCGCTTCTTCCTCCCTGGATCGAGACCAAATTTTAACGCGGCACGCGCCGATTCACTTGCACGTCCCTTACCTGTCTCTTTCCGGCTTTCCCTTGCGTGTTTGCTCGTTGACATCCCCGAGCCGGCCACCTAAGATGCGGCCGATTCGCCGTCGGGCAACAGACGTGCAGCTCCGTCATGACACTCATTGAACTCAAGGAATCGCTCCACAATTGCCAACGGTGCAAGTTGGCCAAGCTGGGGCGCACCCAGGTCGTCTTCGGAGTCGGCAATCCGCACGCGTCCATCATGTTCGTGGGCGAAGGGCCTGGCTTTTACGAAGACAAGCAGGGCGAGCCCTTTGTCGGAGCCGCCGGCAAACTGCTGAACGACCTGCTCCAGTCCATCGGCCTGTCCCGGCCCGACATTTACATCGCCAACGTGGTCAAGTGCCGGCCGCCCAACAACCGGGACCCGGAGCCGGACGAAGTGGAGACCTGCAAGCCGTTTTTGCTCCAGCAGATCGAGTTGATCCAGCCCAAGCTGGTCTGCACGCTGGGCAAATGGGCGGCCCAGACGCTCCTGAACCGGCCGGTCAGCATTATGAAGATGCGCGGACAGGCGGTCCGCCTCGAACGCTTCACCCTGTTTCCGCTCCTGCACCCGGCTGCCGCCCTGCACCAGGGCAACTTGCGCGGATCGTTGGAAGAGGATTTCCACAAGCTGAAGGCCTATTTGGATCGGCTGGATGCCCAGGCGGCCCAGGCCGCACCGGCCGTCTCTTCCCCGCCTGCCGCCCCGACGCAAATGAACCTGTTTTGAGCCGGACGACCCGGGTACACAGGGTGCCCCAACCGCCGAGTGCGTTATTGACACCGATACACCGTTTTGCTACTGTCCCCCCCGCCGATTACGAAAGAAACGAATTATGGCGCTGCCGACGTTCTCAACGTTCTGCCGAATCAGCGGCATCCTGTGTTGCGGCCTCTTGCTCTCCTCCTGCATCGTGACCCGTCACCCGGCCGGCATCGCCTCCTCGACTGCGCCCGTAACCAGCACCTACACCGTCCTCGGCCCGGTGGAGGAATCCGACTGCGTCTATCGCGTGCTCATCATTCCCTTCGGGGGAAAAGACGACGAGCAGGAGATGATCGACCGGCTGACGAAAGCCAAGGGCGCGGACGCGCTGATCGGCGTGACGGTCGAACACATGAATGCCATGTTTGCCCTGCCGCTGGTCGGCCAAAATTGCACGGTGATCACGGGAACCGCCGTGAAAAATGCCCGGTGACCTATGAGCACACACCCGACACATCCGGGCTCCGGGGCCTGTAGAACAGTACGCACGGCGACGGTCGCCTTGGCGCTTGTCCTGGGCTCGGCCGCCTGCACGCCCCCCGGGGCCATCGCCCCCTCGACCATGCCGGTATTCGGCAAGAAACTCGTCGAACTCAGCGGCTCGGAAGAAACTACGTCCTGCGGCAACGTCCTCTTCTTCATTCCCATCGGCAACCCCAAGCCGGTGGCTCAGCTCATCGACGATATGATCAAGGAGAAAGGCGGGGACGCGCTCATCGAGGTGACCTCGAGTTCCTCCACGTTCTTTGCCCTCCTCTACACGAGAAACTGCGTGTCGGTCCGCGGAAAAGTCGTCAAATTCACCCAGTAATTCTTCACAGGGTCAGGAAGGCGCGCATGGATCCCCGACGTTCCCCTCGACTGCGCCGATTCGGATGGCTGCTGGTCGCAACACTCACGGCGACCGCTTGCGTGCCGGACATTTCGCCTCCGGCGCTCATCTTTCCGGTCAAGGAGCAGGAGGTGCCCGCCGTGCTGGCGATCGGCCCGATCGACACGACGAAGGTCGTCTTCGAAGGCACGCTCGTCGGCGAGAACATGGATCAAAGCCTCCAGGAATCGCTCAAGAACAATTTGGCGCGGACGCAAGTCTTCAAGGACGTGACGATTCTCAAACTGACGGACAAGACCACCGACGCGGAAAAAATCCTTTCCGCCGCCAGGGCCCAGAACGCCGACCTGCTGATGATCGGCGAGGTCAAGGAATACAGCGCGGATGTGCCGTCCATCTTCGGGTCCCGGTATGAAGTCCACATGACGGTCCAGGCCAAGCTCTATAACGTCCACAACGGCGCGCTGGTCTGGAAAAAAACGGACAAGGCGCACGTGATCAAGGATGGATCCGGCTTCAAGAAACCGGAATCGCTGGATATCATCACCCGCTACGTCGCGATGCCGCCGATTGCCGCCGGCATCCTGCCGCCGATGGTGGACTATGTGCAGACCGAGTACCTGGCCAGCCTCAAGTCCCCGGCCAAGGGGGCCGTGGCCGAATCCTCCGAAGTCTTCGGCGGCGCCGAGCTGGCCAAGATCGACGCCGATCTGGCCCCGCCGCAGACCAAGGTGCCGTACAAGGATCATGCCTACGCCGTGGTGGTTGGCATCGAGGATTATCGCGACCTGCCCAAGGTGGACTATGCCAAGCGGGATGCGGAGATGGTCAAGCAGTACCTCATCAAGTCGCTGGGGTACCGGGAAGCGAACATCGTCACGCTACTGAACGACCGGGTGACCCGCAGCCAGCTCGAAGCCCGTTTTGAAAAGTGGCTGCCCAAACAGGTGGGCCAGAACAAGGACGCGGAAGTGTTCATCTACTACGGCGGACACGGGGCGCCGGACCCCAACACGAACCAGGCCTTCCTCGTTCCTTATGACGGCGATCCGGCCTATCTGGAAACCACCGCCTACCCGTTGAAGCGGCTCTACGACACGCTGGGCAAGCTGCCGGCCCACAATGTAACCGTGGTCATGGATTCCTGCTTTTCCGGCGCCGGCGGCCGGTCGGTCATCGCCAAAGGCGCCAGGCCGATGCTGATCACGGTCGAAGATCCGCTCATGGCCACTCAGAATCTGGTCGTGCTCTCCGCGGCAGCCGGGAACCAGATCAGTTCCGCCTACCCGGAGAAACGGCACGGGCTCTTTACCTACTTTTTTCTGAAAGGGCTGCAAGGACAGGCGGACGCCAACAAAGACAAGGCCGTCAACGTGGAAGAACTCTACGGGTATGTCAAGGAACAGGTCGAAACCGTGGCGCGGCGGATGCACACGGAACAGTCGCCGCAGTTACTGCCCGGTATGGATATGATGGGGGAACGTGCGAAGACCAGCGTGATCAAGCTGCCCCCGGGCCAGTAGCCGGCAACGCTGTCGGGCTGGAGAGCGCCGTCAGGCGTTGCCTTGTTTCTTTCCGGCCTCTGCCGGCGCCTTGTCCTCGGCCGGAGCCTCCGCCGCTTCTTCGCCGGCTTCTTCACCGCCCGAGCCCTCTGCCTCCGGCTCCTCGAACCAGGCCACCAGCATGTCGTCCCACCAGGCCTGATCCACGTCCGGCCCCGGGTCCTGCCCCAGAAAACCGACATCATCTTTGGTCAGCGAAGGTCCCACGGCGGCAGGATCGAACTTAGCCCGTTCGATCACCTCGCGCGTGGCATATCCGCCCACAATCCAGGAGTCCGGGTCGGCCCGCCGGGACTTATAGGCCTTGAGGCCGTGCTTCAGATACAGAAAGATCGCCCGCTGCGTCTCGTCGGCGACGCCGGACGCGGGCAGGCTGAGCGTCTTTTCGATTTTCTTCCGCCACTCCCGCTGGTCATAGCGGGACGTGATGAATTGCAGCATACGTTTGCCTGTTTCATGGTCTAACGGCATGGATTCTCCCGCTCATGGCTCATACTCGTGATTCATCGGCCGTACGTGGCCGTGAAGGACGCTTTGCCCAACGCGTTCTGATTCAGATAGAAACCGGCCATCGCGCCCGACGCCCCCTTTTCCAAGGACAGCCGATCCACCTTCAGCGCGTAGACGGTGAAGATGTACCGGTGGGGCCTATCACCTGCCGGAGGGCACGGGCCGCCGTATCCGGGCTGGCCGAAATCAGTCATGCTCTGGATGCTGCCCGAAGGCGCACCCCCGCCGTCCGGATTGCCGGCGCCAGCCGGCAGCGAGGTGACGCCGGAAGGAATGTTAAAGATGATCCAGTGCCACCAGCCGCTTCCGGTGGGCGCATCGGGATCGTACACCGTCACGGCAAAACTTTTGGTCTCCTTGGGCACCCGCTCCCATTGCAGCTCCGGCGACACATTGCGTCCGCTGCATCCGAACCCGTTGTAGACGTGCTCGTTGCCGATGAGGCCTTGATCTTTGACTGTGGGACTGGTCAGCCGGAAGTCGGCGGCTAAGCTCTCGCTCGGCAGGACCAAGATCGCCAGAACCACCCAACTCCACGCCCATCGCATAGCGCGTCCCCTCCTTCTTCTCTTCGTGCCCCCGATCGTTATCGCGACAACGTCACTTGCTCTTCTGATAGGTCCCCATCAACTGCGCCTCGCCGAGAATGTGACCCGTCATGGCCTCTTCGAGCTTAGCTTTGGTCGGCTGCCTGAGGTCCGGCAGCACGGTGTCCAGCGCGTAGAGCTTATGGAAATACCGGTGGCGGCCGATCGGCGGGCAGGGTCCGCCGTAGCCGGTTCGCTTCCAGTCATTGACGCCTTCCTTCGTTCCGGCTGGCAACGCCTTCACGCCCTCCGGCAACCCGCCGCTCGTAGCCGGAAGGTTGTAGAGCACCCAGTGCACCCAGGTCATTTTCGGCATAGCCGGGTCCGGGGCGTCCGGATCATCCACAATCAGCACCAGGCTCTTGGCGCCCGGCGGGAGGTCCGCCCACGCCAACGGCGGCGACATGTCCTTGCCCTCGCAGGTATACAAGGCCGGAATCGCGCCCTGATTGCTGAACGCCGTCGAGCCGATGCGCATGGTGCCCTCCCAATCGAACTCGCTAAGCCGCTCCTTTCATTCCCGAGTCAGTTGCCCGCGATCGTCATTTCGCCGATCTTGATGGTGGGGCTGGCGATCCGCCCCCGGAACTCCAGATCGCTGCCGACCAGTTCGATGTCGGCGAACATCCGCTTGAGATTGCCGGCGATCGTGATCTCCTCGACCGGATAGGCCAGCTCTCCGTTTTCGATCCAAAATCCAGCCGCGCCGCGCGAATAATCGCCCGTCACCATATTCACACCAAAGCCAATTAATTCAGTTATATACAGCCCGCTCTTCACCGATCGAATGATGTCCGACGGAGACGTCGATCCGGGGACCAGGTAAAAATTGGTGGGCCCTACAGAGGGACTCTCCCCCACCCCGCGGGATGCGCTGCCGGTGGAGGACAGACCGAGCTTGCGGCCGGAATAACTGTCCAGAAGATAACTGGCCAAGACGCCCCGGTCCATGACCGTTGTTTTTCTGGTCGGCAATCCTTCGCCGTCGAATGGGCGAGACCCAAGCCCGCCCGGTATCCGACCGTCGTCGTAGATCGTCACACAGTCCGGCGCCAATTTCTGTCCCAACTGCCCGACCAAAAACGAAGCCCCCTTATACAACGCGTACCCGGAGGCCGCACTGCAGAGATGCCCCAACAAACTTCCCGCCATCTCCTGGTCGAAAACCACCGGGGCTTTGGTGGTCGGCACCTTCCGCGCACCCAGACGGCGTATCGTCCGCCTGGCCGCTTCCTGCCCGACGGATTCGGGACTGTCCAGCTTGCCGTACTTGCGTTGGACGGCGTACCAGGAATCCCGCTGCATCCCTCCCGAACTTGCGTCGGTGGCCACCGGGGACACGGACAGCGAAAAGGTCGAGCTCCGGTAGTCCCCCAGAAACCCGTGGCTGTTCCCCAGCACCACCCGGCCCGACGCTGAATTGAAGTCCGCCCCTTCGGAGTTCGTGATGCGCGGGTCCATGGCCAAGGCCGAGGACTCCGCTCGCTTCGCCAGCTCGATTTGCTGGTCGGTGGACAGGGAGGTGGGATCGTACAGGTCGAGGTCTGGCAAGTCTTTGGCCATCGCCGACGCATCCGGAAGGCCGGAGACCCTATCCTCCACCACCGCCGACGCCAGGGCACAGGTATCGGAGACCAGCCGATCCAGCGATTCCCCTGAGAAGTCGGAGGTCGAAGCGGTCGCCGAACGTTTCCCGATAAAGACCCGAAGCCCGAGCCGCTTCTCCCTGGCCTTGGTCAGCCGGTCCACCGCCGACAGCCGCACCTGCACGGAAAACGTCTCTCCGTCCGCCACCACGACATCGGCCGCGGTGGCGCCTTGCTTCTTGGCGCGCGCCAAGAGATCCGCCGCCAACTGCGTCAAATCTTGCGTCGTTTGGAGTGTTCCGGACATCCTTGTTTCTTACTCCTTCATCCTCTCATTCACCCCTGTGTCCCGCCGACCGTGATCTCGTCGATCTTGATCGTCGGCAGCCCGACGCCCACCGGCACCGATTGGCCGTCCTTGCCGCAGGTGCCGATCCCCTCGTCCAGCTTCAGGTCATGCCCGACCATCGAGACCTTGGTCAGAATGTCCGGGCCGCTGCCGATCAGCGTCGCCCCTTTGACCGGCCTCGTCACCTGCCCATCTTCGATCAAATAGGCCTCGCTGGCCGAGAAGACGAATTTCCCGTTCGTGATATCCACTTGCCCGCCCCCGAACGACACGGCATAGAGTCCCCGCTTCACGGACCGGAGAATGTCCTGCGGGTCCGATTCTCCCGCCAACATAAACGTGTTGGTCATCCGCGGCAGCGGCACGCTCTGGAAGCTTTCGCGACGCCCGTTGCCGGTGAGCGGAATCCCCATCAGCCGCGCATTCAGCCGGTCCGTGATATAGCCGCGCAGAATGCCCTTTTCGATCAGCACCGTTTTGCTCGTCGGTGTACCCTCGTCATCCATGTTCAGCGAGCCGCGCCGGAACGGAATGGTCCCGTCATCCACGATCGTACAGACATCGGAGGCGACCCGCTTGCCGAGCAGATTCGAAAATGCCGAGGTCTTGCGACGGTTGAAGTCCGCCTCCAACCCGTGGCCGATGGCCTCATGCAGAAGAATGCCCGGCCAGCCCCCCGCCAGGACCACCGGCATCACGCCGGCCGGCGCCTCGACGGCGCTCAAATTGAGGATCGCCTGCCGCGCCGCTTCCCTGGCATAGTGGGCGTAGCGGTCCTGTTCCTGATAATAGGCGAAGCCGACCCGCCCGCCGCCGCCGAACGACCCGATTTGCCGGTTGCCTTTCTCCTCCGCGATGCAGGTGACCTGCAAACGGGTCAGCGGCTGCACGTCCCCGATGAGCAGCCCGTCGGTGGTGGCCACCAACACCCGTTTATATTCCAGGTTGAAGGAGGCCATGACGTTGACGATCCGCGGATCGTAGCGCCGGGCCTCGGCATCGATCAGATTCAGCAGGTGCACCCGCTCCGCCGTGGCAATGTCGGTCACCGGCCGATCCGCCGGATAGAGATCCCTCGCGGGCCTGGCCCGGTTGGCGGCCGGCACGAGCTGGGCTCCTTGCGGCGAGTTGGCGATATACCGGGCCGTCTCTGCGGCCAGCGCCAGGTCTTTTGTCGAAAGCTCGTCGGAATAGGCGAACCCGGTCTTTTCGCCGGCCGTCGCGCGCACCCCGACCCCTTGCGAGACGCTTTTGGCGGCGCGCTTGACGATCCCCTCTTCCATGGAGACCGACTCGGAAACCCGGGACTCGAAGTAGAGGTCGGCATAATCCACGTCCCGAACCTTGATCGTCCCCAGCGCCCGGTGGATGTCCGGCTCGCTGAATCCGAATTGGGCCAGCTCCACATCCTGTATCTGCGACATAAGCGGTTGCTCCTTCTCGACCGAGTCACCAGTATAGCTGATTGCTTTTTCCCCTCGCAACCGTTTGACTTTCAGGCCTTTGCTCGGTAGACTACCTCAACCCGCCGACATCACCGAACGCCTAAGCCGTAACTGTGAGTACAAGGACCGTTGCACCTCGCATGACCAAAGGCCCCGACACCAGCCTCGACCACCTGTCGGAGGACGAACTCCTCGCCCTGCTGGACCCGGAGCTGCTCCCCCGGCACATCGCCATCATCATGGACGGGAACGGCCGCTGGGCCGAACTCCGCGGCCTGCCTCGGATCGCCGGACATGCCGAAGGCATCAAGTCGGTGCGCGAGATCATCACCCTGTGCCGTGACTTGGGGATCGGCGCCCTGACGATCTATGCCTTTTCCCAGGAAAACTGGAAACGGCCGGCGAACGAGATCAACGCGTTGATGATGCTGCTGGAGAACTACCTCCAGACCGAGATGAACGAACTGATCCGCAAGGGAGCGAAATTCCGGGCGATCGGCCGAGTCGATGCGCTCCCGTCCGGAGCCTTGAACTGGGTGCGCCGGGTCGAGCGGGAGACGGCACACCTGGACAAGTTGATGCTCAACGTGGCCCTCAGCTACGGCGGACGGTCGGAGATCGTGGATGCGGTCCGGCGCCTGGCGGAAGACGTCCAGGCGGGCACGGTCCAGCCGGATTCCATCGACGAGGCTTTTTTGGAAGGCTACCTGTCCACGCATGGACTGCCCGACCCGGATCTGCTCATCCGGACCAGCGGAGAGACCAGGATCAGCAACTTTTTGCTCTGGCAACTGGCGTACACCGAAATGTTTTTTACCCCGACGCTCTGGCCCGACTTCCGCCGGCGCGAAGCGCTGCTGGCCCTCCTGGACTATCAGAAACGCGAACGGCGTTTCGGCCAGGTCCCGGATGCAGTCTCCCAGGGCGGGCGGTGACTCGGAGATCCATTGGGCGCCGCGCAGACGACGAGCGAACCGGTGGGCCTTCCCAAGAGCCGGCAGTTGGACGGCCGGCGAATCTATCCCGCGCTCGCCTTCATCCCTCTCTTCTATGCCTTGGTGCGATACGGTCCCCCCATCGCTTTTTTTGCGTTGGTGGCCGTCGCGGCCTTGTGCGCCTTGGCGGAATTCTATAAGCTGCATTTTCGGGACGCGCGCGCCCCGCTGGAGACCGGCCTCGGCTTGAGCCTCCTGGCCCTCATGTTGGCCGGCCTGCAATGGCCCGGGCTGGTGTCGATCCAGACGGTATCCCTGGTCACGTTGATAGCCGTGCTTGCCTCACGGCTGCTCACGCCCCGCGAGATCTCGCATGGGCTGGCCGATTCGGCCGTCTTGGTGTTTGGCGTGCTGTACATTGGGCTCACGCTCGGCTCCCTCTTGCCGACCCGGGCGTTGCCTGACGGAGAATGGCTGATTTTTTTCTTGTTCCTGGTCACCTGGGCTGGAGACACGGGCGCCTACTACGCAGGGATGACTCTGGGACGCCATAAGTTGGCCCCGGTGATCAGCCCCAACAAGACCATCGAGGGCCTGATCGGAGGGCTGCTCCTCGCGGTGCTGGTCGCATTTTTGGCCAGAGCCTGGTTTCTGCCCTCGTTCAGCCCGGTCGACTGCCTGGTGAGCGGGTTGCTTTTGACCGGCGCCGGGGTCGTGGGGGACTTGACTGAATCGGTGCTGAAGCGGAGCGCGGGGGTGAAGGACTCCGGCGGCATGATTCCCGCCCATGGGGGCATGCTGGACCGTCTGGATAGCCTCTTGTTCGCCGCCCCGGCGTTTTATTACTACATGACCGTGGTGAAGGGGGCAGCCCTATGAAATACATCGTGATCTTGGGATCAACCGGCTCCATCGGCACCAACACGTTGGACATCGTCGCGAAGTTCCCCGACCAGTTCCGGGTCGCGGGCCTGACGGCCGGAAGCAATGTCGACAAACTCGAAGAGCAGATTCGTACGTTCAAGCCCGAGGCCGTGGCCCTCTCCGACCCGAAGGCGGCCGAGACCTTGCGCGCCCGCTGCCGGGGCCAGGCGGTCCGGATCCTCTCCGGGGTGGAAGGACTCTCCGACATCGCCCGCCTCCCCCGCGCGGACTTGGTCATTTCGGCGATCGTCGGCGGGGCGGGCCTCGTGCCGACCCTGGCGGCCATCCAAGCCGGCAAGCAAGTGGCCCTGGCCAATAAAGAACCGATGGTCATGGCCGGACGGCTCATGCAGGAGGAAGCCAGGAAGCGGGGCGTGAAGATTTTCCCCGTGGACAGCGAGCACAGCGCCATCTTCCAATCCATGGAGGGACACCGGCGGGAGGATATCCAGCGCCTGATCCTCACAGCCTCCGGAGGCCCGCTCTGGGACATGCCGCTCGAAGAGATGCGGCACGTGAAACCCAAGCAAGCGCTCAAACACCCGAACTGGAAAATGGGCGCCAAGATCACGATCGATTCCGCCACCCTGATGAACAAAGGCCTGGAAGTCGTGGAAGCGCGGTGGTTGTTCGACATTCCCGCCTCGCAGATCGGCGTGATCGTGCATCGCGAGAGCATCATCCACTCGCTGGTGGAGTACCGGGATGGATCGGTGATGGCCCAGCTCGGCTTGCCGGACATGCGCACCCCGATTTCCTACGCGATGCAATATCCGGAGCGGCTCCCTCTCGGCCAGCCGCCCCTGGACCTGGCCGCGATCGGTAAGTTCACCTTCCACCGCCCGGACCACGAGCGCTTCCCCTGTTTGGGGCTGGGGTACGAATCGCTCAAACTCGGCGGCACGATGCCCGCGACCCTGAACGCCGCCAACGAAGTGGCGGTGGCCGCCTATCTGGAAGAACGCATCGGATTCCTGGACATTGCCGCCGTGATCCGCGGCACAATGGACGCACACCAGCGACGTGAGGTCGCCACCCTGGAAGACGCCCTCGACGCGGACCGCTGGGCACGAGAAAAAGCCGGCGAACTGGTTCGCGCCAGAACTCTACACTCGGCATAACAAGGGAGCTTTTACCGTGTCATTCGCCATAGCCTGGTCGCCGGACGCTATTTGGGTGCTCGTGCAGAAAGCCTGGTGGTTTCTGCTCGTGCTGGGCGTGCTGGTGTCTTTTCACGAACTGGGCCATTTCCTGGCCGCCCGTTGGATCGGCGTGAAAGTGCTCAAGTACTCGATCGGCTTCGGTCCCAAGCTGTTCGGCCGCCAAGTGGGTGAAACCGAATATCTGCTCTCGGCCGTCCCCCTGGGGGGATACGTGAAGCTCTTCGGCGAAGAGGAAACCGACGCGGTCACCCCGGAAGAGCAGAAGCGGTCCTTCGTGCACCAGCCGTTGCTGAGCAAAATGGCCATCGTGGCGGCCGGACCGGGATTCAACTTCCTGCTGGCCTATCTCATTTTCTCCGGCTGGCTGGCCACCGGAGCCCCTCTCTTCGTCCCGACGTTTCACGACCTCACCCCGGACGTGGACGCCCTCAAGCCCGGCTCTCCCGCCGAGCTGGCCGGCATGAAGGTGGGGGATCGCATCATCCGCATCAACGACAAGGACATCTCCAGCCGGAGCGAATTGTTCGAGGCCGTGGCCAAGAGCAACGGCCAAGCCCTCACCCTCGACGTGCGGCGCGGGAACCTCGTCAAGACCCTGGTGGTCACCCCGGCTCCGTCGACCGTCCAGGACAACGGAAAAGAGGTGACCGCCTATCGCCTCGGGATCGAAGAAACCGCCCCCGTCATCACCGCCGTCATGAACGGCTCTCCGGCCATGGCGGCCGGGTTCCGAGACGGGGACCGGGTCCTGACGATCGAGGGACAAGAGATCCAGACCTGGTCCCAAATGACCGGGTTCGTCAAGGACAGCCCCAACCGCCCCCTCCACTTTCAAGTGCAACGTGAAGGCGTGATCGTCCCGCTGGTCGTCACCCCGGCGGCGGACAAAGTCACCGTGGACGGCAAGACGCAGGAGGTGGGCAAGATCGGCATCTCGGGACCGGGTCGCGCGATCATCCGGGCTTCCAACCCCTTCATGGCCGCCCTCCACGGCTTGCAGGCGACGTGGGGCTGGACCGAGCTGACGGCGGTCGGCATTTACAAGATGGTCGCCGGGGAAATCTCCAGCAAAAACATCGGCGGCCCGCTGACGATCGCCAACATGTCGGGCGAAGCCGCCGCGCAAGGCATGTCCAGCGTCGCCTTTCTGATCGCCATTTTGAGCATCAACCTCGGCGTCCTGAATTTGCTGCCCATTCCCATCCTGGACGGCGGGCATCTGCTCTTCTTTGCGATTGAGGCGATCATCCGCAAACCGCTGGGTGACCGCCAACGCGAGATCGCCCAGCAGGTGGGCCTGCTCTTGCTCGTCAGCATTATGGTGTTTGCCTTCTGGAACGACATTGAACGGTTGATCTCACACTAAAGAAGTCATCAGTGCACAGCTCTCAGTTACGGCCTAGGAAAAACTCCGAGGCTGACAACTGATCGCTGAAAACTGACTACTCAAAGGAATTTATGCGCACGACCCAGATGTTGATTCCGACGCTCCGCGACGATCCGGGCGAGGCCGAAACCGTCAGCCACCGCCTCATGCTGCGGGCCGGCATGATCAGGAAAGTAGCGGCCGGCGTCTATACCTATCTCCCGCTTGGCTTGCGGGTGATCCGCAAGGTCGAAGGCATCGTCCGTGAAGAAATGAACCGGGCGGGCGCGCAGGAACTGCTCATGCCCATCGCCTCGCCCGCCGAACTCTGGCGCGAGACCGGACGCTGGGACTTTTACGGCAAGGAGCTCTTTCGCTTCAAAGACCGGCACGAACGGGACTTTTGCCTCGGCCCCACCCACGAAGAAGTCATCACGGACCTGATCCGGCGCGAGGTCCGCTCCTACCGGCATCTGCCGTTGAACTGCTATCAGATCCAGACGAAATTCCGGGATGAAATTCGGCCCCGCTTCGGACTCATGCGCGGCCGAGAATTCATCATGAAGGATGCCTACAGCTTCGACAAGGACGAAGCCGGGGCCCAGCTCAGTTATCAGAAGATGTATGACGCCTACCAGCGTATTTTCACGCGCTGCGGCCTGACGTTCCGGGCGGTGGAGGCGGACACGGGCCTGATCGGGGGCGACGTCTCTCACGAATTCATGGTTCTGGCAGAGACCGGCGAGGCCACCGTCGTGTACACCGACCACGGGACCTACGCCGCGAACCTTGAGCGGGCTGAAGTACCGCCGCCAACAGAATCTGATCCGGCACCATTACAACCGATCAAAGCTGTTTCCACGCCGAATAAACGGACGGTCGAAGAAGTCACCAGCTTTTTGAATATCTCACCCCGCCAGCTCGTGAAGACGCTTCTTTACAAGACGGGGCAGGAAGTCCTCGTCGTATTGATTCGCGGAGATCACGAGGTCAATGAGGTCAAGCTGGCACGCCTCCTAGGCGTCAATGAAGTCACCCTTGCTTCCCCTTTAGACGTGCAGGTGACAACCAACGCTCCGGTAGGATTTGCCGGTCCGGTTGACCTCAAAACCAAGGTTCGTGTCCTTGCCGACCATGCCATCAAGGCGACAAGAAATATGGTTGTCGGGGCCAACCAGCCCGACGCGCACTTGGTGAACGCCAATCTGGACCGCGACTTCAAAGTCGATCAGTTTGCCGACCTCAGAAACGCCCAGGCCGGCGATCCCTCGCCGCGCGGCGACGGGAGGCTGACGCTGGCCAAGGGCATCGAGGTGGGCCAGGTCTTTTTACTCGGCACGAAGTACAGCAAAAAGATGAACGCCACGATCCTAGATGCCCAGGGGCAGGAGCGCCTGGCGGTCATGGGCTGTTACGGCATCGGCGTCAGCCGGACGGCCGCCGCGGCCATCGAACAGAATCACGACGCCAAAGGGATCATCTGGCCCGTCCCCATCGCTCCGTTCCACGTCCACCTCCTGCCCCTGAGCCAATCGACGGCCGTCCAGGAGCAGGCCGCGCACCTCTACGACCAACTCGGCCGGGCCGGCATCGAAGTCTTGTGGGACGATCGAGACGAGCGGGCCGGGGTCAAATTTAACGACGCGGACCTCATCGGGGCGCCGTTTCATCTCGTGATCGGCGACAAAGGACTGGCTCAGGGTCACGTTGAACTGAAAACCCGCAAGACCGGCACGGTCTCCAAACTCCCTCCAAGCGAGGTCGTCGGCACGGTCAGCAGTTGGATCAACGGACCGTCAACAGGACACTGAGCGGTCCCGGCGCAATCTTGCTTCCCCGGCCGACACTGGCGACAAAGCGTGAAACGCTTGATTTGCCTGGATTTTCAATGTAAGGTAACGTGCTCGTAGGGGCCCTCCAGAAATATTTCCCCACGAGCTGACCCCTCCTTTACCTGGAGCAGCGCGATGGAGACGAAAGTTCTGCCTGACAATCTGCAGGAACTGCAGCAGAAAGTCGCCTACGCAGAACAGGTCAAGCGCATCACCAATCAGATCCACGCCGCCAAGGATCTGGACCACATCCTCGTCGATCTCCACAAAGAGATTTTGGGCCTCTTTGACGCAGAGGAAATCACCCTCTACGCGGCCGACCTGGAAAAACGGGAAATCCTCTCTCGAGCCCCACAGCTCGACGTGATCCACGAAATCCGGATCCCCATCAGCGAGCACAGCATCGCCGGATTTACCGCCAAGTTCCTCCGTCCCATCAATATCGCCGACGCCTACAACAAAGCCGAGTTGACCGCGATCCACCCCTCCCTCAGCTTCGATCAGTCCTGGGACAAAAAAACCGGATTCCAAACCAAGCAAGTCCTGACCTACCCCATCGTCGCCGACAACAAATACCTGATGGGCATCATTCAACTGCTCAACAAAAAGAGCGGAGGGCGGTTCACCAAGAAGGATGAGGAATCGGTCGCCGAGATCGCCAAGAGTCTCGGCATCGCGTTTGCCAACCTGAAGAAACTGGCCAAGAAGACTCCCACCAAATTCGACTACCTGGTGGCCAACAACAAGATCACCCAGGCCGAGCTCGACCAAGCCATTGCCGAAGCCCGCAAAGGCCAGACGGACATGGAGACGCTCCTCATCGAAAAATTCAAGGTGCCGAAAGAGGACATCGGCAAATCCCTCAGCCAGTTCTACAAATGCCCCAACGTCGAGTTCTCCGAACGGCTGCTGATCGACCCCGAACTGCTGAAAACGCTCAACATCGATTACCTGAAGAAAAACCACTGGACGCCGCTCAAGCGCGACAAGAATGCGGTCGAGATCCTCATCGACGATCCCAACGACCTGGATAAGATCCAGGACATCAAACGGATATTCCCCGGCCAGAGCATCAAATTCATGGTCGGTTTGCGACGGGACATCGTGCAGTTCCTGCGCGCCGCGACCGGTGAACTGGAAACCCCTGGCGGAGCGGCGTCGTCATCGGCCGCGAGCCTGTCCGAGATCCTCGGGGAATTGGTTGACGAGGAAAAAGAGTCCAAAGCCGAGGAGACCACCACTCAAACGGTCGATGAGAACGACAGCGCCGTGGTGCGACTGGCCAACCAGATCATCATGGACGCCTACCGCATGAACACCTCGGACATCCACGTCGAACCCTACGGAGAGAAGAAAGAAACGGTCATCCGGTTCCGGGTCGACGGCAGCTGTTTCGAATACATGAAGGTCCCGGCCAGTTATCGCCGCGCGATCGTTTCCCGCTTGAAGATCATGGCCAACCTGGACATCGCCGAGCGCCGCAAACCGCAGGACGGCAAAATCAAGTTCCGGATGGGCGAGGGCAAGGAAATCGAACTCCGCGTCGCCACCATTCCCACCTCCGGGGTCGGCAACGAAGACGTGGTCATGCGCATCCTGGCGGCCAGCGAGCCGCTGCCTCTGGACAAGATGGGCTTCTCGGATCGCAACCTGCGCGAGCTGAAAGCCATCGCCGACAAGCCCTACGGCATCATCCTCTGCGTCGGCCCCACGGGGTCCGGCAAAACGACCACGCTGCACTCGGTGCTCGGCTACATCAATACGCCGGACATGAAGATTTGGACCGCCGAAGACCCGGTCGAAATCACGCAATACGGGTTGCGCCAGGTTCAAGTGCAGCCCAAGATCGGGTTCACGTTCGCCATGGCCATGCGGGCCTTCTTGCGCGCCGACCCGGACGTCATCATGGTCGGCGAAATGCGGGACAAAGAAACGGCGGAGACCGGCATTGAGGCCTCCCTGACCGGCCACCAGGTCTTCAGCACGCTGCATACCAACAGCGCGGTCGAGACCGTGACCCGGCTCCTGGACATGGGCTGCGACCCGTTCAGCTTCGCGGACGCCATGCTGGGCGTGCTCGCCCAACGGCTCTGCAAGCGCATCTGCAAGGACTGCAAGGAGGAATACAAGGCCTCCAAGGAAGAGTATGACGAACTGGTCGCAGCCTACGGCCAGACCTGGTGGGATAAATACATCAAGAAACCCTACGACGACAATTTCAAGCTGTACCGCGGCAAGGGCTGCGAGATCTGCGCCAAGAGCGGCTTCAAAGGGCGGGTCGGTTTACACGAACTGCTGCTCGGCACCGACACGATGAAGAAGATGATTCAGACCAAGGCCAAGACCGAGGACATGCTTCGCGTGGCCATGGAAGAGGGCATGACCACCCTCCTCCAAGACGGCATCGACAAAACGCTCAAAGGCCTCACCACGTTCAAGGAAGTGAAGGCCGTCGCCATGAAGTAGGCGCCCGAGCGGCGTTATGCAAAAAGGGCGGAGAGGGTCAACCCTCTCCGCCCTTTCGTGTGTCTGACGACCGCGATCCTTACTTGATTGCCCGGACAATATCGCCGGCCTGAAAGCCGGTGCCCGACGAGACCTTGGCTTCGGACACACGATCGTTCGTGTGGCTGATCAACGCGATCTCGCCGATCAGCTTCTCCCTCTTGCCGAGCGACCGGCCGGTCTCCGGATCGATCAGATCCTGGCCGGCCCGGTAGACCCCGAGCTTGGCGCCCGGAGCCAGCTTCGACTTCTCCCCGGCCCGGATGATGACGGTGGCTCCATCCATCGCCAGTACGCGGCTGGTAAAGGGCAGCGCGTTCAGCTTGTTGATCATCTTTTCCATGACCTTCGAGAACGCATCCCGCAGAGCCCCGTCTCTCAATCCGACATCCGCTGAGGATTTCGAACCGAATCCAAGCGCGCCGCCCGTCTCCTTGCGATATTCGCCCATTCCGGATTCGGCCAGCAGACTCTTGCCCGAAGCCACGTCCACCAACGAATAGTCCACCTGCACCCGCGCGATCTGGATTTTCTTCTGATAGACCAGCGCATCCGAGCCTTCTTCCACTTCCGAGTACGCCGTGATGGCTCCCTGGATACGGTAGTCGATGGATTCGAATCCCTCCGCGGCGTTCTTCTTGCCGGCCTTGACGGCGCCGGTTTGCTGGAGCTTGATCATCTCCTCCTGTTGCTGCATCCCCTCCTGGGTCACGTCGATCGGCTCCAACCCCGCGTTTTTGACCAGCGTCCGCAAAATATCCGTGGCGGACTCCCCCAGTCCCAGCACTTTGGATGGAGTCTTGTTCGCAAACTTGATGATCGCGACCGTGTATTGCGGCCCCGAATACTTCGCGCCAGCCGCCTCCATGCGCTGCGTCTGCCCCGTCACGCTGACGTCGTCTTTCACCTGCCCTGTCATCTGAGCCTGGCACCCGACCAGCGCAAACAGGCCGATGGCCACGAACCCTCTGCCCACCCTCTGTCTCATAATCCGTCCCTCCTGTTGACGATGTTTGCGTTACTTCGCCGTTTCGGACGCCCCTCCCCCCGACCCCGTGACCAACATCGTGCCGTAGGTCTGATAGGAAGGCCCGCCCGGATAGTAATAGCCTTTCAAAAGGATGGACACGGCGGTAACCGCCTCCATGTGCAAAGGGGACTTCGTCGCCTTTTCGACCACCTTACCGGCCAAGCCGGCGAACATGTTCATCTCGGCGCTGCTGGCCTGCTCGGGCAGTTCGTGCCAGGGGGCCGGCACATCGTCGCCGAACAGGGCCGGCAACGCCGCATCCCGGTCGGACATTCCGGATGCGACCGACGAAGCCGAGCCGGCAAGGGCCAATCCCGCGCTGACGAACGGAACCGAACTGAGCATGGTCCCTCCGGCCTTCGAACCCTGCTTGACCCCGATACCATTTTTCCAGACGGTTTGGCCCGTCTTGCAATCCACCAGCTTGCTCCGAATCCGGACCCGTCTGACATTGTAGACGCCGGTCACCTTCTCGTTGAAATCCTCCAGGGCACCATAGAACACCCCGTCCACCCCCAACGCTTCCCCCAATTTCTGCGGCGTCGCCATGTCGAGTTGGGCGCCCAACGTCACGCCCATCCGATCTTTGAGCAGTTGATCGACATCCTTCACCGGTTTGATGACATAGTAAAATTGGCCCAACTCCTCCACAAACAACTCCCGCACATAGGCCGGAGCCTCCACGTCGTTTGTGTTGTTGACCAACGGCAGTACCGCAATGGTCCTGATGGGGCTGGACGGGTTGCGGGTAATCGGCGGCAAGGTCGGGGCGCAGGCCGCCATCAATTGCAGCATGACCACAAGGACGAGCCACACCATCTTCATCCGACGTCTCCTTTCCATTAATCCCATCGAACGCACCACCGCACCACCGCGCCAACGGCCTTGCCCGCTCAGCTGCCCGGCCCGGCCGGGACCGCCCCGGAACCGGCCCGAAGATGGTACTCGCGCTGGTTGTTGTCATAATAGGGATAGGACCCGTTCAGGAGCACTTGCACGGCGGCATTGGTTTCCACGAACAAGGGCATTTTCAACATACCGGTGAGCAGCCGCTCGCCGAGCGCCGCCGCGGCGGCCACGCCCACGTCGCTTTCTTTCGTCAACTGCTGGTGCGGCAGCTCGATCCACGGGGCGGCAATCGCATCGCCGAGCAGAGGCTTCAAGTCCTCCGCCGACTCCTTGAGGTCCATCACCGTGCCGGCCGCCGAGACGGCCGCGCCGGCCTTGCCCGTGCTCAGCACGCTCTTGACCCCGATCCCGTTCTTCCAGACCGTCCGGCCGGTCTTGCAATCGGCCAGTTTGATCCGGACGCGGACCCGCTTGACGTTGTAGATGCCGGTAATCTTGTGATTGAATTCCTCCAGCGAACCGATGAAGACTCCGTCCACGCCCAGCACCTCGCCCAGCTTCTGCGGCGTGGTCATGTCGAGCTGAGAGCCCAGCGTCACCCCCATTTGCTCCTTCATGAGCTGATCGGTCTCGACCAGCGGCTTGATGCGGTACTGATGCCTCTCCAGCTCCTTCGCGAACTGCTCGCGAACATAGGTCGGCGCCCCCACGTCGTTCGAATTGTTGACAAACGGCAGGATGGCCACCGTCCTGATGGGGTTGGCGGGGTTGGGAGCCACCGAGCGCACCCCCACGCAGGCAGGTAGCATGACACATCCTGCGATCAATGATCCGACTATGAGGCCGCGCGTTGGTCTCATCGGCCTATCCTATCGTCCTGTTCCCCTGGAGCCTGCATCCATATCATAGTCGTCCTACTTTTGCACGGCGCCGCTTTTCCTGGTGGCCACGACCTCCAGCGTGTTCGCCGTCGCGCCGGTCACGTCCAGGTCCAACACACCGAAATCCTTTTTGGCCAGTTCGTCCCCGATCTGCTGCGCGGAGGATTTCGCATCCACCTCCAGGACCGCCATACCTCCTTCGAAGCTGCGCTGGATGACCGTCTGGACCCCGCGCACTTGCGACTGGAGAAACTCCTTCACCCGGATGAGATCTTTCATGCCGGCCAGGCCGCGGATCGTAATTTGCACCAATTGGCCGCCAGACGTCTCCCCCGTCCACTTGGCCGTGATCTGATCGATCAGTTTTTCGGCCACCTTCCTGGCGGCGTTTTCAATGGCTTGGTTCCCGCCCACATGCTGGGACACATGACGGGCCGGCGCCGACTCACGCGCCGAGGCCAGGACCTGCCCGTTGTCCACGCGGATGGCGCTGACGGTGAGATCCGCCAGGTAGGAGCCGACGCTGCTGCCGGGGTTCCGCGGCCCTTCCTTGGCCAGAGCCTTGCCCTTGACGATGATCTCGGCCCCCATCTTTTTCCCGATCTCCCGTGCGCCCGTATCGGTGAGATCCGCCATCCGATAGGCATTGGAAATTTCAAACTTTCCGGTCACAGCCGAGATGTCGATGACGTTGAACCCCTTGTTCAGGAACTCTTCCTTCAAGATCGTTTCGGAGACTGCCATGTCCACAGTCTGCCCCGTGAAGGACTGACCGCCCTTGCCCCACCAGCTCCACCAGAAGGCGTAGATCTCCTGGCCGACGTTCTGTTCGGCGATCATGAACAGGGTGCGCGGTTTCCCCACTCGCGCCATCAATAGTCCCAACGCGCCCAGGTCGTTCTTCAGCGGCCCCACGGCGACGGTGGCCGAGATCGTGACGTTGTACAGGTCCTTCTGCGCCCCTTCCTTGACGATGTCGTATTTCTGGATGTACCCCTGGCTCTTGGAATAGATGCTGTCGCGGAGCACCTGGAAATTTTCGACCAGGGTTTCGGAAGCGATCATCGTCCCCACCGCCTGCTCCACCGCCTTGCGTTGGGCATCCCTGATCGCATTGTCCCGGGCAATTCCTTGGTCGCCGCCAAGAATGCCCGCAGTTCCCTCGGCCGTGACGCTTTGGCTCTGGGCCGACGCCGTCTCCGCTCCCAGCATCGTGACGAGCAACAGCACCACGGTTATCACGTGATGTACAGGTCGAATAGCACGACGATACAGCATGATGGTCTCCTTATGCATGGCCGGTTGGCGCGGTGGACGCCGGGATGCGACGCAGCACCCGGTAAATCGGAACGGGCTCGACCTTGCCCTTGACCTTGATCGGCTCCATCTGTTCCACCTCCACCGCCTGTTTGACTTCGTCATAGGTGGCCTGCGTGATGACGATCTCCCCCGCTTTGGCATTCTGCTCCAAGCGGCAGGCCAGATTCACCGCATCCCCGATGACCGTATAGTCCAGAAAATCCTTCGATCCCAAGTTGCCCACCGTCACGTCGCCGGTATTGATCCCCATCCCGACCCCGATCGTGCTGCGCCCCTCCGATTCCAGCTTCTTGTTGAGCGCTGCGATCGCCTCTTGCATATCCAGCGCCATCAGCACGGCTCGCACCGCATGATCCGGCTGGGGTTCGGGGTTGCCGAAGAAGGCCATCACGGCATCCCCCATGAACTTGTCCAGGGTCCCCTCGTGCTGGAACAGAATCCGCGTCATCTCGGTGAAGTATTCGCTGAGCAGTCGCTGGACTTCCTCCGGCGCCATCTTTTCGGACATGCTCGTGAAGCCCCGGATGTCGGAGAAAAACATCGTCAACCGTTCCTTCCGCCCGCTGGGATTGGCCATATCCGGGTTCTTGACCAGCTGGTCGACGACCCGCGACGACACATACCGGCCGAACATGGCCTGCACCTGCCGGCGTTTCTGCCGTTCGACGTACCGCTGGTAGGATACCGCCGCGCCATATTGGGCGCCCAACAGGGAATACATGGGCATGATGTCCAGCCAATAGTCGTACCGCCACAAGAGGAGCAACCCCGCCCCCCCGATCCCGAGGAACAACACCCACTTGGCTATCGTAGTCACGAAGGATCCGCGCTGGCTCTGAATCAGAATCGCCGTGCCCAGGAAGCCTTGCATCAACAGGATCATCGGCATGACGCCCCACTGGTCTTTGCTGCGGGTCACAAAGCGCCGGTCCAAAATCGTCTGGACCGCATTCGCGTGAATTTCGAACCCGTCCATCATGGCGCCGCGAACTTTTTCCTCCTGCTCCGTGTCGTCGAACTTCAAGGTGGTCGCCCGCTTTTGAAGGTACGGCGTGCAGTAATAATCATGGAGGGCTGGGGTCGAGGGGCCGATCAGCACGATTTTCCCCTGCACCGCACCGGGGGCCAACTCCCCCTTCACCGCCTTCCAAAAAGACATCCGGGGAAACGTCGCGGGCGGACCGTAAAAATGGATCCGCATCCGACCGTCGGGATAGGGAATCCGGAGTTGTCCCATCCCCAGTTCATCGCTATGAGAGAGGTCCAGCTCCTGTTCGCCCTGAGGCGCGTGATAGAGACGGGCCAGTTCCAGGCTCATGGCCAGAACCGGCTCTGGCTCCGGTCCCTCCCCGGAAAAGTCCAGCGCCAGCAGCGGCATGCCCCGCAGACACCGGTCTTTTTCCAACTCCACGTTGATCAGGGCTTCACTGAGTTCCGCATCGCGGAATATCGGCAACGGCAGGCGGTGGCCTTTCTCCCCGATATAGCGGGCGAGCACGACATTCCCGGCCTTCTGAATGGCCTCGGCAAACGCCCGGTCTTGGGCGGGATCCTTGGGTTTGGAAAAGATGATGTCGAATGCGATCAGGGAGGCGCCCTGTTCCGACAGATGCCGGACGGCCTCCGCATACATGGCGCGGGGGATGTCGTTCGCCCGGAGATTGAGGCGGTCTTCGGTTTCCTCGTCGATCCTGAGCAGGAGCACGGGGGTCGTCAGGGGGGTCTTGGGCAAGTGTTCGAAGAGCGTGTACCGGAGATCGTAGGAACGAAGCTCGACCCACTCGAAGGTGCCGGCCAGGTAGAGCAGGATGATCGCCAGCGTCAACCCGCCGCCCCAGGCAACCCGGAGAACCTGCTCCCCTTTGAACCATTCAAGGTTCAGCTTGCCCATGCTCGGCCCAGGCTCCCGCTGGTTATTTCCCGACTGCGTCCGGTTCTGGACCCTTCAGCGACGGCTTGAACTCCACGGCCCCCAGAAAGAGCCCCTCGTCCGGCGGGGATGCGCCCCACCAGTTCTCGCGCGCCTCCAGAGGCAGAGACGAATGGTTGATGACGCCCCAGGCATTGTTCACGATGTTGTTGTGGTAGAGCGTCGGCTGCGCCCGCCCGCTGCAAATGACGGCCGCATTGTTCGTGTGGCCCGTCAACGTGGAATAGGCAATCTTGGGCGAAGACTTCCCCGCACATTCGACCGCACTCTGCAGATTGTGGGCAATGTAGGCGTGGGAGATCTCCGGATTGCCCTCCTTCACATGAATCGCCGTCGAGGCATACTCGACCCGTACGTGCCGGAGAAAACTCGGCTGCTGGCCGCCCCCTTCGAACCGGACTGCGCTGGCGTAGTCGCCGGGTCGCGGAGACGCGTTGGCGGAGGTCAGTACGATCGGGCGGGCCGCGGTGCCGAGCGCCTGGATCGCCCCGTCGCGCAGCACCAGACTGTTCTCCCCGGCTTTGAACCGAACGACCACGCCGGCCTGGATCGTCAGGACGGCCCCCTTCTCGATGATCAACGAGCGCGTCAGCAAATAGGGGCTTTTGGCCGCCAACAAGAACGCCGACGCGGTCAGGGACCCGCCGAGCTCCGAGTCGAGAGCCGGCAACGTCATCGCTTTCCCGCCGGGCAACGGTCCATCCAGATAGTCCTTGATCAGGACGGCACCATCCACCTTGCGCAGGACCGCCGCTCCCTCGGTCGTCCCCCACCAATTTCCGCCGAAATCGACGCTGTCGGTCTGGCTGGCATTCCACCCCTGAACCGACCCGTTGTCCAGAATCTCATTGCCCCGGATCGACAGGCCAGGGGTCTTGCTCAAGGCCACACCATACCGTTTGTTCTGGGCGATCCGATTCGCGGTCAACGCCGGCGCCGCGGCGTCCTGCACAGAGACCCCGTCCTCGGTATTCAAGACGATCTGGTTCCCCTCCAGGACCGGACGGGCCGTGGCATGGCGCACCAGTACCCCGACTTGGTTTTCCGTAATCTCGCTGGCCAAAATGGTCGGCGACGCGGCAAGGCAGCTCACGCCGGTTGCGGCCCCGGTCACCCGCACTCGTTCGAGCACACCGGCTTGGGTCCCCGTCTGATCGAAGACAATCCCTTTCCATGGTTTCTCCGGCTGCCCCTTGTCCGGAGCAAACACGATCATGGCGTCGGGCAACCCTCTTGCCAACATCCCCCCGCGCACCATCAAACCGCCGCCTTTGGACTGCACCACCGTCCCCGGTTCGATCGTGAGCACGGCCCCCTGGGCCACCGTCACGTCGCCATCCAGCACATAGGGGCTGGCCCCGGCGTACCAGGTCGTATTCAAACTGATCGTCCCGCTCACCGGTGTCGGACCGGGGGCCACCGAGACCCCGATCAACGATTCGGACTGAGCGCTCTCGTTGCCCGCTTTGTCGAAGGCGGCGATCCGGTAATAGGCTGATTGCAGATTGGTCAGTTCGTTGGTATCGACAAACGCCGGGATTTCGCTCGTCGCCAGCGGCTCGAACCCGGTCAGAGCGGTGCCGCTCCGGTACAGTTTGTAGCCGGCCAAGTCCGCCTCCACGTTGGCCTTCCACCGCAAACTGATGGCCTTGTCCCGCCCGACCGCCGTCACTCCGGTCGGAACCGCCGGGGGCGTCGTATCGAGCGTCACCGGGCCCAGGGCATCCTCCCAATCGGTCGTCAGGCCCTTCCGATCCGACAGATGCCCCACGACCAGGAGCTGTTCGCCGTTGTCGCCCGGTTTGACCGTGTAGGTGCCGGTATAGATTCCCGGCTGGACCTCCTGCATGACCAATCCGGTTCTGACCTGGCCGAGGTCGAAGGTGGCCAGCATGTTCGGATCGCCCTTCAGACCGACTTTGATCTGGTCGCCGGCCTTGCGCATCAGCGTGGCCGAATCGTTGACGAACATCGTGACGGTCGGGGGACGTACCGCTTCGCCGATGCTGGCCCTGGGCAAGGTTTCGACCAAATCCCGGAACAGCTCTTCCGAGGCCCGCACGACTTCGATGTGCCGGAGCGCATAGGCGTTGGAGGCCAGGACGATAACGAGCCCGAGGGGGTCGGTGGCCCACCCGCCGGAATGGGATCGCGACACGTCCGAGGCTTCCCAGAGGACTTCACCGCTTTTCACATCCACCATGCGCACTTTCGCCCCGACGGCGACCTGCGCGTAGAGGCCGGCGTAGAGCTTGCTGAAGTGCGTGATGTCCCCGTAGATGATCGCGTCGGCCTTGGTGATCTCCCCGAGCTTGGCCGGGGACAGCTTGGCGGTCTCCTCCGGCTTGACCAAGCCCTTTTCCTGGAGCAGCCGGTCCGTCACGATCGTGCGCTGGGTTTCGTAACGGCGGGTGGTGAAGTGGTTCACGAACGCCGTGCGGACGACGTACTCGGCTCCCTTTTCTTCCTCCTCGGCCTGATGCCCGGTCTGGTTCACGAACGGAATCACCGCCACCAGACGCGGCGGCTGATCCGTGATGCGACTGCTGACCTTGTACTTGGCGCTGACAGCCTGCTTGACCCCCTGCGCCACCCCGATGGCGCCTTGCTCGGTGGACGCCACGCAGCCGGCTACCGCGAAGCAGCCCGCGGCAAGCAGTGCGCAGGCGGCAACGAATCGGGTGTGGAGCCCGACTGGTTGCTTGGCACTGCATACGGCCTGCCGCCTTCCGCCTCCTGTCTCCAGGTCAGTCATAGACCACCACCACCCGTCCTTGTTGGAGGAAATGGGCCGTCGGCTCAGCCTGCCGGATCGCTTTCACCCCTTCTCCTCCGATCGTGATATCCGTCGCCTTGTCCCCGCTGGCTTTGACCCCCTTCACGATCAGGGGATTGTCCGTCACACGGGCCTGGCGGCTCCCGGCCACCATATCCTTGGCGTAGCCGGCTACCCCCGCCTCCACCGCCTTGGCCCGATCGAGGACTTCGCTGGCATAGAATTCTTTCCCTTGCTCATCCAGCAGTTTGGGCGCCAGGGCCGGCCTGAGCCCAAGGCCGCGGGCATCCACCAGCAACCCCGTATAGGCATCCGCGGCAACCACGGTCGGCGGCGGTTCGGCGGGAGCTCTGGGCGTAGGCGCTGGCTCAGGGGTCCTGGGAGCCGGATGAACCGGTTCGGCTGCCGGAACCTTCCGACCGAACCCTTTGGACACCACCGCATCGAAGAGTTCGCCGGTGAGAGACACTCCCACCGTCACCTCGACCCCACCGTCCGGCTGCACCTCTTTCTTGATCACTTGCGCCCCTCTGACCAGACCGGTCACGCGGGTCTTGACCACATCGTCTTTGACGACGTAGTTTTCCACCAACGTGGCCGAATCCACTTGAATCCCCTTCACGGCTTCGAGCAGATTCCGGATGGCGACGGAAAAGGCCGCGCGCTCCGCCATGGCTCTGGCCTGCCCAGGACTCGAGGCCTTTTCCGGCGGCGCGCCGAGGCCTACCGCCGTGACAATCTTCGTCGTCCAGTTCACCATCCCTGGCCCGGCCGGTTCGATAGCGGCACCGTCGCTCTCGGCCAGAACCGGAACCGAGGCAGTGAGCGTCACGCTCGCCAACAACAGAAGCGGCAGCAATCGTATCGCGCTCAGCATACCCGCTCCCTTTTCATCGGGACTCGTCCGACAGCGCAGCCAACAGACCGTCCGTCTCCGGCGACGCCTCCGGCGCCCTCCCTTCCATGCCTCCGATCAAGGGATCGGTCACAACGACCACCCGCGAGCGTCCCAAGACGCCCTTCATCTGCCCGTCTCCCCGGATCTTCTGCGCGTCATCGCTGCTAATCATGATATTGGCCTTGAGCGCGCCGGCCTTGTCGACGCCCTTGATTTTCAACGGTCGCCGCCCCTCCCGGGGCATCGGCGACAGTTGGACCGGCCGGATCACATAGGCCTCTTCTCCGAACCACGATGAGATCTTGGCGTCTTTGGGCAGCGTGCGGTATTGAACCATCCCCTGTTTCTCCGCCTCGGCCTTGTCGACGGTCTCCGGACCGTAGACCACCTGCCCCTTGTCGTCCACGACTGCGGGAAAACAGGCCGGCTTGACGCCCAAGCCACGGGCATCGATCACCAGGCCCGTCGCCCCGTCGCCGGCCATGGAATCAGGCGGCAGGTCCTTCGGCTGCAACCCCTTTTCCGACACAAAGGCGTTGAGCAGCGAATCCGCTCCCCAGAGAGGCACCCGCACCGTGACTTCCACTCCGCCGTCCGACTGCACGTCGGTCTTGACCACCTGGGCGCCTCGGACAAACCCGTTGACTTGCGTCTTGATGACGTCGTTCGTGACGATATAGTTCTCCACCAGGGTTGCGGAATCCACGCGGACCCCTTTCACAGCCTCAAGGAGATTTCTGACCGCCACGGCATAGGCGGCCCGCTGGGCCATCGCCCTGGCCTGACCCGGGCCC
Source organism: Nitrospirota bacterium (assembly GCA_028876065.1). Lineage (GTDB taxonomy): Bacteria > Nitrospirota > Nitrospiria > Nitrospirales > Nitrospiraceae > SYGV01. The sequence continues at coordinate 28,089 of JAGWTI010000015.1, forward strand.
GACGACTTCTCAGGCGGCGCGCCCAAGCCCGTGGATTGAATCCATCCTTCGGTCCAATTGACCATGCCGGAGCCGCTCCGCTCGACCGTATCCAGCGCCACGCCCTGCGCCCAGGCCGGCCCGGACAGCCCCACGAGACAGGCCCATGCCAGGATCAGGCCGGCGCTTGTCACTCGCATGCGTCTCTTCACAGCCATTCCTCCCGCGTCGGTCGCTTAGATTTTCAGGGACTCTTTGAACATCCGGATCGCCAGAAGCGCATCGGCGCCGCTGACCGGCTGACTGGCGCCGAACTCTCCGGTCACCTTGTCGGCTTCAAGAATGCCCCGACTGGTCATGATCATGGCGGCATTGAAGTAGTACAGATCCGGTCGCACGTCCGGGAACGGGGACTTCTGCCCGAAATATTGCGTGGCCAGCTTGTCGTCGTTGGTAATCCGAATCATAATGTCTTCGAGCATCGTGGCATATTCCGCCTTCGTGATCGGCTTGCTCGGCTCGAATTTATGGTCCGGTGACGGCTCCAGTCCCCGCACGCCGAGCTTCACGACCGTGTCGATATCGGCCTTGAGCGGATGCGTCGCAATATCCGTCGCCGGCTCCATCGCGACCACCTTATCCGCTTGGAACGTTTGTCCCGGCGCCTTGAAAGACGAATCGAAGGTCTTGCCACGTTTCTCATAGAAGCGATCCAGTCCCAATTCCTCGATGAACAGCGCCGCCACGTCGGCGCGGCTGATCTGGTCGATGAGCGCAATCTCCTTGCCGATCTTCGTGCCCGGCGCGGCGCGCTGAATCTTCTGCACCAGTTTCCACTCCCGATCCGCGTCTCCGACAAGGTCTCTATTGAGGTCCAGCACCGCCTTGAAATGCTCGGCGGCCTTGTCGAATTCAAAGCCCATCCGGTAGGCCCGCCCCATGTAGTAATGCAGCGCTGCGTTCTGCGGATCGATCTTGGCCCCGTGTTTGTACTCGGACTCGGCGTCCTTGAGCCAGTCGTCGCCACGTTCCATCGTCAGTACACGGATTTTCATCACCTGCGCCACGACCATCGGCGGCTTCTGCAACCCTCGCGCCTTGTCGAGCGATTCATAGGCCTGGCTGAACGCCCGCTTTTGCCCATACACGAGCCCCATCCCCGCGTGGCCTGGAGCGTAATCCGCATCAAGCGCCACCGCCCTGGTAAATTCTTTCATGGCCCCGTCGTAATCGGCCTTGTCGAACAGCCTGAGGCCCGTCGAATAGTGATGCTCCGGCGTATCCAGCGCCGCCTCGGGCTTGACCCCTTCCTCTGCGCAGGCCGCCAATCCAAGCAGACACAGCGCCGCCAACGTGCGCGCCCATCCCCGCCATGTCCCGCTGCATGTCCTATTGATCGTATTCATCGCCAATCTCCTTTGCACGCGATACGGCGGTTAATCCAAGACCACCATCACGCGGGCCTTCTCCAAGAAGGAGAGATGTTCTTTCATACCGTGCAACGTTTGCGCATCGGCGTTGCTGATCACCAGATCGGTCTTGTTCGGTCCGTCGGTCTTGATCGCCTTGACGACCAAGGGACGATCCGTCACCCTCGGATTGGATTGCGCCGCGGCGACATCCTTCAAGTACCCCACCATGCCCTGCTCCACCGCATACTGGCGGTTGACGAACGAGGATCCATAGACCTCCCGCCCCTCCTCGTTCCGGATCTTGGGCACCATGGCGGGCCTGACGCCGGTGCCGCGGGCGTCCACGATCAACCCGGTATACGCCGTCCCGTTGGATGCTTGCGGAACGGGCATCGGCGCGGCCGGGGCTTGGGCCGGCGGCACCGGCATCCCGCCGCCGGTCTGTTTCGGGATCATGGTATTCAGGAGATCGCCCTGCAGCTTCACCCCGACCAGCACTTCAACCGACCCGTCCGGATTTGCCTGTTTCTTGAGAATCTGCGCGCCTTGGACGAAGCCGCTGACCTCCGTCTTGATGATGTCGCTGCTCACGATGAAGTTTTCCACCAACGTGGCGGAATCCACGCGAATCCCCTTGACGACCTCGAGCAAGTTGCGGGTGGCCACGATGAAAGCGGCCCGTTCGGCCATGGCCCTGGCCTGAGCCCGGTTGACCGCGTTTTCAGGCGGCGCCCCCAGGCCGGTGGCCGTGATCATGCCCGTCGTCCAATCCACCCCGCCGTTGCCCATCGATTCGATGACGTCGCCCACCCGGCCGCCCACCTGAGCCGATGCGGCATTGACGAAGAGCAAGAGCCCGGCCAGGCACAGGGCCACGCTCCGATGTGTCGTTCGCTGATTCATTATCGCCTCCTTGTTCTGTAATCCGATCCCGTTTCAGCGCCGCGAAGCGCTCACCGTCCCAGCAGCTCTTCGTAGAGCCCCATACGCTCCGTGACCCGCTTGAGGTAATTTCTCGTTTCCTCCGGCGTCTTTTCCGTCAACACGGCAAACAGCTCCTCCCCTTGCATGTCCTGGACCCGATAGGGCCCCATGATCTTCTTGCGAATGTTGCCCGGGCCCCAGTTGTAGGCGCAGATGACCAGATAGTTCTTCTTGTCCCCCGGCGGCACGTCCGAGAAGCTTTTATTCATCAGCAAGTAGAGATACGCGGCCCCCAGCTCCACGTTCTGCGCCGGCTGAAACAAGTACTCGTCGTCCAGCACCTTGTCGTCGTTGTAGATGTAGTTATAGGCATCCCTGGCGCCCGTCCTGGGCACCAACTGCATCAGTCCGTACGCCGGAGCCTGCGATTGGGCCTTGGGGTTGAAGTACGACTCGGTTTGGATGACCGCCAGAACCAGGCGAGGATCGAGTTGTCGGCGGCGGGACTCGGCTTGCACGGTGTCCAGGTACTGCCGGGCCCGCTTCTTGAGGTGGTCCGGCGTCATGTTCACCTTCGCCGTAACCTGCACCCGGGACACGCCGTCTCGCGACTCGGTCGGTTTCTCGTCCACGACCAGGTTCGGAAGCACCTCCTGCTGCACAAAGGCTTTGGCGGTCTTGGGCTCGACCGGCCTGCCCTTGCTGGTGGTCATCTGGCCGGCCAGAATCGCCCGTTTGGCGTCCCCCTTTTCCGACAGGATCTGTTCCAATTGCCTGGCAATCTCCGCCTGAGCCGCGGCCAGCTGCTCCGGCGACGGGCGGCCCGGCTTTGCGGCCGGAACCAAGGTCGCGATCTCGACCGTCCCCTCTTCGAAGTTGACGATGCTGCGCGAATCGTTGCCGGGTGAATAGTCCACCCATTCCTTCCGGGTCGAGCGTTGGGCCTGGGCCCATTTTTGCTCGATGGCCCGCTTCCGGTCCTGCCAGCGTTGTTCGATTTCCAATTCCCGTTTCCGCCACTGCCCTTCCATTGCCGCGCGCTTGGCTTGGAACTGGTCCTGGATGCTCTGCAGCGACTCCTCTCCGGCGCTTTTGCGCTCTTGAAACCGCTTGTTGATCTGCTCAAAGGGATCGGCGGACTGGGCCTGCGCGAACCCGCCTGAGAAACCTGCCCAGGCCGTCAGCGCCGCACCCAAGACAACCGGTCTCAGCCGCCGTTCCATCGCGCGTCCCTTATTGGCGGACTTCATAGGGCAACGTCGTCTCGGTCCAGTCTTCGTCGTCGAGTTCGGCCAGCCGCTTCACGACGTCACGGATCATGCCCACGTCCATCCCCTCAAAGGTTTGGAACACCCCGTTCGGCGGCTTGTCGGATACCAAGGCGATCGCCTTTCTCGTCGCGATCACCTTGATATACTCCATCGCTCGCTTGGCGTTCTTGGGCAACAGCACACGCAGCTTGACGCCGAGGGCTCGGAGGCGCTCGTCCGGCACGAAATAGTCCTGGTTGGCTTGGAACAAATTATCGGTGCGGAAGCGATTGGGCAGGAGCAACGTCACCGAGCCGTCCTGCGTGACGCTAAACACGTGCAGGTAGGCGGGCTGGCTGGATTGCACCTTGATCAAGGCCTCCTCCCCTTCCTGAAAGACCGTCTTGTTCAGCGAGGCACGCAGACTGAATCCAGCCCGTCGTTCCACACGGACCGGGCGGACCCTCGCTTTGACCTTGCTGTGCCACACCGCCAGTTTCGGGCCAGGCCGTTTGTCGGAAATTTCCTCGATATGCTCTTCGAGCCACTGTTCTTCCTCGATCACGCCTCGCGCCACGGAGGACACCAACTCATCCGTGATCATGGAATTGTGCAAGACGGTGGTGCCGCGCACGAACAGCCCTACGGCTTGCTCGATGGCATTCCGCCTGGCTTCGTCCCGCGCCTTGCCCCGCACTTCGTCCAAGGACATTTCACTCAGAAAGGGGGCCATGCCCTCGGCCGTCACCCAGACCCCGGCCGCCGGTTCAGCCCAAGCCGCCCCGTTCCCTATGGCCCCCATGGCGAACAAAAACAAGAGGAGAAGCACCCGCCTCATGCGCATTCCGATCGTGTGACGAGGGCAATACATGCCTGGCGATAACCCCGCGCATTGAGTGATTCTGCGCATCGTGCGAGTTAGAACAGGTAGGCGCCTCAAAGGATAGGAGGAAACCAGAAAAAAGTCAATTGTACAAGCACTTAGACACACCTGCGGCCATTGGAATTCGGCTAGGGATGGACGGCATCCGACCGGCTGGCCGACTCACGCAGGCTGTTGAACTCGGCTTCGAATTGGGACGCTTCCCGTTGCCGCCCTTGCTCACGCAAGAGCACCATGGCTCGATTCAGCTCCGCCAGGGCTTTGGCAATGTCGCCGATCGCGCGATAGCTCCAGTAGGCCCGTTGCGCATAGTTCAACGCCGCCTCTTGTTGGTGTTGTTGCTGCAGCACGCGCGCCAACCCGGCCAAGTCTGCGGCGACGGCAGCCCGGTGCTCGCTTGCCTTATCCAACTCCAGAGCCGCTTCGAACCGTCCCTGGGCCTCGCCCCATTGCCCGGCCTGTTCGGCCAGCAAGCCCAGATTGGCCAGATTGGCCGCCTGAGCCGGCCGATCCTGCAACTCCTGGTTGATGGCCAGGGCCGCCTTGAAAGAGGCGTCTGCCTTGGCTCGTTCACCGGCTTTGAGTTCCAGCAACCCGATATTGTTGAGCAACACCGCCTCGCTGTGCCGGTTTTCTGTCGAGCGGGCTTCCGCCAAGGCCTGTGCATACAAGGATGCGGCCCTTGCCGCCTCGCCTGCCACCTGAGACGCCGTGCCCAGGTGAGCCAACGAATCGACGAGCACATCGGCTCGCCCGAGGTGCCGGGCTATATCCACGGCCTGTTGGTGCAACGCCAGAGCTTCGCGCACCTGCCCTTCCGCCAACGCCACGGACCCGAGGCCGTTCAGCGCCAGGGTCAAGCCGGGCAGGTCGTCCAAGCTTTCCGCCAGTAATCGGGACTCCTCGTAGGCGCTTCTGGCCCGCTCCAGTTCGCCCTGCTCCGCCAGCCGTTGCCCGCGCGCATACAGATCGAGGATCTTGCTCCCCCATTCGGGGGCCGGCTCCGGCGGAGCTCCGGCGGCACAGGCCACCAACATGCAGGCGCCACAGGCAAGGACCAGGCCCTTTGTCAGCCGAACCACCTTCACTGGGGCAATTGATCTCCCCTCAGGCTTGCCGGCCCGCCGCCGGCCCGACCGGAGGGTTCCGGCGGCTCCGCATTCTTGATCATGGTGCTGACCGGGAACGTTCGTTTGGCGCCCTTGACGATGGTATTCACATCGTCCAGGGCGGCATGGGCGGTGCGGACCATGGGCGGCATGTCCTTGCTGATCGCCTTCATGGATTCGGTGGACGCCTTGATGTCGTTGACGGCCTCCTGCGCCGTCGTCACAAGCGGGGGCAGCTTGGCGGTCGTGGCTTTCACATCGGTCACGATGCCGTTGACCTTCCCCAGCGTGTGCCGGACCGACCCGGCCAGGTCCGGCAATTCCGCCGTCGTCTGCTCCACCGATTTGACGCTGTGCTGCACCGACGCCATGACCGCCGGCAACTCCCGCGTCGCCTGCTCGACCTGGGCCAGCGTCCGGCCGCCGGTCTGTACGGCCTGCTGCATGTCCTTGGTGATGTCCTCCACCCGCAGCACCGTCCGCTGCACGGATTCCAGAACCGGCTTCACCTCGGAGCGCACCTCGTTGAGCAAGGCCGCATAGTCGGTGGGCGCTTGTACGCGGATCGTCGCGCCGTCGGCCAGAACCGGCTGGCGCTGGTCGCCCATGGCGACCTCCACTTGGCTCTGCCCCATGACCACGCCGCTCTTGGTGATGCTGGCCACGGAATTCTGCCGCACCATCGCTTGGTAGCGGCTCAGAATCTGAAAGGTCACGGCCACGGTGCCGCCGTCCGCGAACTCCACGGTTTTGACCCGCCCGATCGGCAGACCGGAGATCACCACCGGATCGCCCGGCGCCAGGCCGTAGGACTTATTCAGCGTGGCGTGAAGCTGATACTTTTCATCGAACACATGTTCGGCTTTGAGCATGAAGATGCCGACGACGATCAACCCCAGCAGGGGAACCAGCACGAAGGCGCCCACAAGCTGCGCCATGCGCTGCCCGGACAATTTGTGTGAATAGTGCATTTGCATAGCCCACCCCTCTCTCCGGTAGAACCCCCAGGCACACGACAGATTATTGCAAGTAGTCCTTCATGGCTTCGTCGGCCGACGCCAGCAGCTCTGCATAGCGTCCTTGACTGTGGATATGCCCATCCCGCATGAAGGCCAGCCAATCCACCATCGTCAGGAGGGCCGAAGCCCGGCGGGTCGTCGCCAAGATCGTCAGCGACCGGGCCTGCCGCTGCGTCCGCAGCAATTCCCCCAAACGCCTGATGGAGATGGCATCCAATCCTTCCAGCGGATCGTCCAAGAGCAACAGTTCCTGATCCAGCGACAGGGCCCTGGCGATCGCCACGCAACGGGCTTCCCCCTGGTTCAGTTCGGCGGGAAAGCGATGGCGGAACTCCGCCACCCCCAGAGCCTCCAGACGGGCCATGACCAGCGGCTCGATCTCCTCGTCGGACAGGCCCCGGTGGTACCGCAACGGGAGCGCCACGTTGTTATAGACGGTCATATTGCTGAGCAGCCCCGGCGCCTGCAGGACCGTTCCCACTCGTGTGCGCAACTCCGCCATTTCCTCTTCGTCGAGGGCGCTCAGATCCTGCCCGAACAATCTCGCGGTGCCCTGCTCCGGCGTGACCAGCCCGGCACAGAGCTTCAAGGCCAGGCTCTTGCCGCTCCGGTTCGGTCCGATCAAGGCGCAGGCCTCGCCCGCTTCGAGCGACAGGGTCAGGTCGGACCATCCGCCATGCCCCTCCATTTCGACCCTTGCGCCGGCCAGCTCCAGAATCGGCATGTCAAAAATACGCCGTCACGGTCACCAGGATATCCAAGACCAGGCAAATCTTGAGGGAGTTGATCATGGCCCTGGTCGTTTGCTGCGGCACCTCCGTAAACGACGAGCGCACGGACAGCCCGTGGTGGCAGCAAATCGCGGCCACGGCCGTGCCGAACAACACGCCTTTCGTCGCCGTGACTGCGAGGTCCCTCACCGAGAGCGACTGCATCACGGCTTTGGCGAAGGCGGCAAAGGGCACCGTCAGTTTGAACTTGGCGACGACGAATCCGCCGAGGACGGCCACGGTATCGAAATACAGGGTCAAACAGATCATGGAGAGGATCATCCCCATCATCCGCGGCATCACGATGAACCGGGTGACTTGCACGCCCATCAGTTCCAACGCGGTGATTTCCTGCCCGACGCGCATGTAGCCCAGTTCGGTCGTGATCGCGGAACCGGATCGCCCGACCACAACGAACATCGTCAGCAAGGGCCCCAATTCGCGAATCACCGTGACCACGATGATCGTGCCGATCTGATCGCCGGCGCCGACTTTCGGCAACTGGGTACCGGCTTGGGTGATGATAATGATCCCGACCATCAACGCGATGGCGCTCATGACGGGCAAGGCATCGACGCCCGTAAAGAGAATTTGCCGCAAGATCACGCCGGAGGCCGTCCGCCGCACCCGTGCGACGGGATTGGCCAACTCGCGCAGGGACAGATACACCAGCGCCATCAGATCGGCGACATAGGCGTACCAAGCCATGACCTTGCGGCCCGCCCAGGCCAGTACAGCCCCTGGCCCGCGCGCTGCCGGGGCGACTTCCGTAGCTTCCCGCAAGGGTTCACCTACAGGGTTCACGACACGGATGCTGTGGGAATTCTAGGAGAATCACGGGGTGATTGCAATGAAAGGCGGGGAACGGCCACCGGGTTATTGGCTTGTCTTGGAATGGCCGGACACCTCCGCCGCCAATCCACAACCGGACAGCCACGAGCCGGCCACCATGCCGGCTCCGGCCATGAGGAACCCGACCAACTGCGGCGGCCATACGGAGCCCTGCGGCCCGAACCATTCGAGCGAAACCCAGGTCGCAAGGCCGGCGACGATGGCGCACAGGGCTCCCTGGTTGGTCGCCCGCTTCCAGTAGAGTCCGGCGAACAGGGGGACGAAGGCGGCCACCAGGGTCACCTTGTACGCGTTTTCCACCATTTTAAAGATGGTCGCCTGGGAATTGAGCGCGAAGGCCAACACCACCAAGGCGAAGCACACCAACACCGTCCGCATCATGCGCAGGAACGTTCGGTCGCTCATGCCCGGGACCAGCCCCTTGACGATGTTTTCGCTGAACGCCACCGACGGCGCCAGCAAGGTCGCGCTCGAACAACTCATGATGGCCGAGAGGACGGCGCCGAAAAAGATGATCTGGGCGGGAACCGGCGTGTGCTGCAGGATCAAGGTCGGCAGCACCAGTTGCGAGTCCTGTTGCAACAATGCGCCGAACATGGTGGCGTCCACCAGCGTGGCCGAATAGGCCAGAAACATCGGCACAAAGGCGAACAGAAAATACAGGGTACCGCCCAGCACCGACCCGCGTATGGCGGTCTTCTCGTCCTTGGCCGAGGTGATCCGTTGAAAGACGTCCTGCTGCGGGATCGAACCCAGCATCATGGTCATCCAAGCTCCCAGGAAGGGAACCCAGGCAGTGAGGCTCGCCTCCGGGAAGAAATCCAGCTTGCCGGCCGCAGCCGCATGGGCGATCACCGCCCCGATCCCGCCGGTCAGGCCGCTGATGACATGCCCGATATAGAGCATGCCCCCCATGATCACCGTGATTTGCACGAAGTCCAGAATCGCCACCGAGAACATGCCGCCGAAGGTGGTATAGGTCAGCACGATCGCCGTGCCGATCATCATGCCCAGATACTGAGACACCGAGCCGTCCGAGACCACATGAAAGACCAAGCCGAGGGCCTTAATTTGAGCCGACACCCACCCCAAATAGGAAGCCACGATACAGAGCGTGCACAGCACTTCCACCGAACGGCCATACCGCAACCGATAGTAATCGCCGATGGTGAGCAGATTCATACGGTAGAGGCGGCGGGCGAAAAACAGTCCGGCGAGAATCAGGCACAAACTGGACCCGAAGGGATCGGCCACCACCCCGCGCAACCCCTCCTTGACGAACGTCGCGGAGATGCCGAGGACGGTCTCGGCGCCGAACCAGGTGGCAAACACCGTGGCGGTGACGATCGGCAACGGCAGGGTACGACCGGCCACCGCAAAATCCTTGGCGTTGTGCACGCGGGTCCCGGCATACATCCCGATCCCGAGCGAAAGAAGCAGATAGAGAATGACGAACCAGACGATCATGGGGAAGAACTCGCAAAGCGTTGAGTGCATTCCGGAACATCGGGCAGCACTTCGGGCGGCCTATCCTAGCAAAAGGCTTTCCCTGAAACTATGGAAAGCCGACATCGCGGAACATTCCACACCGGACAGGGCAATCCGACGCTCGGGTGCGAAAGTGAACGAACGCTCACGTGCGGAAGTGCTCGCCGTCTCCATGATTCGGCCAGAGCGGCTCAGCTCATGACGCAAATGTCCCGCTTGTGGCCTCTTCCTGAACCAGGGCGAACCGGCACCTATCTTGCTGGTTCTCCATCGACACGGAGGAGATATGGACGCAAGGAAGCGCCCAGGGCTGAGATCAATCCCGTTGGTTGCGTGGCTCCTCATGACGCCTCTCGGCTGTTCGACTCTTCCGGAAACGAGCCGCACCGGCACCGTCCGCGAGATCACCATCGAGGAGCAAGTCTCGCCCCACGAAATGTTCGTCGCGATGGGCGATGAAATTCGATGGGTCAATCTCCGCTCGGAGCCGGTACACGTCGGCTTTCTGGGGAGCAGTCCGCTGAAGGAAGTCTCTTGTCAAAAGGGCTTCAGCTCGTTCGGCGTACTTCAGGACTTTGTCACGATTCCGCCTCAACGGTCCGCCAGCCTGTGCTTTGCCAAGCCAGGCAACGTGCAGTTCAATGTCTGGCTCGACACCGACGATCTGCGGGGCAAGTTCACGCGCACGGCGACGATCCGGGTGCGGAGATAGTCAGCCCGAACCAGCCGAGACCTGGCCGGCGGCTCCTACCCCACCTCCGAACCATACGTCGTGAGCAAATAATCCAAAACGGCAGGCGCCTGCTTGACCAGATTTTGCTGGGCTTCCCGATCGGGGCAGAAAGCCGCTTGCAGCCACCCCATCGCCTCCTCGTGATCGCCATTGCGGTAATCGCGTATCGCCTTGACCAGACAGTCGTGCGGCGAGGTCCGGCCGCGGTAGACTTTATACGGCCAGGCTTTGACCAGAAAATGGAGGCACTCCCCGCGCGGCACCGGATTCCTATCCTGCCACAACGCGTCCAGCGTGCCGGACAGCGCATGCACCGGCCCCGCATACGACAAGATCAGCAACGCCAGCAGGGAGCCGACGAGGGCGCGGCCTGTCTTCCTGCCTCCGGTCATAGCCGCGCGGCGGTTCGTCAAAACAGCGGGTGATGGGGCGCGGACCAAGCCGGCGCTTCGGTCGGCGCATTCCCCGCATTGCCCAGAAAATGCCATGTTCCACCTTCTTTGATCAGATAGTGGACCTCGCGGAACCAGCTATCGATCGTGACGCGCCTGCCGCTCGCCTTCTCCACCGCATAGAGCCCACCCGTGCAGGTCAATTCCACGCGGGGATGAGACCCGCCTTGCACCACCTTCACCTCCGTAAAGTGATGCGTCGACGCGATCGCCCGAAAGTGATCAAAGACTTCGCCCCACACACGTCGGACATCGGCTTGCTTCAACCCGTTGTAATTGTAGCCGGCGGCATAGAAGCGCATCAGGGCTTCAAGATCCTGCTTCTGCAGGGCGTCCTCCGCCCGTCCAAAGGCGGCCAGCACTTCTTTCACGGCGGGATGTCCGACCACGGCCGCGCGATCCGAAATGACCCGCCCGTCGATGGTCAACGACGTGCCAGTCAGCACCTCCACCTCAGCCCGCGCCTGCCGAAGATCCCCCTGCCAGCAACAGAAAGACAGGATCAGCAGCACGGACAAGCAGGGTCGGGAAAGCGCAGCGCCAGCCCTGTGACAACTCTCGTATTTCGGCATCATCCACATCGCCTCGATAACCGCCAGCCGACTTATTGAGCCGGTCCGGGAGCCCCGGTCTCCGACTTGAACTTGTCCCGATACTTCAGCATTTCTTGTACGATTTCCTTGGCGGTTTGCTCCACGTCCCGTTCCGACACGTTCATCTGAATCGCGAATTTGGTCGCAGCCACAAACGGGTTGAGCGCGACGACGGCGCCCGGCATGTGCCCCGGTTCCTTGACGGTCCCGACGATGACGAACGGGGCATCGGGATTCCCGGCCAGGTCGCTGACCGATACCTGCACTTCCATGCCGGTCTCCCCCTTGCCGAATCCAATGATCGCTCGCTGCATCCGGCTGCCCTCGTTCACTTCGGTGCGCTGCCATGCTAGCATTGCGCCTTTCCGATGAGCAAGGCGCCTGGGCCAGGCCATCCTTTCTAGAGGAGCACAGGCCCCTTTGGGAAGAGCCCTTTGCAAGCGACGCAAGCCTAACGTGCTATACTTGCGCCCAGAGAGGTGGCCGGCGGCAGAGCAGACTCCGCCTCCCGGCATTGGCACGCTGCACTGCGCGGATCTCCAGAACTGGTGGTTGCCGCCCACCTGCTCTTGCAGCGGGAACGCAGACGCGCGATAGAGGTTCCCTGTGAAACTCGAGCGAGGCGACGCCCTCTTCGTCGCGGACATTCAGAACGATTTCCTGCCCGGCGGAAGCCTCGCGGTCCCGCGTGGGCATGAGATCGTGTCGGTCTTGCTCCACTATCTCGCCCTCTTTCAGTCGCACAGCCTCCCGATCTTCGCCGGTCGCGACTGGCACCCGGCCGACCACTGTTCGTTCCGCGACCAGGGGGGAATCTGGCCGCCGCACTGCATCGCCGGCTCCATCGGCGCGGACGCGCCTCCCGATTTTCCCCTGCCTCCTTCCGTGGTCATCGTGCACAAGGCCACCGCGTCCGACCAAGAGGCCTATTCCGCCTTTGAAGGCACCACGCTGGATGCCGCGCTCCACGCCCAGGGCGTGCGACGCCTGTTCATCGGCGGCATCGCCACGGACTACTGCGTCCTGAATACGGTCAAGGATGCCCTGGCGCTCGGCTACGCGGTCGTCCTGCTGCGGGACGCGATCCGGTCCGTGAACGTCCATCCGGACGACGGCGCGAACGCGGAAGCGGAGATGTTGCGCTTAGGCGCCACGCCGGCTCGCTTCGAGGATTTGGCATCGTGACCGGCCCGCCGCTCCCCCCGCAGAGCGCTCTCCTGACCGATCTCTACCAACTCACCATGCTCCAGACCTACGTCGAACAGGGCATGGAGGAGCCGGCGGTGTTTGAATTCTTTGTCCGCAAGCTGCCGGCCCATCGTGGATTCTTGCTGGCAGCCGGCCTGGAGCAAGTAATCGAGTATCTCGAAACGCTCCGCTTCTCGGACTGGGAACTGGATTGGCTGAAGACGAGCGGGAAAGTGTCCGCCTCGTTCGTGGATTACCTGGCACGCCTCCGCTTCGGGGGGGATGTCCAGGCGATGCCGGAAGGCACCCCGCTCTTCCCGAACGAGCCGGTCCTGCGCCTGATCGCGCCGCTGCCCCAGGCGCAACTCGTCGAAACCCGCCTGATCAACCTGCTGCATTTTCAGACGGCGATCGCGTCGAAAGCAGCCAGGCTCGTGTTGCTGGCGCAGGGCAAACCGCTCATCGATTTCGGACTGCGCCGCGCCCACGGCGCGGAGGCCGGCCTGCTCGCCGCACGGGCCAGCTATCTGGCCGGCTTCGTCGGCACGGCGACAGTGCTGGCCGGCGCGCAATTCAACATCCCCGTGTACGGCACGATGGCTCATTCCTTTGTCCAAGCCCACACCGACGAAAGCGACGCGTTCGAGCGCTTCGCCCGGTCGCATCCCGACAACGTCGTCTTGCTGCTGGACACCTACGACACGGAAGCCGCCGCAGAAAAAGTCGTAGCCCTGGCGCCTCGTCTGACACAACGGGGCATCACGATCACCGGGGTCCGCCTCGACAGCGGCGACCTCGCCGCCCATGCGCGCCAAGTCCGCCGCATCCTGGATGACGGAGGCTTGCGACACGTGCAGATACTCGCCAGCGGCAACATCGACGAAGCAGCCCTGCGACGCCTCGTCGAGGCGGAGGCGCCGATCGACGCCTTCGCGGTAGGCACACACGTCACGACATCCTCCGATGCGCCATACATGGATTGCGCCTACAAATTGCAGGAGTATGCGGGACGACCGTGTCGGAAACGGTCGGAAGGGAAGGCCACCTGGCCGGGAAGAAAGCAGGTCTATCGGACGTATGGGCCGGACGGCCGGATGGCCGGCGACATCGTCACGCTGGAGAGCGACACACAGGATGGCACCGCGCTGCTCCAGCCGGTCATGCAGGCAGGCAAACGGCTGACGGCTCCGCGCCAGCCGGCCGACATCCGGGCCTCGATCGCCGGCGCGCTTGCGCACATACCGGAGCCGCTGCGGACGCTGCAGGACGGCGCGCCCTACCCGGTCCGGATTTCGCAGGCTCTGCAAGACTTGGCCGCATCGGTCGACCGGGGCCGTTAGCGCGCCTCCGCCATGCCGGCGCCAGTCGCCTTGTGTCCGCCGTTCCCGTTCTGACTCGTCGACGAGGCAACCGCTGCCCAGTAGACGGGTCTCGCTGCTTGTCTTGGAGAACCGGCATCGTGACATGTCGGCGCCCGACAATCGCCCTGACGGGTTTCGCGCTCCTGCTCCTCAGCTGCACGAACTCTCAGGATGGTGTGGTGATGGCGGATCCCTCCCGCCAAACCGAACGGGATGCCATGGTCGCCGATCAGATCGTCCCGCGCGGCATCACGGACCCCGGCGTGCTCGCCGCGTTGCGCCGCGTCCCCCGTCATCGCTTCGTTCCGGATTCGCACGCCCGGTTCGCCTACGCCGACAGGCCCCTCCCGATCGGGCACGGGCAGACGATTTCGCAACCCGCCGTCGTCGCGTTCATGACCGAAGCACTCGCGTTACAGGGGCGGGAGAAGGTGCTCGAGATCGGAACCGGCTCGGGATACCAGGCTGCCGTGCTGGCCGAACTCGCGTCGCGAGTCTTCACGATCGAGCTCGTGGAGCCCCTGGCGAAGCAGGCGGCGCAGCGCCTGGCGGAACTCGGCTACGTGAACGTCATCGTGCGGGCGGGTGACGGCTATCGAGGCTGGCCGGAAGAAGCGCCGTTCGACGCCATCATCGTCACGGCCGCCACGGACCAGGTTCCCCAACCGCTCCTCGACCAGCTGGCGCTTGGAGGACGCCTGATTCTTCCCCTCGGAGCGTCCTTCCAGAAACTGACCCTCTACCGCCGCACCAAAGACGGGTATGAACGGACCGACCTCATCCCCGTGCGCTTCGTGCCCCTGCTCCACGATGACCGTCAGCCTCACACCGGCACACCGTGATGCGATCCAGGTCCCCGCGGGCCACACGCCTCCACATGCTATACTGGCCGACGAGGAGGTGGACCATGAGGACAGTACGAGCCATCATCTGCTGTGTGGCCTTGGGGTGCAGCGCGGCGACAGGCGCGGCGGCACAGGCCGGCGAGGCCCAGAAGCAAGAGGACAAGAAAGGTCTCACCGTGGACGATCTAGGGCGAGGGCTGAAGAGCGCGGGGCAGAACATCGAGAAGGAGATCCCCAAAATCGGCCCGGCCATCGGGGAAACGGTCAAAAAACTCACCGGCAAAGATACGCAGTCAGAGCAGAAGCCCGCGAAGCAGGGCAAATAGGCCGGTCGTACGCGGCTTCCTGACGTTCCTGGCACGTCTCCCGCCTCGCTCGCCCCGGCTCCCGCCCACACGGTATGACGTAAGTCGCCATGTCGCAGAAAATTCCTGATGAGGCACCCCACACCTTCGGTATCGGATAGCTGTGCGGTATCCTGTTCGGCGGCTGAAGGCAGCTAGATAGGAGAGAGCGTGGTCGCGATGTGCTGATCGATGAACTGCGCGAGCTGACTGTCGTGCGCGGCGGAAATGGAGGTAATACGTCCTCCCAGGCGGGGCGGGACGGTATGGGTCACGAGAATGTGACAGCAGATGGGCGCCCCGTCAGTGAGGGCAAACGTCACTTCGAGTTGGTCCCCCTGGGAGACGGGGAGAGCGGTGCTGAGCCCCATCCCTTTGGTGGTCAGTTCGGTGATGGAGCAGGCAGCCACCTCCGATCCCCGCCGAACGGTTCCCTCACGGGCAATGCTGATTCGGAAGAGAGCCCGTTGCACTCGTGTCACGGAACACTCCTTGGTCGTAGCCCGCCTAGCTGGTGGGCGTGCTATCGAAGGCTGTATCGGTGCGAAAGCTTCTACACTTGAGTCGTGAGACCCTGTGCCCAATATTCCCATCACTTAAACCCTGGCGAGCCGACTTCGCCCTGCATCACTTCCGAGCCTATCCGCTTCGATCTTGCTCCGACTTGCCACCCCGTCCCGAGTCCTGGTCTTGACGCGATACATCGCTTGGTCCGCGGCACGGATCAAATCCTTTTGTACGGCTCCGTCCTCGGGGAACGTCGCGACGCCGAAGCTCGCCGTAAGCCTGACCCCCCGACCCAACGTCCTCAGGAACCGGTGCGACCGCACCAGGCGCCGCAATCGGTGCGCCACGCAGAAAGCGCCCTCGGCCCCGGTCTCCGGCAGCGTCACGACGAATTCGTCGCCGCCGTAGCGGAAGATCCTGTCGCTCTTGCGCAGCTTGCCCTTGACGAGTTGCGCCAACTCGCGCAGGGCCAGGCTGCCCGCAAGGTGACCGTGACGGTCGTTCACATCCTTCAGATGGTCCAGATCGAAGAACAGGATGGACAAGGTGCGCCTGTACCGCCGGACCCGATCCAATTCCTCATCCAGATACGCATCCAGGTACCGACGGTTGAAGGTGGTGGTCAAATCGTCCTGGATCGTCTTCCGTTGCAGCTCGGCGACCTGCCTGAGGAGATGCGTGCGCTCCAGGCAACTCTGCACGACGATCTCCAGCATGTCCCGGCTCACTGGCGTGGCCAAGCAGTACAAGGCCCCTCGCTTCACCGCATGCCGGCGAAACTGGTTGTTGTGACTGTCCCCCAGCAACACGACGGACGCATTGGGGTAACGCCGGACGATCCGCTCCGTCAGTTCCAGCCTGCCAATACGTGGGATTTCCTGCCCCAGGAAAATCGCATCGTAGACCCGGATCTGCACCCGTTTCAGCGCCAGAGCAGCCGTGGTGACTACATCCACCTGCAATCCCTGCCGTTCCAGCAGCTCCTGGACCTGCTGCCGGGCACGGTGATCCTTGTCCGCTATGAGAATGCGTCTCTTGGCCAAGGAGGCTGGGCTCTTATCCTCACTCAGCGGGGCTAGGTGCCCGGCGGGAATCCGCCGCCGCTCCACCTTCTGCTGAGTCTGCAGCGGATGACCGCTTCGCTTCTTGGCTGTTACAGGCACAGTCCACCCCTCCCCGATGGCATGAAGAGCACGCCCTCACGTTGCCTTATCGGCTTGAGAGGGTGAAATCTTTAATAGATGCGGCAGCTTAAGAGGTATGGGCAAATACGAGCGAATAGCTCGGTCTGGTTAGCCTGAAATGTGGGCATCTACTCATCCAGAAGAAGGAAGCCCCACCAGCCTGGGCTTCAATTCTTCCGGCTCATTGACGTTAAAGCCAGCCAAGCAGAACAAGCAGGCATCATCCAACGTCATGAGTGCACAACAAAAGACAAACAAAAAGCCCGCTGACCGTTCGATCAGCGGGCTTTGCTTTAACCCAGCAGAGGTTCATCCCTCGGGGTCAAGAAACGGTTCCTGACACCATTTCTTTCCTCCTATGCTAGCCCCGCTCGCGCTCCCCACTCGTTTAGCCACTTCTGCAAGGTATCATCGGATATCCGACGAAAGATCATGTTCCAGCGCTTTAGGATTCTAACAAACCATGTGGCGTTGCAGAAAACCGCGTTGTAACCACTTCGCGGGGACGCTTCGACCATTGGCACTTCGTCAACATCGCCTTGGAGTGAAAGGATCAAGCCCCATCCACTTGGATGGGCGAAGCCAGATACATCCCGATAGTAGAATTCGTATTCCCAGTTTAGATTTGGATACGTTGCTCGCAGCGGACCAACAATAACGCGAACTCGCTCTTCCAGTCTAGGAAGTAAGCTCATCGTGCCAGGCCCTCTTCCATGACGTCGAAGCACAGCATCTCTTTCACGGAGCATGCCCTCTCGTTGTTCCGGTCTAATCTCATCTCGGTCTTGCCCAAGTTGTTCAAGGAAGTGTGCTTGCTTCAGTGCAAACTCATCGAGCAGCAACTGTGCACGGTGTTCAGGGTCCAAACAAATCCATTCTAGCGTGACGAACGTTTCATAGTGCGTTCGGGTAAGCACAAAAGCATCGTCCCAGAGGCGCCGCGTACGCTGCGGGCTTGTCAGGAGTTGCACGGCCTCGAAGGTTTTAACTGAGCGCCCAAAGGCGATACCGACAACATGGTCTATGGTGCCGTTCATATGCAAACCACCCTCCCTCTCAAGTGGCGCAAGAATCAGTGGAACAATTTGGGCATTCCAAAAATTCTCATTTGCGGTCCAGATTCTTACCATTTCTGTAAGGTGTCCAGCTCCATGTTCCTCCTGAGAGCAATCCATTCACGAACCTCCACGTGTTTGGAGAAGGAATATGGGACAGGCTACTTTTCCATGAGACTCGTGTCAACTTCTTAACCAAGGCGATTATCATAAAGGCGGTCACCATATATGTTCCGCAAGCCGGTCGCCATGTGACAGCGAATGGCGACCGGCCACCCTCTCCTCTCAAGCTGCCGGCGCTGGTGTGCCAGGGCTCAGAGCGACCTTCGCCGGAGGAGCGGGGCACCCACCGTGGCACTGGCGGGAAGGAAGGCTGGAACTGACCAAAGCACCGCGATCGTCCGATCGCGGCTGTGGGAATTCCAGAAGGTTTCCGCCCGCCAGAGCCCGGGAGGGTCGCTCCGAGAGGTGCGGGAGTGATTGAGCCCTGGTGCACCGCAGCCTCCTGCCGCCGGAAAACAAAAAGCCCGCTGACCTTTCGATCAGCGGGCTTTCTAAAATAACCCGGCAGCGTCCTACTTTCCCACTGCCTCACGGCAGCAGTATCATCGGCCTTGGAGGGCTTAACTTCCGTGTTCGGGATGGGAACGGGTGTGACCCCTCCGGCATGGCCACCGGGAACTCTGAAGAATTGTACCATTGCGTGATTGAATCATTTGATCATTGGGAGATTTCCCGACAATCGGCAATGACCCAATCGGTCAATCGTCAATTCTTTGAAGACCACGTCTGTCAGGAGCACCGTAATGTTAAGCCGCACGACCGATTAGTACTGGTTAGCTACAGGCCTTACGGCCCTTCCACACCCAGCCTATCAAACTCGTGGTCTACGAGTGGTCTTTAGGGGGCTTGCGCCCCGGGAGAGCTCATCTTGAGGCAGGCTTCCCGCTTAGATGCTTTCAGCGGTTATCCCTACCGGACATAGCTACCCGGCACTGCCGCTGGCGCGACAACCGGCACACTAGAGGTCCGTCCCTCACAGTCCTCTCGTACTAGTGAGAGCCCCTCTCAACTCTCCTCCGCCCACAACAGATAGGGACCGAACTGTCTCACGACGTTCTGAACCCAACTCTCGTACCGCTTTAATGGGCGAACAGCCCAACCCTTGGGACCAGCTTCAGCCCCAGGATGCGATGAGTCGACATCGAGGTGCCAAACCTCCCCGTCGATGTGAACTCTTGGGGGAGATCAGCCTGTTATCCCCGGCGTACCTTTTATCCGTTGAGCGATGGCCCTTCCA